>NZ_LR134201.1:0-318562 GCF_900635955.1 Cedecea lapagei
ATGCCTGCGCCTGCAGAGCCGTCCTACCGCTCGAACGTGAACCTGAAGCACACCTTTGATAACTTCGTTGAAGGTAAATCGAACCAGCTGGCCCGCGCTGCGGCACGCCAGGTGGCCGATAACCCGGGCGGCGCGTATAACCCACTCTTCCTTTATGGCGGCACCGGCTTAGGTAAAACTCACCTTTTACACGCGGTGGGTAACGGCATTATGGCGCGCAAGCCGAATGCCAAAGTGGTGTATATGCACTCAGAGCGTTTCGTGCAGGATATGGTGAAAGCGCTGCAGAACAACGCCATCGAAGAGTTCAAACGCTACTATCGTTCGGTGGACGCGCTGCTGATCGATGACATTCAGTTTTTTGCCAATAAAGAGCGCTCGCAGGAAGAGTTTTTCCACACCTTTAATGCCCTGCTGGAAGGTAACCAACAGATCATTCTGACGTCGGATCGCTATCCAAAAGAGATCAACGGCGTTGAGGATCGTTTGAAATCCCGTTTCGGCTGGGGGCTGACGGTGGCGATCGAACCACCTGAACTTGAAACGCGTGTGGCGATCCTGATGAAAAAGGCCGACGAGAACGATATCCGTCTGCCGGGCGAGGTGGCCTTCTTTATTGCCAAGCGACTGCGCTCCAACGTCCGCGAGCTGGAAGGGGCGCTGAACCGCGTGATTGCCAACGCCAACTTTACCGGCCGGGCGATCACCATCGACTTCGTTCGTGAAGCGCTGCGGGATCTGCTGGCGCTTCAGGAGAAGCTGGTCACCATCGATAATATTCAGAAAACGGTGGCCGAGTATTATAAAATTAAGGTCGCTGACTTGCTGTCCAAGCGTCGCTCTCGTTCCGTTGCCCGTCCGCGCCAGATGGCGATGGCGCTGGCTAAAGAGCTGACCAACCATAGCCTGCCGGAAATTGGCGATGCTTTTGGTGGACGCGACCACACCACGGTTTTACATGCCTGCCGCAAGATTGAGCAGCTGCGTGAAGAAAGCCACGATATCAAAGAAGATTTCTCCAATTTAATCAGAACATTATCTTCGTGACGCTATGAAATTTACCGTTGAACGTGAACATTTATTAAAACCGCTGCAGCAGGTAAGCGGCCCCCTCGGAGGCCGCCCGACTCTGCCTATCCTGGGCAACCTGCTGCTGCAGGTGGCTGAAGGTGCACTCTCTTTAACCGGTACCGATCTGGAAATGGAGATGGTGGCGCGCGTGGCGCTGGTACAGCCTCATGAACCCGGGGCAACGACCGTACCGGCACGTAAATTCTTCGATATCTGCCGTGGCCTGCCGGAAGGGGCTGAAATTGCGGTACAGCTGGAGGGCGACCGCATGCTGGTTCGCTCCGGGCGTAGCCGTTTTTCGCTCTCCACGCTGCCGGCGGCGGACTTCCCTAACCTGGACGACTGGCAGAGCGAGGTAGAATTTACCCTGCCGCAGGCGACCATGAAGCGCCTGATAGAAGCCACGCAGTTCTCTATGGCGCATCAGGACGTTCGTTATTACCTGAACGGCATGCTGTTCGAAACCGAAGGTGAAGACCTGCGTACCGTCGCAACGGACGGTCACCGCCTGGCGGTTTGTTCGATGCCGGTGGGGCAGTCTCTGCCTAACCATTCGGTTATCGTTCCGCGTAAAGGCGTGATTGAGCTGATGCGTATGCTCGACGGCGGCGAAACCCCGCTGCGTGTGCAGATCGGCAGCAATAACATTCGCGCCCACGTCGGTGACTTCATCTTTACCTCCAAGCTGGTAGATGGCCGCTTCCCGGACTACCGTCGCGTGCTGCCGAAAAACCCGGACAAGCACCTTGATGCGGGCTGCGACCTGCTGAAGCAGGCGTTTGCTCGCGCGGCTATCTTGTCGAACGAGAAGTTCCGCGGCGTGCGCCTGTTCGTTAGCGAAAACCAGCTGAAAATCACGGCAAACAACCCTGAGCAGGAAGAAGCAGAAGAGATTCTGGACGTTTCCTACGACGGGACCGAGATGGAAATCGGCTTCAACGTCAGCTATGTGCTGGACGTGCTGAACGCCCTGAAGTGCGAGAACGTCCGCATCCTGCTGACCGACTCCGTTTCCAGCGTGCAGATTGAAGACGCGGCCAGCCAGTCGGCGGCCTATGTTGTTATGCCGATGAGACTGTAGATGTCACTTACGCGTTTGCTGATTAAAGACTTTCGCAACATTGAAAACGCGGATCTGGCTCTCTCTCCTGGCTTTAATTTTCTGGTCGGTGCTAACGGCAGCGGCAAAACCAGCGTGCTTGAGGCGATTTACACCCTCGGGCATGGCCGCGCCTTTCGCAGCCTGAAAATTGAACGCGTGATCCGCCATGAACAGGATGCTTTTGTGTTACACGGGCGGCTGCAGGACGGCGAGAGGGAGACCTCTATCGGCCTGACCAAAGACCGCACCGGCGACAGCAAAGTGCGCATTGACGGCAGCGACGGCCACAAAATCGCCGAGCTGGCGATGATGATGCCGATGCAGCTGATTACCCCTGAGGGGTTTACTTTGCTGGGTGGCGGCCCCAAATACCGTAGAGCTTTCCTCGATTGGGGCTGTTTTCACAATGAACCGGGCTTTTTTGTCGCCTGGAGTAACCTCAAACGTCTGCTGAAGCAACGCAACGCCGCGTTGCGCCAGGTGACACGCTACGCGCAGCTGCGCCCGTGGGATCAGGAGCTGATTCCGCTGGCCGAGCAGATCAGCCGCTGGCGCGCCGACTACAGCGCCGCCATTGCGGAAGATATGGCCGATACCTGCGCACAATTTCTGCCGGAGTTCGCCCTCAGTTTTTCCTTCCAGCGCGGCTGGGAAAAAGAGAGCGACTATAGCGAGGTGCTGGAGCGCAATTTTGAACGCGACAGAATGCTGACCTATACCGCGCACGGCCCTCACAAAGCGGATTTTCGTATTCGCGCCGACGGTGCCCCGGTAGAAGATACGCTCTCGCGCGGGCAGCTTAAATTACTGATGTGCGCCTTACGACTGGCGCAGGGTGAGTTTCTCACCCGGCAGAACGGGCGGCGTTGCCTGTATCTGATAGATGATTTTGCCTCTGAACTGGATGACGCCAGGCGCGGTCTATTGGCCAGCCGGTTAAAGGCCACGGAGTCACAAGTGTTTGTCAGCGCGATCAGCGCAGAACATGTGATGGATATGGCGGACAAAAATTCAAAGATGTTCGCCGTGGATCAGGGTAAAATAGCGGATTAACCCAAGATTAAATGAGCGAGAAACGTTGATGTCGAATTCTTATGACTCCTCCAGTATCAAAGTCCTTAAGGGGCTGGATGCGGTACGTAAGCGCCCGGGCATGTATATCGGCGACACGGATGACGGCACCGGTCTGCACCACATGGTATTTGAGGTCGTGGATAACGCTATCGACGAAGCGCTCGCGGGCCACTGTAAAGATATCGTGGTAACGATTCACGCTGACAACTCCGTGTCCGTTACCGATGATGGCCGTGGTATCCCAACCGGTATTCACCCGGAAGAGGGCGTCTCTGCTGCGGAAGTTATCATGACCGTGCTGCACGCCGGCGGTAAGTTCGATGACAACTCCTATAAAGTTTCCGGCGGCCTGCACGGCGTAGGCGTTTCGGTTGTGAACGCCCTGTCCCAGAAGCTGGAGCTGCTGATTCGCCGCGAAGGCAAAACCCATCAGCAAACCTACGTGCACGGCGTGCCGCAGGCTCCGCTGGCGGTCACCGGTGAAACCGAACTGACCGGTACCCAGGTGCGTTTCTGGCCGAGCCATGAAACCTTCACCAACGTCACCGAATTCGAATATGACATCCTGGCTAAGCGCCTGCGTGAGCTGTCGTTCCTGAACTCCGGCGTCTCTATTCGCCTGAACGATAAGCGCGACGGCAAGCAGGATCACTTCCACTACGAAGGCGGCATCAAGGCGTTTGTTGAGTATCTCAACAAGAACAAAACCCCGATTCACCCGAATGTCTTCTATTTCAGCACTGAAAAAGACGGCATCGGCGTGGAAGTGGCGCTGCAGTGGAACGACGGCTTCCAGGAAAATATCTACTGCTTTACCAACAACATTCCTCAGCGCGACGGCGGTACTCACCTTGCGGGCTTCCGCGCGGCGATGACCCGTACCCTGAACGCCTATATGGACAAAGAAGGCTACAGCAAAAAAGCCAAAGTGAGCGCCACCGGTGACGATGCGCGTGAAGGCCTGATTGCCGTAGTGTCCGTGAAGGTGCCGGATCCGAAGTTCTCTTCCCAGACCAAAGACAAACTGGTTTCTTCGGAAGTGAAATCCGCGGTTGAACAGCAGATGAACGAACTGCTGGCTGAATACCTGCTGGAAAATCCGGGCGACGCAAAAATTGTTGTCGGCAAAATTATTGATGCCGCGCGTGCCCGTGAAGCTGCACGTCGCGCGCGTGAAATGACCCGCCGTAAAGGCGCGCTTGACCTCGCAGGCCTGCCGGGCAAGCTGGCAGACTGTCAGGAACGCGACCCGGCACTGTCTGAACTGTACCTGGTGGAAGGGGACTCTGCGGGCGGCTCTGCAAAACAGGGGCGTAACCGTAAGAACCAGGCGATCCTGCCGCTGAAGGGGAAAATCCTCAACGTTGAGAAGGCGCGCTTCGACAAGATGCTCTCCTCTCAGGAAGTGGCAACGCTTATCACCGCGCTCGGCTGCGGCATTGGCCGCGACGAGTACAACCCGGACAAGCTGCGCTACCACAGCATCATCATCATGACCGATGCCGACGTCGATGGCTCGCACATCCGTACCCTGCTGCTGACCTTCTTCTACCGTCAGATGCCGGAAATCGTTGAGCGTGGCCACGTCTACATCGCGCAGCCGCCGCTGTACAAAGTGAAAAAAGGCAAACAGGAACAGTACATCAAAGACGATGAGGCGATGGATCAGTACCAGATCGCTATCGCCCTTGACGGTGCGACCCTGCACGCCAACGCGAGTGCGCCAGCGCTGGCCGGCGAGCCGCTTGAGAAGCTGGTGGCGGAGTATAACGCCGCGCAGAAAATGATTGGCCGTATGGAGCGTCGTTATCCGCGCAACCTGCTGAACAACCTGGTTTATCACCCAACGCTGCAGGTGGCTGACCTGGCCGACGAAGCAAAAGTGACGCAGTGGATTTCTGCGCTGACCGTAACGCTGAACGAGAAAGAGCAGCACGGCAGCACCTGGAAATACGATATCTTCCACAACAGCGAACTGAACGTGTTTGAGCCGATTGTACGCGTGCGTACTCACGGCGTGGACACCGACTACGTGCTGGAAAAAGAGTTTGTAGAAGGGGGCGAATATGGCCGCCTTTGCGCACTCGGTGAGAAGCTGCGTGGCCTGGTTGAAGAGGATGCATTTATCGAACGCGGCGAACGCCGTCAGCCGGTAACCAGCTTCGAGCAGGCGCTGGAGTGGCTGCAGAAAGAGTCCCGCCGTGGCCTGGCGATTCAGCGTTATAAAGGTCTGGGCGAGATGAACCCGGATCAGCTGTGGGAAACCACCATGGATCCGGACAGCCGCCGCATGCTGCGTGTTACCGTTAAGGACGCGATTGCTGCAGACCAGCTGTTCACCACCCTGATGGGGGATGCGGTAGAGCCGCGTCGTGCATTTATCGAAGAAAACGCCCTGAAAGCGGCGAACATCGATATCTAAGGCAACCTTGTCAGACTAAAGAGCCGTGCTTTTAGCACGGCTTTTTTTATGGGCGCTATACTTTCTGGTGTCGATTTTCTACATCACAGAGGGAAACCCCATGGGATTTTTTGATCAGGTTGCAGGCTCGCTGCTGAACGGCGACGCCGGTAAATATCAGGCCATTCTAAGCTGGGTTGAGCAGCAGGGCGGCATTCAGGCGCTGCTGGACAAGCTGCGTCAGGGCGGCTTAGGCGAAATCGTCTCCTCATGGCTCAGCAGCAACGGTACCAACCAGCCGCTGAGCGGCGACCAGATAACCCAGGCGCTGGGTTCGCCCTCCGTTGCGGCGCTGGGGGAAAAACTGGGCGTGGATACCGGCTCGGCTTCTGCCTTGCTGGCGGAATATCTTCCGAAGGTGATCGATGCATTGTCGCCAAACGGCGAGGTGACGCCGGAGGCCCATAACGATCTGCTAAGTGCAGGGGTTAACCTGCTGAAAGGTAAACTCTTTAGCTAATTTTTTTGCTGGCCCTGGCAGCATTGCCGGGGCGCTCCTCGCCGGTGAAAAGAGGAGTTTGTCCGCCGCCTTTCATCCCCCTTTTCCCCGGAGTTTGCTGCTGTTTTTTGAGCGGAATCGCGTTAGCATGAGCTAAATCCATTACCTCTGAAGATCCCATGGCCATAAAACTGATTGCAATTGATATGGATGGTACGCTGCTGCTGCCAGACCACACTATCTCCCCGGCGGTAAAACAGGCCGTTGCGGCGGCACGCGAGCGCGGCGTGAACGTCGTTATCTGTACCGGTCGTCCGTTTGCTGGCGTTGAAAGTTATCTGCGTGAGCTGCATATGGATAAGCCTGGCGACTACTGCATCACCTACAACGGGGCGCTGGTGCAGAAAGCGAGCGACGGCAGCACGGTAGCCCAGACGGCGCTGAGCTATGACGACTACCGTTTCCTGGAAAACCTGTCCCGCGAAGTGGGCTCGCACTTCCACGCGCTCGATCGCCACACCCTGTACACCGCCAACCGCGATATCAGCTATTACACGGTGCACGAATCCTTTATCGCCAGCATTCCTCTGGTGTTCTGCGAAGCGGAAAACATGGATAAAAACGGCGAGTTCCTGAAGGTCATGATGATTGACGAGCCGGCCATCCTCGACAAGGCGATCGCAAAGATCCCTGCCGAAGTGTTTGAGCGTTATACGCTGCTGAAAAGCTCGCCTTACTTCCTGGAAATCCTCGATAAGCGCGTCAATAAAGGCACTGGCGTGAAGTCGCTGGCGGAGAAACTGGGCATTAAGCCAGAAGAAGTCATGACCATTGGCGATCAGGAAAACGACATCGCGATGCTGGAGTATGCAGGCGTTGGCGTGGCGATGGACAACGCTATCGACAAAGTGAAAGCCGTCAGCAACTTCGTGACTAAATCCAACCTCGAAGACGGCGTCGCCTACGCTATCGAGAAGTTTGTGCTTTCCTGAAACCTCTTCTGCCCCCGGCAGCCCCAGCCTGCCGGGAGTATTCAGGCATCTGCCCAAGGTTAATCCAGCCCTAATTTGTTATTTATTGTGAATTCGCACTGAATTGCCCACATTATTTGTAAGCTTTTTATACCCTTTCTTCTCCTGTCCATTCGGCGACTCACGCCAAAAAAACGACCTTCACAAAAATATGAATAACTGTATTCGCACGGCATTAGTAGCGCTGTCCTGCATGGCTTTCCCTGCCTGGGCTGTATCTCCTTCACCAGCATCTTCTGACAATAATGTTTCCACATCGCCCGAGCCCTCTTCCGTTCTGCCATTTTTTGGCGACTCCGCGCGCGCAGAGGGCTATGACCTGCCAGAACCCTTCGGCGTTAACATCAATTATATGAATATGCGGCAGAACATAGACGTCAATAATATCGGCTTTTCCGGGCTGGCTCTGGGGCCGATTCCCCTGGATAACGCTTTTAAAATTAATGCCGGGAAGACCAGAGAAAGTAGCAAAACGGAGACGCTTAAGCTCGATGCGTGGCTCTTTCCTTTTATGAACGTCTATGGCCTGGTGGGCCACACCGAGGGGCATTCGCTTTCACACATCGGCGTAGGCATTAACCTTCCTGGCGGAGGGACGATTCATCCCCAGGGCCTGCAGGATCTGGATTTTCAGCTCGATTTCAAAGGCACCACCTACGGTGTAGGGACCACGTTCGTCGCCGGGATCGGCAACTGGTTTGGTTCGCTGGATGCCAACTACACGCAAACCCGCTTTGATATCCTCGACGGCAGTATCGATGCCTTTACGCTTTCGCCCCGCGTGGGCTATCGCTTCACCACGCCCGCGCTGAATAAGCTCTATCTGCCCCAAGGGCAGCTCAATGTCTGGGTTGGCAGCATGTTCCAGGACGTGCAGCAGGAGTTCAGGGGCAGCCTGAACGATCTGCATATGCCGTCTGAACTGATGAGCCAGATGCTGGGGCTGGCGAACCAAAAGGGCAACGGTCGCTTCGACGTTAAGCAGCGCCTGAAGTCGCCGTGGAACATGCTGATCGGGGCCCAGTATGATTTCACCCGTAATTTGAACCTGACGACTGAGTTTGGCTTCGCCGAACGTAATAGCTTCCTCGCCTCCGTTGAATACCGGTTTTGAAAGTCTTGCTGTACGGCACGCTGGCCGCGTGCCTGATCGTCTCTTATCCAGCGCTGGCGCAGATACTGCCCGACCGCAAACAAGTTGATGCCTGGCTGAAGCCGCTGGGAGCCAACGATAACTTCACTGCGGCGAAGGGGATCGACTGGGGCGTTATACCTGGCCCCTTCTACACGCCGGAGCTGGGCGTGGGCGTGGGTACCGCGGTGGTGGGGATGTATCGGCCAGATCCCACCGACAGCGTTAGCCAGAATTCGACGTTGTCGCTAAGCGGCTACGTGAGCTCAAACGGCGCTTTCGGCCTGAACGCCAGTAATTACGCCTTCTTTGCCGACGATCGCTGGCGCTTCTTCCTCAACGGTTCGCTCAGCAATACGCCTACCTGGTACTGGGGCCAGGGATTCAGCGAAGGCAGCAGAAATAGCGGCCGGCAGCGATATACCTCGGAGGCACTCTCTCTTCGTCCCGTTGTTTACCGGCGGCTGGCACAAAACTTCTATCTGGGGATCGGCTGGTCGCTTTCAGCGCAGCATGCCGGGCAGATAGACGGGGAAGATGAGCGTAAGATTGAGGCCACGCCCCAGGGGGCCTCCACGTTTAGCTCCGGTAGTACGCTTGTGCTGACCTGGGACGATCGAGATTTTGTTCCTAACCCCCGTCATGGCCAGCTGCTCGATCTCCGTTATACCCATTACGCGAAGCGCCTCGGCAGTGACACCCACTTCGATGATTATCAACTGCACTACAGCCGCTATTACGCTGCTGATGACAAAAATGTTCTGGCGTGGGAGGTAAACGGCGATTTTACCCAGGGGGATGTGCCATGGAATATGCTGCCATTACTGGGCAACAGCCAGCGCATGCGTGGCTACTATGAAGGACGTTACCGTGACAGAAACACCTTGAGCAGCCAGCTGGAGTACCGTCGAAAGCTGAGCTGGCGGCACGGCGTGGTGGGCTGGCTGGGCGCCGGGACGATGGGGCCAGATATTCATTCGCTGGGTGAGGGCCGCTGGCTGCCTTCGGTCGGCGTAGGCTATCGTTTTGAGTTTAAACCCAGGATGAACATCAGGCTGGATTACGGGATCGGGAAGGGGAGTAGCGGGTTTTATTTCCAGGTAGGAGAGGCATTTTGAAAATCAGGACGCTGCTGGCGCTGTTTATTCTGGTGAGCCCTCTGGCCCTCGCGACGCTACCGCCGGATCTTACGGCGGCCGGGAAGGGAAACATACAGCAGGCGTGGCCCCTGATGGCGCCGCTACCGAAGCCTGAAGGGCTGCGCCCCTGCTGCGCCTTCGGCTATGACCTGCATGCCGAAGTGTTTCACATACCGGTCCCTTTTTATCAGCTGAGAAATGTGGTGACCGCGAGCTCTCTCGGGCATCATCGCTACAACGACAGCACCCTCGCCGGGCTGGCAAACTTGCTGGGGATTGGCAGTGAAAAAAACGGTATCGTCTATACCTCGCGCGGGGGATTTATCGACACCGCACACGTCCGCGATACCGCCGATATGACGGTCTATCTCTTCAGCCACCTGTGGCCAAAACTGGGGCAGCGATTTGTTTTGCGGCTGGACGATGAGCTGGCGCAGAGACGCCTGGTATTTAATGCTTTTGTCCCGCCAGCTGCCGCGAGCGACCGCTACAGGCTGGCGGCGTTGATGTCGGCTCATCTGGCTTTTCAGATCGCGGCCTGGCACGAAATTGCGCAGTGGTATGGTTTCCGCTCCGTTCCCGGATTTTCTGAGGAAATTTCTGCTTTCTCGCCGGAAGATCTTTACTCTAACCTGCTTGGTGCCCGTCTGGCGCTGGCGCTCATCTTCGACGGGCAAACCGCCTCTCTGGGGATGTACCAGGCCGCCATGAGCAGCGCACTTCCCCAGGCGCTGTTACAGCTGGACGCTGCGCCTGCCAGCGAGACGCGATTCTGGTTTGACAGGCTGGATGGGCGCTGGTGGAACAGCAGGCTGCGGGTCCCGGAAAAATATCTGGTGCTGCGGCGTAATTACTCCGTCAGCGACTACCGCGTCCCTACACCGGTGCCCGGGGAAACTACTCCGCCGCTGACGCTGCACCTCCCGCACCGCTGGCAGCGCTACGATCTTGATGCCCTGGCGCAGCTCCAGCTTTGGCCCGGCAGCGACAGGGCTCATCTTCCTGCCCCGGTGAGCTGGTACACCTCCGCTGACTTCCCTGGCCTGGCGGCATCCGCCTGTCGCCAGGATGCCGGGGCCAAAAAACGCTAGCCCTTTCCCCCTTCTGCGGTGGGCAAAGTGGAAAGGCCGGACTAATTCTTTTACCCTGAGGCGTATTCAGCGCTTCAGGGTAAAACCGTGATAAAACAACTCACCTTCGCACCGCGTCATCATCAGCTTACCAACATCAACACCTGGACGCCGGACAGCCAGTGGCTGGCCTTCGACGTGCGGCCATCGGGCGCATCTTTCACCGGCGCAACTATCGAGCGGGTCAATATCCTGAACGGTGACGTCGAGGTGGTTTACCGCGCGCCTGAGGGGGCCCACGTTGGCGTGGTGACCGTCAATCCGCAGCAGCCGGAGCGCTACGTCTTTATCCACGGCCCGGAAGATCCGGATGCCGAGTGGCACTATGACTTTCATCACCGCCGCGGCGTGGTGGCGGAGCAGGGCAAAGTCAGCAATCTTGATGCGATGGACATTACTTCGCCTTATACCCCCGGCGCGCTACGCGGCGGTAGCCACGTTCATGTCTGGAGCCCGGACGGCAGCCGCCTGAGCTTTACCTACAACGACCATGTGATGCATCAACTTGATGAGCGACTCGATCTGCGCAACGTCGGCATTGCGCTGCCCTTTGGCCCTGTCACGCCGCCAAAGCAGCACCCGAGGGAATATGACGGCAGCCACTATTGCGTGCTGGTGAGCCGAACGACGCCGGAGCCGCAGCCCGGTAGCGATGAGATTAACCGTGCCTATGAAGAGGGCTGGGTAGGCGAGCACGGCTATCGTAAGCCAGACGGAAGCGTGCAGCGCTGGGCGCTGGCGTTTATCGGCGATACCCGTTCGCCAGACGGCGAGAAGGTGCCAGAGCTGTTTATTGTGGATCTGCCTGATGACGCGCAGGCATATAAGCAGGCCGGAAGCGAACCGCTGTGCGGTACTGCCGCCACGCTACCCGCCCCGCCAAAAGGCGTGATGCAGCGCAGGCTGACCTTCACCCACGAGCGCCGCTATCCGGGCCTGGTGAATCAGCCACGCCACTGGGTACGCAGCAGCCCCGATGGCAGCCAGCTTGCTTTCCTGATGCGCGATGACAGCGGCGTGGTACAGCTCTGGAGCGTGTCGCCGAACGGCGGCAAGCCACGTCAGGTTACCCACGGCGAACACGGCATTCAGTCAGCTTTTAACTGGCACCCTTCAGGAAAAGCGCTTGGATTTGTGCAGCAGGGACGCGTGGTGCTGTGTGATGCGCAAAGCGGAGAAATTACGCCACTGAGCCGGGATGGGGGGGAAAAACCTTCGGGCGATGCCGTCGTCTTTTCTCCAGACGGCAGGCAGCTGGCCTGGATGCAGGATGTTGACGGTTTCCGCCAGCTATGGAGCGCGGAAACCGGACTTTAACACCGCTTAGTTTGTAAGCTCTGCCGGTGGGATAACGGAGTTGGTGGCCAGATTTTGCTTCTCGCTGGCTTCAACACGCGATCTCACTGAGTTGTCCTTACGGAACATATCCCACGGCAACAGCACCGTATCGAGTACGGCGGTAAAAGGTAGATCCAGAGCAACCAGAGGCTTAATCGCCCAGCTGGTATCGTCATCGCCAAGCGTTGTTGCGCTGGCTCGCGTACCGGGATACAAACCCTCTTTGCCGCCGCTGTGTGACATCATACTGGAGCAGCCGGTCAGTAATAACAGCCCGCTGCTCAGCACCAGAGTTGGAAACAAGTTTCTCATCATCATCTTGCTGTCATCTTCAATGGCTGGCGGAGTACCAGCACCTGCGGAGTTATAGCATCCGCCCGTGGTTTAAAAACGCCCATCGCTCCGCTCTGTGGCGGCTATCGCATATTTTTAACCTTTTATGCTGTTTGCCAGTCTATGTAAGGAATCCCTCAGACGCAAAAAATTTGCAGTAAAGCGCCTTGAAAAATTCTAAGCGGGCCACATTTTAGTGATGTAACCGCAACGAATACGCCGATTGGGTATTCCGGTTCATGGCCTGTCCTAAGGGAAGGTTTTTACACTTTACTCGCTGATTTCAGGAGCTTTTATTATGCGTAACTTCGATCTTTCTCCGCTGTACCGTTCCGCCATCGGTTTTGACCGTCTGTTTAACCTGCTGGAAAGCAACCAGAGCCAAAGCAACGGCGGCTACCCTCCGTATAACGTTGAATTAGTGGATGAAAACCACTATCGAATTGCTATCGCCGTCGCCGGTTTCGCGGAAAGCGAGCTTGAGATCACCGCCCAGGACAATCTGCTGATCGTCAAAGGGGCGCATGCGGACGAGCAGCCAGAGCGCACCTATCTCTATCAGGGCATCGCCGAGCGCAACTTCGAGCGTAAATTCCAGCTTGCGGAAAATATCCACGTCCGTGGCGCAAACCTGGTTAACGGCCTGCTGTACATCGAGCTGGAACGCGAAATTCCTGAGTCGATGAAGCCTCGCCGCATCGAAATTAACTAATTTATGGGGTCGCGCATCGCGCGGCCCGTCATCAAGCTGGCTCGCCGTCAGGGAGCCAATGCCCGTTCGCATGCGGGCAGGGTATTTCTTGCTTCAGAGAAGGAGAAAACACTATGCGTAACTACGACTTATCCCCACTTCTGCGTCAATGGATCGGTTTCGACAAACTGGCTAATGCGCTTCAGTCCAGCAGCGACAGCCAGGGCTTTCCGCCCTACAACATCGAAAAAAGCGATGATAACCACTACCGCATTACGCTGGCGCTAGCCGGCTTCCGCCAGGAAGATCTCGATATTGAACTGGAAGGCACCCGACTTAGCGTGAAGGGCACCCCGGTCAAACCGGAAAAAGAGATCAACTGGCTGCATCAGGGGCTGGTCATGCAACCCTTTAACCTGAGCTTCACCCTGGCCGAGCATATGCAGGTTTCAGGGGCGGCGTTCACCAACGGCCTGCTGCACATTGACCTGGTGCGCGAAATCCCCGAAGAAGTCGCTCCGCAGCGTATCGCCATTAGCGAGCGCCCCGCGTTGAATAGCTAATTAAGCATGTTGTCATAAGGCCCCTGATGGGGCCTTTTTTGTGCTCCACGCCCCATTATCCTGTCCATAGCTCTGCGAGAATCCTTAGTAACAATGATGTTATTCACAGGGATGATTTTATGAGTGGAATAGCGTTAACCGTCAGCATGCTGGCGCTGGTCGCCGTGGTGGGATTATGGATCGGCAACATCAGGATCCGCGGCGTGGGGCTCGGTATCGGAGGCGTGCTGTTTGGCGGCATTATTGTCGGCCACTTTGTTAATCAGGCAGGGATTAGCCTGAATAGCGACATGCTGCACTTTATCCAGGAGTTTGGGCTGATCCTGTTTGTCTATACCATCGGTATTCAGGTTGGGCCCGGCTTCTTCTCTTCGCTTCGCGTTTCCGGCCTGCGGCTAAATCTTTTCGCTATTCTGATTGTGCTGCTTGGCGCGCTGGTGACCGCCGTGGTCTATAAGCTGTTTGATGTTTCGCTGCCGGTGGTGCTGGGGATCTTCTCCGGCGCCGTCACCAACACTCCCGCGCTGGGGGCGGGGCAGCAGATCCTTACCGATCTCGGCACGCCCGTGCAATTGGTTGACCAAATGGGGATGAGCTACGCGATGGCGTACCCGTTCGGGATTTGCGGCATCCTGCTGACGATGTGGCTGCTGCGTGTGGCGTTTCGCGTCAGCGTCGATAAAGAAGCGCAGCAGTTTGAGGCCAGCAACGGGCAAAACCACGCTCAGCTGCAGACCATCAATATCTGCGTCGCCAACCCAAACCTGAACGGCCTGGCGATTCAGGATATCCCTATTCTTAACAGCGACGAGATTATCTGCTCCCGCCTTAAACGCGGCGAACTGCTGATGGTGCCTTCCCCGGGCACTCTCGTCCAGACCGGCGACCTGCTGCACCTGGTGGGGGTAGAGAAGGATCTGCATAAAGCGTTGCTGGTGATCGGCAACCAGGTGGATACCTCACTTTCTACGCGAGGGACGGATCTGCGAGTTGAACGCGTGGTGGTGACCAACGAGAAGGTTTTAGGCAAAAAGATCCGCGATCTGCATTTAAAACAGAAATACGACGTGGTGATTTCGCGCCTTAATCGCGCCGGGGTCGAGTTGGTGGCCAGCAGCAGTGCCAGCCTGCAGTTTGGCGATATCCTCAACCTGGTGGGGCGCCCTCAATCGATAGACGCGGTGGCGGCAGAAGTGGGTAACGCGCAGCACAAGCTGCAGCAGGTACAAATGCTGCCAGTGTTTATCGGCATCGGCCTGGGCGTACTGCTGGGCTCTGTTCCGCTGTTTATCCCCGGTTTTCCGGCCGCGCTGCGCCTTGGGCTTGCCGGTGGGCCGCTGATTATGGCGCTGATCCTCGGGCGCATCGGCAGTATCGGCAAGCTGTACTGGTTTATGCCGCCGAGCGCGAACCTTGCGCTGCGCGAGCTGGGCATCGTGCTGTTTCTGGCGGTGGTTGGGCTCAAATCCGGCGGGGATTTTATCGACACGCTGCTGGTGGGCGACGGCGTCAGCTGGATTGGCTACGGCATCCTGATGACGGCGATTCCGTTGATTACCGTTGGGCTGCTTGCCCGCCTGCTGGCGAAAATGAACTACCTGACGCTGTGCGGCATGCTGGCGGGCTCGATGACCGATCCGCCCGCGCTGGCCTTTGCCAACGGGCTGCATGCGACCAGCGGCGCTGCCGCGCTTTCTTACGCCACGGTTTACCCGCTGGTGATGTTCCTGCGCATTATTACTCCCCAGCTGCTGGCTCTGCTGTTCTGGGGGCTATAGCTCACCGGGCGGCAGCCTGGAATGCTCCCTGCGCAGCTGGTCATCCACCTGATATTCGCTGTAGGCGAGTGAGGTGATCCGCAAGATGGGCGATGATTCCCAGATTACCCTCTCCAGTCTGGGCGTTTTTTATACAGGCCTGTAAAGTGGTATGGGTTATTAAGGTTAGATGAGTTAGCAAGGTTATTATGGAGGGCGCGATGATATCCAGGCAAACCGGGCGTATTGAAAAGAAAAAAGACCGGGTGCTGTTTGACAGCGAAAGCGTGAAACTCACGCTCGCAAAAGGCGTTCGCGAGCAAAATAGTAAACGCGAAGAGGGGCTAACCCTGCAGCTTGCGCTGCGCGGCTGCGTTCCCGGGCTGGAAGGGCTGCACACCCAACTCACTCACCTGCTAATGGTGTCCACTTATCCGGCGAACGTGCTTCAGGCAGCTGAATATGAGGTCAGGAGGCTGCAGGATGGCGCCGAGTGACGGAGCCAAAACGAGAGCCGCTTTTGGTGAGCCTGTTGCGCTGATTCCTGGACTCCCTGAGCCGGGCGAGGCGATCCCGGTTTTTAAAGAAACTTTACCGGCGGGAAAGATCCTTTATCGCTGCCATGCTATGACCTGGCCCGGAAACAGTTTTAACCCTGGGAGCGCGATACACTATCAAAACTCCACCATTAATTTTTTATTGCAATCCTGACTCACCGTAAACGGTAAAAGCATGCTAAATATTAGTTTTCCTTCGCTAAGTAGCGTGCCGCCGATGTTAAAGCCGACTCTTATCCTGGTTGCCCTCTCTTTCTGTGCCAGTTCGTTTGCTGCGCAACAGGAAGCTCTGCCGCCCAGCTGGACCAGCCAGCTTGGGGTGGGAATGAACGTTGACTGGGCGGTGACGGAGCGAGGTATTCGCGAGTTCGATCCTCTCGCGGTTCGTGATTTTCAGCAGCGCGGCTTTGGTCACGTTCGTATTCGCGTCGCGGGGCCGATAACGCACCAGAAGCTGGTGCATCTGCGGCGCATTGTGGATGCGTGTGAGCAGTACCATATTGTCCCGGTGATCAGCTACCGGGCGGCAGAGCTAAAAGCGAAGCCAACCCCGGATAACGCAGAGGATATCGTTGAGTGGTGGACGACCGTCGCGCGCTTCTTCGCTAAAAACGATGACTCGCTGGTGTTCGATATTATCGGGCAGCCAGAGGAAAAGCTCAGCGCCAGCCCTCAGCTGCTTAACCAGGTCTACGACAAAGCCGTCAAGGCGATTCATAAAATCAGCCCGCAGCGCCACATTTTTGTCGCGCCCCGCTACCGTGGGTCGCCTGAAGCGCTCTCAACCCTCAAAATTCCCGAATCCCGTCACGGGCTGGTGATGGCGGACTGGCACCTTATGCCGGGCGGGCCAAAAACCTGGAACGGCAAAAGCCAGTGGACAACCGGCACGGATGCGGAAAAAGCGGCGATTCATGCGCGCATTGAAACGGCCATTCGCTGGCAGCAGAAAACCGGGCATCTTTCCTGGGTTGGCAGCTGGTCTCCGGGCAGCAAACTGCCGGTCGCTCAGCAGGTGGCGATGGCGACCTTTGTCGCCTGCGAATTGCAAAAGGCGCAGATTCCGTATGCGATCAACGGTGATGAAAAATTCTACGACGGGGAAGAGGGCGCCTGGCGAGCAGACATGGCTCCGGTGCTGGACGCCATTCTCAAGCCTCAGTGCCAGTAATTGTCGCTCAGCGTGAATTATCTGTTGCTGCCTTTCGGCTAATTATGTATTTTTATGCATATTAACTGCATAAAAACATAATATATCCAGGGGCTTCTATGTTAACTAAAGCGATGAAATCAGTAGTGGCTGGCGGGTGTTTGCTCGCGGCATTGTTCAGCTCGGCACAGGCGCTGGCGCAGACCTATGTCGTGGGTTCCGGCGGCACCTACCGTCCGTTTGAATACGAAAACAGCCAGAAGCAGCTGGAAGGTTTTGATATCGATATCATCAAAGCTATCGCCAAAGCCGAAGGGTTTGATATCAAGCTGGTTAACACGCCGTGGGAAGGCATTTTTGCCACGCTGAACTCCGGCGACCGCGACATCATCATTTCCGGCATCACCATCACCGACAAGCGTAAAGCGATGGTCGATTTCTCCTCGCCTTATTTCCCGGCCGAGCAGTCCATCGTGGTGCCAACCGACTCTAAAGTGGACTCCGTAACCTCCCTGAAAGGCAAAAAAGTGGGCGTGGTTAACTCCAGCACCGGCGACATCGTGGTGTCCGACGTTCTGGGTAAAAACAGCACCGATATCAAGCGTTTTGATAACACGCCGCTGATGCTGCAGGAACTGACCGAAGACGGCATCGACGCTGCGGTTGGCGATGTGGGCGTGGTGAAGTACTACATCAAATCTCACCCGGAAAAACCGCTGAAACTGGTGCCGGACAGCAAGTTTGAGCGTCAGTACTTCGGCATTGCGGTGGCCAAAGGCAACACCGAGCTGAAAGGTAAGATCGACGCCGGGCTGAAGAAAATCATCGCCGACGGCACCTACGCTAAAATTTACGCCACCTGGTTCGACAACAACGTTCCAACCCTCCCGGCAGAGTAATTTTCAATCGGGGCCGCTCCGGCCCCAACAAGGACAGGTATGACCGGATTTCGCTGGGAGATAATCTCAGAATACGCGCCGTTGTTTATGCAGGGCGCGCTGATGACCATCAAGTGCACCATTATCTGCGTGATTTTAGGCACTACGTGGGGGCTGCTGCTGGGGCTTGGCCGTATGGCTCACGCCGATGACGGCCCGTGGAAACATGTGCTGCGCTACGCGGTTCAGTGGCCGGTGCGTGTTTATGTCAGCGCGTTTCGCGGCACGCCTTTGTTCGTGCAGATCATGGTGGTTCACTTTGCGCTGGTGCCGCTGTTTATTAACCCGCGCGACGGGATCATGATCACCAGCGGGATGATGTCCGTGGACTTTGCCCGCGAACTGCGTTCTGAGTACGGCGCCTTCCTCTCCTGCGTGGTGGCGATTACCCTGAACGCCGGGGCTTATGTGTCCGAGATTTTCCGCGCCGGTATTCAGTCCATCGATAAAGGGCAGATGGAAGCTTCACGCGCCCTCGGCATGGGCTGGGGCAAAACGATGCGCAAAGTTATCCTGCCGCAGGCTTTTCGTCGCATCCTGCCGCCGCTGGGCAACAACGCGATCGCTATTGTGAAAGACTCGTCGCTGGCTTCCGCCATCGGCCTTGCAGACCTGGCCTACGCGGCGCGTACCGTTTCCGGCGCTTACGCGACCTACTGGGAACCGTACCTGACCATCTCCGTAGTGTACTGGGTGCTGACGTTCCTGCTTTCGCTGCTGGTGCAACATATGGAAAAGAGGTTTGGCAAAAGTGATTCACGTTAAGGACTTACAGAAACAGTTTGGCAAAACTCACGTGCTGCGCGGCATTTCCTGCGATATCGCGCCGCAGGAAGTGGTTTGCGTGATTGGCCCTTCCGGCTCCGGCAAAAGCACCTTTCTGCGCTGCCTGAACGCGCTGGAAAAACCGGACGGCGGCGAAGTCATTGTGAACGGTTTTGCGGTACACGACCCAAAAACCAACCTCAACACGCTGCGTGAAGGCGTGGGCATGGTGTTCCAGCGCTTTAACCTGTTCCCGCACATGACGGTGCTGGAAAACCTGATTATGGCGCCGATGTCGCTGAAGGGACTGTCAAAAGCGGAAGCGGTGAACCGCGCCGAGAAGCTGCTGCAAAAGGTGGGGCTGCTGGATAAAATCGACGCCTGGCCTTCAAGCCTCTCCGGCGGCCAGCAGCAGCGCGTGGCGATTGCCCGTGCGCTGGCGATGGAGCCGTCCATTATTCTGTTCGATGAGCCGACCTCGGCGCTGGATCCAGAACTTGTTGGTGAAGTGCTGGCGGTGATGAAACAGCTGGCGCAGGAAGGGATGACGATGATCATCGTGACCCATGAAATGGGCTTTGCCCGCGAAGTGGCGGACCGGGTTATCTTTATCGACCAGGGCGTGATCCAGGAACAGGGCGTACCTGCGCAGCTCTTTAGCGCGCCGCAAAACCCGAGAACTCAGGCTTTCCTCAGCAAGGTTCTGTAAAACAGGGCGCTTATGCGCCCTGTATCCACTTATGAAAACCGGCGAATATGCCCGTCGATAAGCGCCAGCAGTCGCTGATTATCGACGGTTTGCAGCAGCGTGACCGGCTTGCCTTGCGGAGCCTCAACGTTCACCGCCAGCCTCAAATGCTCCGGGCCATAGCGCAGCGTTCTGCCACGGCTCAGCCCGCTCAGGGAAACATCCACATAATCACGCGTCCAGCTCACCAGCTCCGGCTCGAGAAGCCAGGCGACGGTCAGCACATCGTGGATCCAGCAGCCTGGTAGCTGGCGGGTCTGGATGGAGAAATCCATCCACGGGCGAATAGTTTCGACCAGAAAACGGCTCAGGTGATTATTGCAGGTGGCCAGCGCATCCAAATCCTGATGGGTCATCATGGTTTGCGTGGTGACGTCCATCGGCACCAGCACGATATTCGCGCCGCTGGTCAGCACGGCATGTGCGGCCTCCGGATCGACGCCGAAATTGGTGTCCTTCAGGTAGCCGTCAACGTTAAAGACGCCGCCCATAATCACGATCTCTTTCACCGCGTTTGCCATCTGCGGGTACAGCTGCAAAGCCAGCGCCACGTTGGTCAGCGGGCCAATGGCAATCAGCGAGATTTCACCAGGGTTTGCGCAGATGAGCTCGCCCATCTTATGTACCGCCATAGGCGCCACTTCGGCCAGCATTTGCGGGGCGTGAACATCCTTCCAGAGATGGCGCAGGCCGACTTTATCGACCTTATGATCCAGGTGTTCACGCCACGGCGCTGAGGGCTCAATCAGCGCCCGTGAGGCACCCCGGGCGACCTCAACAGACATGCCGAGGCGAGCGACTAAATCAGACGCAACGGCATAGCCCACGTCGCTTGGCGTATTGCCCGACACGGTGGTGATAAGCTCCAGAGAAATCTCCGGTGCAGCCAATGCCAGCGCAAGCGCCAGGCCATCGTCTACGTTAGCCCCGGCAACGCCGTTACCCGGATCGCAATCGATAATTAAACGCTTCATGTTACCTGTGACTTCCTGCTTGTGGTGAGGGAGCGGCAGCCGCAGGACTCGCCAATCTCCAGCTCAAAATCGAATTCATACTTCTGCGGCTGCCCGTCCCACCTTTTCAGCATCTCGATGGCCTTTTTTGCCATCGGTATGACGGGCTGCCGCACGGTGGTTAAAGAAGGGACGTTAAAGGCCGACTCCAGGGTGCCGTTAAAACAGACCAGCGCCAGGTCCTGCGGTGCCGAAAGCCCCTGTTCTGACAGGGCTCTCAGGCAGCCAAAGGCCTGTTGTTCATTGGTGGCAAAAAGCGCGCGAGGCAGCTTGCCCGCCAGCATACGCCGGGTCGCGTCGTAGCCGCCCTGGCGGGTGTAATCCGTTGGGAAAATCCATTCCGGGTGTACTTCCAGCCCGGACTCTTCCAGCGCCTGCTTCCAGCCGCTGATACGATCCTGGGTGTTCAGCATCTCCTGCGGCCCGCAAATAATGGCGAAATCGCGATAGCCATGCTCAATCAGATGACGTGTCGCGCGGCGTGCGGCGTGCTGCTCATTAACCTGAATCGAGCAGACGTTCAGCTCCGGCTCGACCCTGTCCAGCATGACGCACGGCGTGCCGCTGGCCTGAATAAGATCGATGTAGGGATGCCTGTCGACGCTGGTATAAATCAGCCCGTCAACCTGGCGAAGGAGCAGGTTGTTGATAAGCTCCAGCTCGCGGGCGCGGTCATCACCGGAATCGCCCAGCAGCAGGACCCGGCCATCGGCAAAGGCCTCCTGCTGGAGAGCGTGAGCCATGGACGAGATAAACGGGTTGGCGATATTGGGAACGACTAAACCGTAGGTACGCGTGGTGCCGCTGGCTAAAGCCCTGGCGATGCCGTTAGGCCGGTAACCTGTTTTCTTAATGGCGGCGAGCACGCGCTCGCGAGTGGCCTGGGCTACCGGACGGGGGCCGTTATTAATCACGTAACTGACGACCGCAACGGAAGTTCCTGCTTCTTTGGCGACTTCAGCGCGGGTAACGCGGTGCACATGAGGCTTAGTCACTGAATACCTGCTTTATTTGGCGGGCGATAAACGGAGCAACAGCATAAAGCTTTGCTCCGTAAAAATCGCCGTCAACTCTGTGACAAATCAAATAGCGTCTTCTGGCAGATTCAGATCGCGGCCTCGGGTCTCCGGGGCAACGAAGGTGGTCACCAGGCCAATCCCCGCCATCACCGCGAAGTAGAGAGCGATGGGCCACCAGTGACCGGTCCAGGACAACAGCGCAGCAGCAACCAGCGGCGCCGTTCCGCCGGAAAGAATCGACCCCAGCTCCTTCGCAAACGCCATTTTGGTGTAGCGGTTAGTGACGCCGAACAGCTCTACGCCCCAGGCCGCCTGCACGCCGAAAATGCCCAGCGAAGCCAGCCCCATGCCGACGACAATGGTTGGAATCACGATCGCGGGCTCACGGGAGTCCAGCAGCATAAAGGCCGGGAAAGCGTAGATAATCAGCAGCAGGCAAAACCAGCGGTAAACGATACGGCGGCCAAAGCGGTCGGAGAGCCAGCCGGCAAAAGGAATAATCGCAAAGCCCAGCACCGAGGCGATAAGCACGGCCAGCGTCGGTACGGATTTATCCACCGCCAGCACTTTAGCAACGTAGCCGATGATAAAGCCCTGGGCGAGATAAGAAGGCCCGTTTTCGCCAATGCGAAGCCCGACCATGGTCCAGAAAGCGCGCGTGCGTCGCCAGAAGCTGCGCGGGTCTTTCTGCTGTTGAGCTAGCCCCTTTTGCAGGCTCTGTTTACGCTCGGCTTCCAGCAGCGCTTTTTGGCGCTCAAAGACCGGCGTTTCGCGCAGATGCTGACGGATGATCAGGGCAACAACGGCAATCAACATGCTGCACAGGAAGGGAATACGCCAGCCCCAGGAGAGCAGCGTTTCTTTATCCATCTGCAACACCAGCAGCCAGGTCAGGGAAGCCAGCAGCGTCCCGCTGTTTGAGCCCAGCCCGATAATGGAAGAGACCAGACCACGGCGTTTTACCGGCGCGTATTCGCCCAGCATGACGGTGCCGCCGGAGAGCTCTGCGCCTGCGCCTAACCCTTGAGCAAACCGCAGGATCACAAGGCAGGTCGGCGCCCAGACGCCGATTTGCGCGTAGCTCGGGATAAGGCCAATTAAGGTGGTGGAGCAGCCCATCAGCGCAATGGTAATGATCATCACCATCTTTCTGCCGTAGCGGTCGCCCAGCCAGCCAAAAAGCAGAGCGCCTATCGGCCGGGCAACAAACCCGACGGAGTAAGCGGCAAAGCTTGAGAGCAGCGCCATCACCGGCGTGGCATCCGGGAAGAAGACGTCGCCGAAGATTATCCCGGCCGCCAGGCCGTAAAGCGCGAAGTCGGCATATTCCATGGTGGTGCCAAGCCAGCAGGAGAAGGTGGCGCGAATAAAATCACGTTTGCCTTCTGGCGTTGCCAGCCGTTCCTCGGCAGCGTGCTGCGCGTCAGCCGGAAGAGGAGAGATTGTGCTTGTCGTCATTAGGGTTCTCACAGAGAGGGTGCAGTGTGTCTGTTGGCGATAATGCCATTTTTTAATCATTTCACTCAGTGTATCTACGCGCGTAGATTGATCAAATCATTAAGCTGAAAATGAGAGTAAAGTAACTAAATGACAGAAATATGACGGGGAAGATGACCCTCACCCCTGCCCTCTCCCAGAGGGAAAGGGGGAAAACAGCATTAATACTAAAGGTGCGGGATTTCTCCCTCGCCCCGGTGGCCCAGAGCAGGTGCGTGGCGAAGAGGCGAAATAACCTATACCGTCTCGCCATGATGCTGGGATCGCTGCGCCAGCGGCAGCCAGCAGCAGAGGATCAGCACGCCCATCGCCGTCATCAGCAGCCCGATGCTGTATTGCCCGGTTTGCGGCATCAGGGCGGAGAACCAGGCCATCACGCCGGAACCGATATTTTGCAGGCCGCCAACCAGCGCCCCTGCGGTACCGGCGAGGAACGGGAACGGCTCCATCGCGCCGCTGGTCGCCAGCGGGAACAGCATCCCTGCGCCAAAGAAAAAGAGTGCCGCAGGGACCAGTAATGTCCAGATATTCATGATGCCGAACCAGCCAGGGATCCACATCAGAATACCGGCGAACAGGCAGCTCAGTACCGCCTGCCACATCAGGCTGGAGAAACGCACGTTCTGGCGACCTGCATACCAGGAGCCAAAAAATGCCGCCGGAATCGGCAGAATAAACAGGATGCTGACCACCACGCCGTTCAGGCCGAGCACGCCGCCCATCAGCACGCCGGAGCAGGCTTCAAACACCGCCACGCCCGCCAGCCCGCCAACCAGCATCAGCAGATAGCAGTTAAAGGAGATACTGCCGAGCAGCATTTTGTAGCTGCGCATCAGGCGCGGCGGCGTAGCATTGGCCGGACGGGTTTCCGGCAGCCAGCGCCACATGGAGAATGCCACAATCGCGCACAGCAGCAGCAGGAAGCCGTAGCAGGCGCGCCAGCCCCAGACGCTGTCCAGCATCCCGCCGATAACCGGCGCCAGCAGCGGGCTCACCAGAATGCCCATGTTCAGCAGGCTGTTGGCCTGACGCAAATCACCGCCTTCGTAGAGGTCGCGAGGCATGGTTCTCGCCATCACACCGGCAACCCCGGTACCCATGCCCTGCAGGGCGCTCGCCAGCACAAGGATATGCAAATTCGTGGTAAACAGAGCGCCGAGCGTGGCCAGCATGAAAATCACCATGCCAGTGAGGATCACCGGGCGGCGGCCAATGCGGTCGGAAATTGGGCCATAAAACAGCTGGGATACGCCGTAGGTAAACAAATAGGCCGCCATCACGCGCTGGATAGCACCGCTGCGCACGCCCATCTCATGAGCCATATCGGGAATCGAAGGAATATAAATCGTCTGTGTCATCTGCCCGACAGCAACCAGCAAAATCAACATCATCAGCAGGTGGATATTGGCTAACTTTCTCATGGCGTCCGATCGTTTACCTGAAAAAAGAGAGAGGGGCTTCGCAGCGTATTTTGCTGTGTATGTTTTGAAAGCGAGAGGAATCTATCACAACCTACGCAATAAGCCAGATGATGAGACTGTTTTCAGCACAGATTGGCGAGTGGCTTTGTAAAGCGAAGGCGGCAATTTTTATTGCCACCCGCCGCCCTTTTTTGCCCCGCAACGGTGCAATCTTCGTTAACCTTCAGGGGAAAGGTTACGAAACGGGCAGGCGGCCCATCACTGCTGGCTTCTTTCCCGCGCCAGCGCCAGAAAGGCGGCAAGTCCGGCGGACGGGTGCCGCCTGCCGGAATAGTAAAGGCAAAGTCCCGGGAAGGGCGGTGTCCACTCCTCCAGCAGGCGAATCAGCTTGCCCGAGCGGATCTCCTCGGCGACGTTTTGCTCCATGAAGAAGCCAATCCCGATTCCTTCCAGCGCCGCATCCCGCGCCAGTGCGGCTTCATCCAGCGTAAGTGGCCCTCGCACATCGAGCTGCACCACTTCGCCCTGCTTCTCCAGATGCCAGCGATAAAGCGAGCCGTCGGGCAGCCTGACGCGAAGGCAGGCGTGAGCCAGCAGATCGCCGGGCGTTAGCGGGACGCCATGTTTCGCCAGATAATCCGGAGAAGCGGCAACGGCAAAACGCTGCGGTTGGCCAAGCGGGAGCGCAATCATATCGGCAGGCACCAGGCCTGCGACGCGGGCGCCGAGATCGAACCCTTCCGCAACGACATCGACCAGCTTTCCCTCGGTTACGATGTCGACCTGCATTTCCGGGTAGAGGCGCAGAAACTCAAAAATCAGGGATGACAGCAGCTGGCGGGCGGCAAAGGGCGGGGCGTTAATGCGCAGGATCCCGGACGGGGTATCGCGGTGCGCCCGAACGCTCTCAAGGGCATCACTAAGTCCCTGAAAAGACGGGCTCACTCGCTCGATAAACAGCCTCCCGGCCTCCGTCAGCGACACGCTGCGGGTGGTACGGTTGAACAGGCGCACGCCAAGCTCGGCTTCAAATTTTGCCAGCGTATGGCTGAGCGCCGTAGTAGAAACGCCAAGGTCGATCGCCGCCGCGCGGAAAGAACCCCGGCGGTCAATGGCCTGCACGGCTTCGATATCGCTGAGCGCTATGCGCGACATTGTCCCGTTTCCTTCATCATTTCATCCTGTTTTGTCCCAATTGTTTAAATTATACCGCTTTCTTAAAGTAGCGCTACGGCAGGTAAATCGACTTTCTGGAGAACTTAAGATGACTGACTTTTTGACGCTGAAAGGCAAGAGAGCGCTGGTGACGTCCGGCACCAAAGGCGCAGGCGCGGCGACCGTGGCGCTGTTCCGTGAGCTGGGCGCTCAGGTGATGACCGTGGCCCGCCATCAACCTGAAGGGATTAACGACGAGGCGTTTGTCGCGGCGGATCTCTGCACGCTGGAAGGTTGTGAAAAACTGGTTAATGCGGTGCAGGAACGGCTTGGTGGCGTGGATATTATCGTGCATATGCTCGGTGGCTCCTCGGCGCCGGCCGGAGGCTATGCGGCGCTTGAGGAAGAGCACTGGCAACAGGAGCTTGCGCTAAACCTGCTGCCGGCGGTGCGTCTCGATCGTGCTTTGCTGCCGGGTATGACGGCTCGCGGTAACGGCGTGATTATCCACGTTTCCTCTATCCAGCGTATTTTGCCGCTGCCGGAGGCGACCACCGCTTATGCTGCCGCTAAAGCGGCGCTTTCTGCCTACAGCAAAAGCCTGTCAAAAGAGGTTGCGCCGAAGGGCGTTCGCGTTCTGCGCGTCGCGCCGGGCTGGATTGAAACTGAGGCTTCCGTGCGTTTTGCCGAGCGCCTGGCCTCAGAGGCCGGTACCGATTATGAAGGCGGCAAAAAAATCATCATGGATTCACTGGGCGGGATCCCGCTTGGACGCCCGGCAAAACCGGAAGAGGTGGCAAACCTGATAGCCTTCCTCGCTTCAGAGCGAGCTGCCGCAATTACCGGCACGGAGTACATTATTGACGGCGGAACGGTGCCGACCGTCTAGAAATGCACCGGCTGGCCGAGGCCATCACCGCTGTCCGTGCTGTTATCTCTGCGCCCTCTGGCTTCCAGCTGGTCGGCGCGGATCCTGTCGCGGATATCCTGCCGCTGTTCCGGGGTGAGGTAGCGGCTGTTGTAGTAAGGGTCGGGCCACGGCGAGCGCATAAAGCTGTCGTCCAGACGCTGCCTGTCCTGGCGGTCAACGCCTGAGTTGTCCAGCGACGAGCAGGCGGCGAGCAGCAGCGGCGCCAGCAGAACAAGTGCATATTTAGTAGCCATTTTTCTTCCTGAATCGGCAAGCAATGAAGGTGAGGCAGTATCGCGCATCGCTATATTGATGTGTTTTATCTGTCGCCAATATTGAGCAGCTTATCACGAAATAGTGAGCCGCTCAGAATGCCGTCAACGCCCTGGCTTTTAGCTAAAGAGCACGTTTCTGGCAGTTCAGGAAACGTTTGAACACACTCTTTAACCTCCGGGATTGATTTGGCGGTTACTCTTGATCCAGAGCCTCTCTTAACCTGACCTGAACCCTGGAGCAAGCATGATCAAGCCTCGTTTGTTTTTCCCGGCCTTAAGCCTTCTGCTGCTGAGCGTTGGCGCCGCGGCGGCAGACAATGTCATTACCCCGGTGCGCGGCACTATTGATGCGGTGAATGATTCTTCGCTGCAAATCACCACCCGGCAAGGGGAAAAGCTCTCCGTTGGCCTGACGGATAAAACCCGAATCAACGGCGTGAGCGAAGCGAAGATGAGCGACATCAAGCCCGACAGCTTTATCGGCACCGCCGCCGTGCCGCAGGCGAACGGCACGCTGAAGGCGCTGGAGGTCCACGTTTTTGCGCCGAGCCTGCGCGGTTCCGGGGAAGGGTTCAATCCGTTTGAGTCCGCCAACGGGCAGGTTAACACCATGACCAACGGCACGGTCGGTACCCTGGTGAACAGTCACGGGCGTACGATGACGGTGAAATTCCACGGCCAGCAGAAAACCGTGCAGGTACCGGACGACGTGCCTGTGGTGCTGATCAGCCCCGCCGACAAATCCGTGCTGAAGCCTGGCGCGAAAGTGGTGCTGTTTGCCACCAAAGACGATAAAGGCCAGGCCGTCGCGCGCGGGATCTCCGCCGGGGTTAACGGGCTGACGCCGCCGATGTAACGGCTTCGGCATATCCCACTTCTGCGGAGACTTGCCGGGAACGGCATCTGTTCTGGGCTGTAGGGGGGCGCGAGTGAACGTTAAGGGCATCCCATTAAGTGGGGCGGGAGCTTTCCCGCCCTTTCCCTTTACGCTTTTTGCGCCGTCGTTTTGTTCAGCCTGGAGACAAAAGCCTCAGCAAAGGCATCTGATGAGAAGGGCTGTTGGCCGCTGATAAGCTCGCGGTCCTCCACGATGTTCACCGCCCACAGGGCCTTGCGATCGACCTGCGCGCCAGCCTGAGCCAGCCCATCAGCCACATAATACGGAACATAGCCGCCTAGCTGGCTTTTGGCCCCCTCGGTGGCGCTCTCTTCAGAGCGTGAAAAGACCGTCAGGTGATAACCCTGATAAGGCCACGCTTTGGCAAGGGCGTTGGCCTCTTCAAGCTTGTTCTCCTTCATGGCTTTTGTGAACGCCACTGGGTCGGGCAGAGTTGATAGCAACGCTGCCGGGCCATGGCAAATGATCCCGGTAGGTTTACCAGCCTTGTGAAAGGCGATGAGTATTTTGCCAAGATCCTTATCTGTAGCCAGGTCCTGCACCGGCGACCAACCGCCCGGGATCATGACGCCCACATACTCACCCGTACCGCCTTTGAGAATGTTTTTGAAGGTTTGGGGATGTTTAAGTGCGGACACGTTATCCAGGTATTTCACCGCCGCGCTTCGTTTCTCGTCGCTGCCACCATAGAACATTTTATTATTCGATGCGGCATCAAAGGTCACCGCATTTCCCTGGGGATTCGCAAATACCGGGGTATAGCCCGCATCAATCAGTTTATGCAGCGGCGCTTCGAGTTCATCAATGTAGTACCCCACCGGGTAAGTTTTTCCGTCGCGCAGCGTCAGATTTTGAGCGCTCGACAGCACCACCAGGACTTTGCCGCGTTCTGCTGCATGCGCGGCACCTATTGATGCCAGCGATGCCAGAAGAACGGTTGACGCAATAGCCTTGCGGCTCATATGAATTTTTGCTGATTTCAGGTTTGTCATAGCTTTTCTCCGCCGAGCCTCAAAAGGAAATAGCGTGCAGCCCGGTGCGGGCTGCCTCGTGCAGGAGAGAAGATAAAGCCAACGGAGAATGGCTGAAATGACGTATAAACTACGTTTTCAGGACATTATCTCACCGGGAGCTGGCGGGCATTGCGGCGGATGGTTTGAGGGGGTAAACCGAAGTGTCTTAAAAAAGCTTCACGCATGCGGCGACGGTCCACAAAGCCCGTCTGACTGGCAATTTGTTCGATAGTGTGCCGGCCTTGCTCCATCATAAATCGTGCTGCTTCGAGCCTCAGATTTTCCACCGCCTGGGCGGGCGACTGCCCGGTTTCCGCTTTAAAAGCCCGGCTAAACTGTCGTGGGCTGAGATGCGCGATATCGGCAAGTTCTTCGACGCTGAGGGTGGAAGCCAGGTTTTGCCGTGCATAGGTCAGCACGGTCTGAATGCGGTCAGACTTGGACTCCAGCTCAAGCAGGGTGGAGTGCTGGGACTGCCCGCCTGCACGTCGATGGTAAACCACCAGAGCCTGAGCGACGCGGTGTGCCGGCTCTTCCCCCAGGTCACGTTCCACCATGGCTAAACCCAGATCGATACCTGCAGTCATCCCGGCGGAGGTCCAGATATTGCCATTGATGGTGTAAATGCGGTCTTCATCAACCTCGATTTTGGGAAAATCAGCCTGAAGCTGGCGCGAATAAAGCCAGTGCGTCGTCGCGCGTTTATGTTCCAACAGGCCGGCCTGAGCGAGGGCAAAAGCCCCTGAACAGATGGAGGCGACACGGCGGGAAACCCGGGCATTGGCCTGAATAAAATCGAGCACCGTTTGCGGCGTGCCGTTCAGCACTCGATCGCCGCCAGCGACAATAAGCGTGTCCAGATGGCGGCTATCAAAAGCCTCCGACAGCACCGAGAAGCCGGCCGAAGAGACGATTACGCCCCCTTTCTCTGAAAGCACGTGGGTCTGGTAGAACGGCTCGCCATTCACCTTGTTGGCAACTTCAAACACCGACAGGGAGGCAAGCGCCATTGACTGGAAATGGTCCGTAATAACAAAGCCGATGGTATGCATGGTGTTCCAGACGAAGCGAAAATTTCTTGCACTATAGGGCGGATTTTAACTTTCGACAATGGAGGTGCCGTTGCGGCGGTGATGCCGGATTTGGTTTGATTTTATATCTTAAACAGGGGTAGCAACGATGCGTCTGACGTTGTTTCCAAAAGGCGATATTCGTCCCTGGCCGATGAATCTGAACCGTATTTTCCCCCTCTCCCTTCTAGGGAGAGGGCAGGGTGAGGGTCTAGTGAAGATTATTTCTGGTAGGGCTATCGATCATTGCCAGACCTGAATCTGTTCGCACAAAGCGGGGCGCTTTTAAATCCTCTGCCAGCGCATTAACCATCTCGAATAACAGACCGGTAATTGTTTGCTGTTGTTCTGCGGATTCATGCTGATTCAGCAGCACGAGCGTCAGGGCGCTGCAATATTCCCGCATCAGGTCTGACTCTGCGGTAAGGCAACGAGCATGATCCTCGCTATCACTCTTTTCTGCGGTTAGGTATTCAATCAGATGTTCCGGCAGCGGTTTATCCAGAACGACTTTCAACACTTCCAGCCCGGCATAGAGGCGGCCACACAGCGCCATGCGTTCTGCAATATCGTTATTTTCAATCAGGGCGTCGGTGTATCGCTCGCAAATATCCAGCACTTGAAAGAGATCGTTCGAGGTACCGAGCGGCGTTTTTAAGAGCCTCGAGATCTCAGATTGGGTAACTGGTTGAAAGCCCAGGTTTTGGGGATTAGTGGGTGTGGTACTATCGTGGTTAGCCATGGCGTTAACTCCTTTAACGTGGTGGTTAGCCCTCGTCTGGTACTGCGAATACCTTTCGGGGGCGCTTCTTTGTTTTAACACTCTATGATAGGGTGTCACCTGACAACTCAACAATAAAACTGAGGTATGGACATGTCAACAGTGAAAAGGGATGTAAGACCGCCAAAGTCAGGCAAATCTCCAGCATTTCAGATGCGCATCACACCAGAACTGAAAGCTCAATTTGAAGTTGCAGCGAAAGACGCTGGCATGAGCCTTGGGAATTGGTTGAAGGAGTTAGGGCGGAAGGAATTGGAGCGGTTGGGAAACTGTGAGTATTTATCATCATGATTCATCTAATTAACATCTAAAGTAATTATTTCTTACAGCAACAAGATATTATATCTAGTTGCCATAAGAATAATTCATCAGCCTACTTTAATAAAACCTCTTTTTCTCCATCTCGCAACAACATAATCTTCAAATATTAAATTGGATTCGAAATCTATATTGTCGACATGATCTGATATTATAATTTGTGGTTTATAGCCTGTTTTAACTTTTGTCTCTTCGCAAAAATTAATAAGCTCTTTAAAGAATGTCTTTACCGCATCCATATCGTGGTTTAAATGTTTGTCTTTTCTAAAAGATAATTTTTCAGGATGGAAAGTATCTTTTGAGTCATCAATACTAGGAAAATAAACTTGGCTTGGTTGGTCTAAGAATAATATAGGTGGAATTTTACACGTATCTATTAATTCACAAAAAAGCCTTTGCAGACCTACAAATAATGAAAGGTGACAGTATAACCAATTAGCACCGCTTCCCATAGATCTTAAATATACTCTTTTCTCATCATTTTTTTCATGCCACAGATCAAATGAATTAAATGAAAATCTGAGATTGATTGGTTTATAATGAGGTTCAAAATCCAAATTCTTACCAAACTCGTTCATGAAATTGCATAAAATATTTTCGGCTTCATGCATTTTATGATCAACATTAAAACTTTTTAAACGGTTGTTAATTTTTACGAGTTTTTTTTCTAATATCCCTTTCTCTTCTTGTAATAAGTTTTTTTCATTTTTAATTAGTTTTTCAATATATAATATAATTCTGAATTTTGATTCATTTACTAAACCAATAAGACTTTGATTACCAATTCGTAATAATTTTGTTTCAGAGTTGATATTGTTAATTTCAGCATCAAAAGATTTTAAATCAACATTAATTTTTGCTATTTTGACCGCTAAGTTTCGATCATATTCGTCGAATGACTCTCGGGTATATGGTGTACTTGAGAGTTCGGAGTTGAGCCATTCTACTGCTTTATGAAATTGATTGACATGATCAGCTATTTTTTGATGTTGTTGATTGCAAAACGGGCAATGCGATATTTGAACTTCGATTTTTTCAGGTGTATTTATCCTTTCAATTTTTTCTGAATAATCGTCAATATTTAATATGCCACTTTGGATTAAAACTCTTTCCCTTTCTAACTCTCTTTTTTGTATATAAAGATCGGAACGTTTTTTTTCTAATTCATTTAATGTTTCATATAAGCTAGTCTTTTCGGCATTTATTAAAATATCTCTACGGCGTATTTCATTAAGATAAATTTCTGGTGATTTTATAATTTCTTCTGCAGTAATATTTATTAATTTATTTCCAGACAGAGTTGAATAGGTACCTAACAAGTAATTAAGTTCGGATTTTTTCCGCTCATTATCTTCGTTCTTTTTGGGCAAAATTATATTTATTTTTTTTAATTTTGCTTCTATTTCATATTGTTCTTGTTTTAAAATAAAGAATTCTTGCTTTGCAAAACCTAAAAATATAGGAAGATGTTCAATTGCTTGATCTCTTTTTTCTTTCTCATCGAAACGGTAAAATAGAGCGTGCTTATTTGCAATTAAGTTTTGATGTTGTAATATAAAAGACATAAAGCTTCTTACAGAAGGTGTGGCTTTTTTTCTATTTTGATAATAATTTAACGGTTCTTCATCAACGGATGTTAATGTCACATTAAAGTACCGCCCTAACTCTTTTTTAAAATCTTTAAGAGGTAGCATGGTGTGCTTTTCAAAATAACTAGTATTAGTAATTAGATTGCCAGCACTATCATAAATTATGTTTGACTCAATTATGTACGCATAGTTAGAATCATATTTTCTACCTAAGATAAGATATGTTCCAACAATTCTAAGAATTGTGAAATAAATATCTGAATTCTCGGTGATAACCCCTTCAGGCAAACTATCATCAGTTGAACCAAAGCAATAATCGAATATTTCTAATATTGCACTTTTCCCTGTTGAAGATTTTCCTGTTATAATATTTACACCTTGATTAAATTTTACAGAATGAGAGTTGCCTTTTTTATCACATACTCCAATGTGTTTGATAAAGCATTTCATATATTTTTAATTCCAAGTTGTTTATACACGGTCAAAATATCTGTATTGCATAATATTTTCACCATACTTAATATTTCTTTATTTTGTTTTTTTTTATTAAAAAAGTCTATCTTATGTTGTGTAAGAACGACTGAAAGATGCTCATTAATGATAATGTCTTCGTTATCAATTGACATTTGTAAACATTGATTGGTTAAATCTTTCATGCTATTAACTTTACTTTGTAACCCAACTAATCTTTTTTTATTATTGGTATAAGTTAACAAGGAACTCGTACTTTTGGCATTCCGCAAGAAAGAAATCGCATCTGGCGTGAAATGCAATGGTAGAATTAAATATGCCAACAATATGTTTTTATTAGTCTTTGGGGCGATTGAATAAAATTCAATTATATGTTCTTTAAGAGTAATGGGGCTGAAATATAACGTTGATAAATGTGTAATAGCAGTGCTCATAATAGATCCCAGGATAATGTTTGCTCATCATCGTCCATATTTATATGAATAATACCGTTTTTAAACTCTCTTGGGGTATCATTAAATCCATCAATTATGATACTTTCCTCGTTGCTTATTTCATCATAAAAATCTTGGCACTCTGAATAATTATGATCAGAGGTAATTTTTCTTTTGGATTTTCTATGAGAAGTTATAAATTTTTCAACAATACTGCTTTCATATCTATCAAATCGCTCCCTGAGCAGACCATGTTGAAAATCATCAATGATGGTATTGCATGCGCTAATATAATCTCTCTTAGCAATAGGCACTATTTCACTATATTTTATTTTTAGTATTTTCTTTATGTATAATTTCTCATCGTGTTCTTCGGAGTAAATTCCTTCACGATTTTTATAATGCTTTTTAGGAAAGATATGAGTATCTCGACAAAATTCTGAAATAAGAAGTTGTCGTTGTTTTTCAATTTCATCATATGTTAAGGTCCAGTTATTCCCTGAACCATTAAGTACTCTGGGGGAGAGAATGAAACCAATGAGGTTTTGTATATATAATTCTTTTTTTGCGGTTAAAACACCATTTGTGCATTTAGTCACTAAATTTGAATATTGTTCTTCAATAACTGGCGATGAGTCTAATATGGAAAACTTATCTAATATTTCTAATAATTTTTTCTCATGGGTTATTACTGCCTCCATGAAATTTAAGGAACTAGGCCATTTTGATTTCTCAATAGCAATATACTTTTTAGAATTTTGTAAGTAAATGTTTTTTAATGTTTCATGTTTTTCTTTTGAGCTTTTTTCATTCCAGCCAAATAGTGATGAATTTTTTTTTATTTCTTGCGTGGTTAAAAGAATTAGATTTTTATAATAAGTATGTGTGAAGCTTTCTGCTAACCAGTTTTTCAAGGTTTTCCATAAATTTTCATGACTGTCCGTGAGGTTTTCTTTATATTTTTTTATTTCTATTTGTTTGTTTTTAGAAACAGTGATATCGCCAAATTTTTCAAAATAAATACTTTGCCCTTCATTTAATTCATGACAGTATTGCACGGAAAAATATAATTGATAAATTATTCCCTTCATGGATTCTATTGCATCGTTATTAATTTTTGTCATGTTCGTTAACCTTGATAACTTCATCCATGTGGTTAATTTAATTCGTTGATATGAAAATAATGAGAACCATAAATGAATTTACCACAAGCTTAATGACATGACAAATAGGGATATGAATATAAGATTAGTCTTTAATTATTATGTACAAAATAACAGTTGTATATAAATACAGTAGGCGCTGAAAATTTTATACTAAGTCTATTAAAAAAATCATAATTGAAAAATTAGTAATTGCTGATTTTTTGTATTATTTGATTATAAATCAAAAGATTATGGTAAGAGGTTGTAAGAAATTGGCGGAAAGTCACAGGAGTCGAACCTGCCCGGCGCCGCTGGCGGCACCAACTGGAGTTGAAGTCCAGCCGCCTCACCGGAGACGACGACCTTCCGCGCCTTCATTGCTACATGGAGGCGGGGCGCATTATACCGGGTTTCATGCTGCTGCCCAATGGGTCAGTAAGAATATATCCTGCGCCTAAAGTGAAATTCTTTACTAAATCAGTCTAACGGCTCATAAGCTGCTCGTCCTGGCGGGGTTTGCCGGGGTTCATTCTGTGCAATCTGCATCAGAAACCCGTCTGGCAAACGCGGATGCGGGCAACGTCGATTCAGCCAAAAAAGAACCACGCCGTTTTTATCGGCCCATTTTCCACTTCGAAAACTGCCATGCTTTTAATGGCGGATAACGGGTTCTGTGACTGACATAAAGAATATCCTGATAAGAGAAAGTGGCGGGCTGCCGAAGTGTTGTTGTGTGCCGGGACAGAGTCTCTTGCCGGATGGCAAATGTCTGATGAAAGAAGAGGGCAGGTTGTGCGGTGGCGCGGCCTGCGGTGGAAGCACCTATGTCCCAGTCTCCCTTAGCAATACACATTAACAACCGGTTGCATTTCGTCCAGCTACAATCCGGCGTCTAAAACAATAAAGGGTTGGCTAAAGTGAAAAAACTGTTCGGGATGATGTTGGTGGGTGTGGCTGCGCTGTCAGCGGTGGCCTGCTCCAGCAGCTACGTGATGTCGACTAAAACCGGCGAAATGATCGTGACCAAAGGCAAGCCGGAGCTGGATAAGCAGACTGGGCTGACGCGTTACTACGACGCGCAGGGCGTTGAGCATCAGATCCAAAACGATCAGGTGGTGCAGATGATCAAGCGTGGTTGATCGAGACAGAAAAGCGCCGATCGACTGGCGCTTTAACTTGACGAGCTGCGGTCGCTATTCTTCCAGTGCAATAAGGTGTATTCCGGCGTTGCGCCATGCGTCGGCGTTATCCGGCAGACGGTCAATCACCAGCGTATCAATGCGTGCCGCAGGGGTAAACTGCGCGAGCGAGGTGTTATCCAGCTTGCTGTGGTCACAGACGACAATCACCTGACTGGCGTGCTCTATCATGCCGCGCTTTGTCTCGGCCAGCATCACGTCGGCCACGCAGGCACCCTGTTTTAGCGACAGCGAATTCACCCCCATAAACGCTTTATCCACGTTCAGGGTATCCAGCAGCGAGCGGCCGTTAATCGCCACCACGCAGTGATAGCCTTTCTTCACAATGCCGCCCAGCAGGATGGTCTGGATAGAAGGACTGGCTTCGAGTTCGCGGGCAATTTGGTAGTCGTTGGTCACCACGGTCACGTTCTTGCGGTCGCGGATGTGGTGGGCGATGTGCAGCGTGGTGGTACCGGTATCCAGCACGATGATGTCACCATCTTCTACCAGCTGCGCCGCACGCTGGCCGATGCGCTCTTTTGCGCTTAGGTTCACCACTTCACGGTCGTCCGATGCCTGCTCAAAGCTGGCGCGGGTGCGCAACATGGCGCCGCCGTGGGTGCGGGTCAACATACCCGTTTCTTCCAGCTGGCGGAGGTCGGCCCTGATCGTTGCCCCGGAGACGTTGAAAACCTCGCACATCTCGGACACCGCAACTTTCCGTTTTTCCCTGAGGATACTCAGTAATTTTTCCTGACGTTCTTCTGCAAACATTCGACCTCTCTTGTTCCCGCTCTCTGCGGAGCACCACGCCTTATTTTCCCCAGGCCTGAAGCAGCGGTGAACCGTTAACCGTTGCTCGGCCCTTCGCTGAGCGCATCCAGCCGGTCATACAGCGGCGCAGCCTGTTGGTAAAGTGTATCAAACACCTCAAAGCACGCCGCATAGTAGTCCCGAAGGCTTGAGTCAGGGAGAATTTCCTTTTCAAAATGAACTGCCTGACGCACGCCAGCGGCAAAATCGGCATACAGACCCACGCCGGTGCCCGCGATAATACCGCATCCTGTTATGCCATTCTCTTGGTTGCGTGTACTTAAAATAGGCAGGTTATAGGCCGAGGCTTTAATTTTTAGCCACAGTTCGCTGCGCGCGCCGCCGCCGGAGGCAATCATCCGTTCCGGGTGCTGGCCGCACTGGCGCAACTGCCTGAGATTACGCGTAGAGGCAAAGGCGACCCCTTCCAGCACCGCACGGAAGAGGTGGCCCCGGTGGTGCTTGCGCTGCAGGCCAAAGAATTGCGCCCGTGAATTGGTGTGGTCGGCCAGGCGTTCTCCCGTCAGGTAAGGCAGGAACAGCAGGCCTTCGGCACCGGGCTTGACCGTTGCCGCCTCGGCCAGCAGATCGGCGTGTGAAAGCTGGTTCTGCGCGATCGCCTGTCTGGCCCACCGCACTGCATCACCGCCCGCATCCAGAATGGTAAAACCGCCCCAGGCCGGATTGGCCAGGTGCAGATTATTGATGCGGGTGTGAAGCAGCGGCTGCCTGGCAACGACCGTTAACAATGTTGAGGTGCCGGTGGAATCCGAAGCTGTTCCCGGTTGGTAAACACCGGAGCCCAGCAGCGTGGCGGCCATGTCCGAGGTACCGGCAACGACAGGTATGCCAACGGGTAAGCCGGTTAGCGCCGCCGCCTGAGTGCTAATCTCGCCTATCACGTCGCTGGACAGGTAAAGCGGTGGTAGATGGTCAGCCTTCAGCCCGAAGCTTTCCAGCGCTTGCGAGGACCAACTGAGGGTGGCGCTGTCCATCAGGTAATAACAGGAGGCTTCGCTGTAGTCGGTGGCATAAACGCCGGTTAGCATGAAGTTTATGTAATCTTTCGGCATCAGCACCATGGCCACCCGCCCCCAGCTTTCCGGGCAGTTTTCCCGCCACCAGGCCAGTTTGAAAGCGGGCCAGGCCGCGGTGGGCGGGTTGTTTAGGCGAGTGAGCCATTTCTCTTCCGCTTCACGGGCGATAAAAGCGTCCACCTGCGGCTGGCTGCGCTTGTCGTTCCAGAGCAGGGCTTTATCCGCGACCAGTTCGCCGTCGGCATCCAGTAATACCGTGCCGTGCATCTGGCCGCAGACGCCGATAGCGGCGATGCGTGAACGCTGATCTGCGAAGCGATGCAACACCTCGTGGAGGCATTCACATACTGAACGCCACCACAGCGACGGGGCCTGTTCCGACCAGCCAGCCTGCGGGGTGGTCTGGTCATATTCACGCTGAGCAAAGCCAATCAGCTCGCCGGTCTGAGCCAGCAGAGCGGCCCTGGCGCTTCCTGTGCCGACGTCAATCGTCAGTATTCTGTCTTTCATGTTGGGCTCCGTGAACGGGAGAAGGCGGCCTTCCCGCCCGCGATTTTTTAGTTATCGTTTAATTCCGGGAACAGGCCTGGATCCTGTTCAAGCTGGGCCAGGACTTTGCTGACCGCGCTCTGGCTCATGCCGAAGCGGCGTACGCCCAGGCGATAAAGCGTGCGTACAGTATCCAGGTCGCGTATGCCGCCTGCGCCTTTTATCTCAATGCGGCCTTTGAGCTGGTCCGCAATGATGCTGACTTTTTCAGGCGTTGCGCCGGTGGGGGCCCAGCCAGTGGAGGTTTTCACCCACTTCATGCCGACTTCCACTGCTATGTCACACACTTCGCGGATTTGCTCTTCGTTCAGGTAATGGGTCTCAAGGATCACTTTCGCCGGGATCGGGGCGGCGGCTTCCACCACGCGGCGCAGATCTTCGCGAACATAATCGAAGTCCCCGGACAGCACTTTGCCGATGTTCACCACCATGTCGACTTCCCTCGCGCCGTCGGTAATTAGCTGGCGAACTTCCTGCACTTTGATGTCGGTTGCGTGGCCGCCACCGGGAAAGCCAACGGGGCCGCCAATCATCACTTCGCCGCGTCCTTGTTCTGGCAGCAGGGTGCTAAGAAAACGCGTCCAGCACGGCAAAACATGTACCGAAATAATGTTGTAGCGGCTGGCCAGCTCCGCACAGGCGCAAACGTCTGCTTCTGTGTTGGTTGCCTGCACGGCGCTCAGGTCGATCAGGCGGGCAAAACGGCGGGTTGTCTCATTCATCTCTCAATCCTGTTTTATTTTCAATTGATTTCATGTTTCGCGATTTCATGCGCTTTTTAGATTAAAAAGCGTATTAAGTGAAAATAACGTGATCGATTGAACATTATTTTATTTTCATTTGTTTTTAATTATTGGCGGGCAGCCAGCGCGGAATAAAGTGCGTCGGGCGTAAACAGTCATAAACGGGCAAAAACGGTTAGTTGCGTTGATTTCCGTTTGTTTTTGTTTTTGACCGAATACGCAGTGAAGTGAACTGAGCGCGGGGCCAGTCGGCCTAAAAATGCGAGCCACGGCACGTTTTCATCGAGGCAGTGCGTCGCGATGAGCAGACAGACCCTGGCTCGCAATCGGCGATGCCGGAAACCAGTAATCTGATTTTGCACTTCAGGAGGCACCTATGTTACCGCTAGAACGTCACCGTTTAATCCTACAACTGCTCGGGCAGCAAGGCGTGATGCGGGTGAATGACATCGCTGCCGCATCCGGCGTTTCCCGTGAAACGGTGCGCCGTGACCTCAGCGAACTGCAGCGCAGAGGGATGCTCAGCCGCAGTCATGGCGGCGCGCTGGTATCCGAGAATGCCCTGCCGATAAGTATTCTGACCCCGCAGGGCTTGCCGGTTCAGGATGCGCAGGGCAGCTTCCGTCAGAGAACGCTGCTGAACAGCGAAGCCAAGATGCGCATTGCCCGTAAGGCGCTGCGCCTGCTGCAGCCGGGAGACACCATTTTGCTCGACGGCAGCAGCAGCAGCTGGTTCCTTGCGCGTCAGCTGCCGGAGATGGCGCTGACCGTCATTACCCCGTCAGTGAGCATTGTGCAGACGTTAATGAGCCGCCGCTCTCTGCGCGTGGTGGGGCTGGGCGGGGAGCTGTCGGCGAGCGAAGAGGCTTTTTTCGGCGAAACAACGGCCAGAATGTTGCTCGAGCATCCCATCGAGACGCTGTTTTTCTCGTGCCAGGGGCTGGAGCGCGATAGCGGTCTGTATGCCGCCAGTGAGGCGCACGCAGCGCTGCTCAAGCAGATGATTATTCAGGCTCGCAAAGTGGTCGCGTTGATGGACGGCAGCAAGCTCGGACGTTTAGGCGTGGCCCGCGTCGGAGGGCTGGGGGATCTGGACTGGCTGATTACCGAGACCTTCAACGATCCGCTGCTGGAAAAGGAGATGACCTGGCATAACGTCGGAGTGCAGATCGCCTGAGTGCCCGTCATGTCGTGACGGATAAAAACCGCACTGTCATTCACACCGCCCGTTCGGTGGGGCCTGACTTTGCCTGAAATCTGACTATTTTCCAGGAGAAGCGCTATGAAGTATTACATTTCCCCGTCACTGATGTGCATGGACATTATGAAAACAGCCGAGCAGCTGCAGGTTCTGAACCAAAAGGCTGACATGCTGCATGTGGACGTGATGGACGGGCACTATGTTAAAAACCTGGCGCTTTCCGCCGCCTTCGTCGCCCAAATTCGCCCCTACACGACGTTGCCTGTCGACGTCCATTTGATGGTAGAAAACCCGGCCGATTTTATTGGGCCGCTGATCGAAGCCGGAGCGGACTCGTTCTCCGTGCATGCCGAAGTCATCAGCCGTGAAGCGTTTCGAATCATTCATACCCTCCGCGATGCCGGGAAAAAGGTGGGTGTCGTTCTCAACCCGGCCACGCCCGTTGAGGCGCTGAACCATTACCTTCACTTGCTCGACAAAGTCACCGTGATGACCGTCGATCCTGGCTACGCAGGGCAGCCGTTTATCCCCGAGATGGTGGAGAAAATTGCTCAGCTGCATCGCCTGAAACAACAGCGCCAGCTTGATTTTCTTATTGAGGTGGACGGCTCCTGCAACCGCAATACCTACCGCCAGTTGCTGACCGCCGGGGCTCAGGTACTGATCCTGGGCAGCAGCGGCCTGTTCCGCCCGGATGTGGCGCTGGAGCAGGCCTGGCAGACCATGACCCGCGATATTGAAGCTGCACTCAGCCCGGCACACGCCTGAGGAGAAATGTCATGACAGGAAAAGTTTGTGTATTTGGCTCGTTCAATTTCGACATGGTCGCCAGGGTGGAGCGTTTTCCTGTGCCCGGAGAATCGTTGGTTGCTACCGGCAGCATGACCAGCGCCGGCGGGAAGGGAGCAAACCAGGCCACGGCGGCGCTGAAGGCGGGGGCTAACGTGCATTACATCGGCAAAATTGGGGAGGACACTTTCGGCCAGTTCGCCCGCCGTCACCTGAAAACCGTCGGCTTTAACGCCATCACGCTGCTGACCACCGATGAAGTGCCCACCGGCAACGCCCTGATCTATGTCGCCGGCAACGAAGCGGAAAACATGATTGCCGTCGATCCCGGTGCGAACATGACCGTAACCGACGAAGAAATTGCCCAGTGTATTCCGGCGATTAGCTGCGCCGATGTGGTGTTGGTGCAGCTGGAGAATAACCTTTCAGCGATTCAGCAGGTGATTAACGCAGGCCGCGAGCATGGCGCATTTGTGGTGCTGAACCCCGCGCCTTATCAGCCCGTAGACGATGCGCTGCTGGCGAGTGTGGATCTGCTCACGCCAAACGCCACCGAAGCCTGGCTGTTAACGGGCTGCCGGGTCACCGATTCCGAAAGCGCGAAGCTTGCCGCCGATGCACTCCATGCCAAAGGCGTGGCAAGAGTCATTATCACTCTGGGTGCCGTCGGCGCCCTGCTAAGCGAGGGAGGACAACAAAACGTGATCCCTTGCTTCCCATCCCACCCCCGCGATACCACCGGCGCCGGGGATGCCTTCAACGGCGCGCTTTGCGCACGTCTGGCCTGCGGAGAGTCTCTCCATCAGGCCGCCAGATTCGCGGCTGCCTATGCCGCGGTCAGCGTTGAGAAACACGGCGCTTCTGCTTTACCAGAGTATCAGGAAGCGCTGGAACGTCTTGCCCTGGCTACCCCACACCATGAGGTAGCGTAAAAACCTTACGATAAAATAACCGATTACGGGGACTTCACATGAGTACTCTGATTAACGATAAAGTGAGCGACAACGTTCACACTGAAAAGCTGGACACCAGCGCCTACCTCGCCCATACGCCCTGGCTGCAGTTTTTGCTGGTTTGCTGCCTGTTTGCGCTGTGGGGGATGGCCGGAAACCTGAACGATATCCTGATTGCTCAGTTTAAAAAGGGGTTCGATCTGTCGGATACCCAAACTGCGCTGGTGCAATCTATCTTCTTCCTTGGCTATTTCTTCGTAGCGCTCCCGGCAGCCGCGCTGATAAAACGCTACTCCTACAAAGCTGCGATTATTACCGGGCTTTGCCTTTACGCGCTGGGCTGCTTCCTGTTTATCCCTGCCGCAGAGGTGATGACCTACGGCGCGTTCCTTGCCTGTCTGGGCGTCATCGCCTGCGGCCTCTCTTTCCTGGAAACGTCGGCCAACACTTACTCAAGCCTGCTGGGGCCGATTAAAACGTCCACCCAGCGCATTAACTTCTCGCAGATTTTTAACTCGCTGGGGGTCATTTCCGGGGTGTTAATCGGCCAGATCATGGTGTTTGGCAAAGATGACCCGAGCCATGAAGAACTGCTAAAAATGCCTGCCGCTGCGGCAGATGCGGCACGTCACCAGATGGTGGGTCAGGTCGTCGGGCCATACCTGATTATCGGTTCTGTGCTGGTGGTGCTGGCGCTGATCTTTGTCTTTGTGAAGTTCCCTATCTGCAAAGGTGACGCGCCAAAGCAGCAGGTTTCTTCCGAGGGGATGGGCAGCACGCTGCGACGTTTATTCGCGATCCCTCGTTTCCGCCTCGGCGTGCTTTCACAGTTCCTTTATGTTGGTGCGCAGGTTGGGGTGTGGAGCTTCACTATCCGTTTCGTGCAGCTGGTTCAGCACGGCACCAGCGAACACTCGGCAACCTACTGGTTACTGGCCTCGCTGGTGATTTACGCGGTGGGTAAAGGCGTTGCGACCTGGCTGATGAACCGTTTGAACCCTGCGCTGCTGCTCGGCGTGTTTGCCTCTGTCGCCACGCTGTTGTTGCTGATTGCCGTGGCCAACCACAGCATGCTGGCCGTCTATGCGCTGATTCTGGTGAGCTTCTGCATGGCGCCGTGCTGGCCAACTAACTTTGGCCTGGTGATCAAAGGTATGGGGAAAGACACCCAGACTGCAGGCTCAATTGTGGTGATGTCGATTATCGGTGGGGCGGTGATCCCGCTGGTGATGGGCGTCATCTCTGACATTAACCACGGCAACATGCAGATTGCCTTCCTGGTGCCGCTGCTGTGCTTTGTGTATGTGGGTTTCTACGGTTTCTGGTGTGTAAGGAAGGGGGTATAACATGCGCGAACTGGTGAAACATTTGGCCCATATCGGCTATCAGGTAAGCAATCTTGAGCGTTCACTGGCCTTCTATCTCCCGCTGGGTTTTGAGGTGAAAAGTCGCTACAGCAAAACCGCCTCGATTGGCGAAATTGAAGTGGCCTTTATTGAACTTGGCGGCGTGTTACTTGAGCTGTACCAGCTTCCACAGAGCGAGTGCTTCGATGTGCCACGCTGCGGTATCGACCATATTGCGCTCGAGGTGAGTGACCTTCAGGCCGTTGCCGCTCGTCTGGAAACGCTGGGCTATAAGCTGGATGAAGGGCCGGTAACGGAATCGTCGCCAATGAATAGGGTGAGTTTTTTACTGATTCGCGGGCCAGATGGCGAAAGGCTGGAGTTTGATCAGACTGCTGCCTGATGCGGAAGGGAACGGGCGTGTTTTAAAAGAAAACGGCATTCAACTTTGAATGCCGTTGGTCGTTTTATTCCCCTTCGCCAGGGAATAAGAACGGGTTGATGCTGCTGCGGGCGAAGCCTTCCTGCTCCATGCGGGCGTCAAGCACCAGCGAGGCCAGGTCGTCGGCGACGGCTTCCACTTTCGGGTCCTTCTCCTGATAGAGAATTTTCAGGTAGGTGCCGCAGTCGCCGCAGCTTTCGGCTTTGATTGCCGCCTGCTCGCTGTCCAGCGACCAGTAGTTTAAGTCGCGGGTCTGCTCGCAGTTGCTGCACTTCACGCGCACCACATGCCATTCGGTTTCGCACAGGTTGCAGTGCAGGTAGCGCAGGCCATTGGTGGTGCCGATGTGCACCATGCTGGAGACCGGAATCGAGCCGCAAACCGGGCAGAACTGGCGCTGTTCGCCGTACTCGGCTTTAGCTTTGCCGGGGATAAGCGTCGCCATTTGCGCCCAGTAGAGCGACAGCGCGGCCCAGATAAACGGCGCTTTGTCGCTGCTCACCAGCGCGAAGTCGGCGTTGAACAGCGCGGTGGCCATCTCTTCCAGCTCCTGCGAAGAAGCCTTTTCAAGATTTTCAATCACGGCTAACGCCGGGCCGTCCATCTCTGGCTTCAGCTCGGCAATCAGCGACTGCAGCAGGCGCTGCCAGTGCGGGTCGCGCGGCAGGACGTGAATGTCCAGCGGCGGCTTGCCGGTTTTGGCGGCTTCAGCAATCAGGGCGGTTAAATCCCTCTCCAGCGGATGGTCGTACAGCACCACTTCCTGCGCGTGGGCAATCAGCGCGGCAAAGCGCAGATAGTCGCCCAGCGGGTTGCTGGCAGCCAGCTCGCGCAGCCGTTCAGCGCGGCGGTTGTAGAGATTTTTGAGCCTGGGGAACAATAACGGCGGAATCATTTCCGCCGTGCGTTTATCGCTCTTCTCCAGCTGATCTTGCGGGATTATGCGAATACTCATTCAGATTTATTTTCCGTTGTCTTGCGGACTTCGCGGTACCATTTCGGGTGATGTTTCTTCGCCCACGTCGTGGTAACCCAGCCCTCCACCATCGCGGTGATGGTGCCTTTTACCCAAAGGGCGGCGTAAATATGCACCATGATAACCACAATTAACGCTACCGCTGCAAATGAATGCACCATTAACGCCAAGCGAATAACCGGAATAGGGAAGGCTGGCGCAAAGTAAGGACGCCAGATAACTACGCCACTCACCAGCAGCAGCACCAGGAAAATAATCGCCGCCCAGAACACGCATTTCTGGCCGAAGTTATAGCGCCCGGTGTCTCCCACTTCCTCGTTGACGACGATCTTACGAATATTCTTCGCCCAAAAGATATCATCCCGATTGATTAGGTTGTGGTGCCAGTAACGGAAAAACATGATGATGAACGACGCGAACATCACCACCCCAACGAACGGGTGGAGGATGCGCGCCAGCTGCGGCGTACCGAGAATGCCCATCAGCCAGTTGAAGGACGGGAAGAAAAAGCCCAGTCCGCTCACCGCCGCCAGCACGAAGCAGAAGGCGGTGACCCAGTGGTTGATGCGCTCAGGCGCGCTGTAGCGCTGAATGGTCGGTTGCTTTTTCATTTACGCACCTCGTCGTCGTCATGGTGCAGATTATCGTCCTCTTCTTCGGCACGGTTCGGGCCGACCCCAACGTAGTGGAAGACGCTGGCGGCGAAGGTGGCCGCAAAGCCGATGGCGGCCAGCGGTTTCCAGACGCCTTTCCAGAACTTCACGGTTGGGCTGATGGACGGGTTCTCCGGCAGGCCGTGATACAGCGTTGGCTTGTCCGCATGATGCAGCACGTACATGACGTGCGTTCCGCCTACGCCCGCCGGATCGTACAAACCTGCGTTGTCATAACCACGGGTTTTCAGCTCCGCCACGCGCTCGCCGGCGAGGGTTTTCATATCCTCTTTCGATCCAAAATGAATCGCTCCGGTCGGGCAGGTCTTCACGCATGCTGGCTCCTGGCCCACGGTGACGCGGTCTACGCACAGGGTGCATTTGTAGACGCGGTTGTCTTCCGGGTTCAGGCGCGGCACGTCGAACGGGCAGCCCGCGATGCAGTAGCCGCAGCCGATGCACTGCTCGGACTGGAAGTCGACGATGCCGTTGGCATACTGAATAATAGCCCCTTCCGACGGACACGCCTTCAGGCAGCCCGGATCCGCGCAGTGCATACAGCCGTCTTTGCGGATCAGCCATTCCAGTTTGTCGTTCTGCTCCACTTCCGAGAAGCGCATCACCGTCCAGGATTTGGCGGTCAGGTCCGCCGGGTTGTCGTACACCCCGACGTTATGTCCCACTTCATCGCGGATGTCGTTCCACTCTGAACACGCCACCTGGCAGGCCTTACAGCCGATGCAGGTGGTGACATCGATAAGTTTGGCGACCTCCTGCTGATGATCCCGCGCCTGTGGCGCGGGCGTGAAGCCGTTAGTAGCGGAACGACGGATAATGTCCTGAGATTGATAAGCCATCCGTTACACCTTTTCCACGTTGACCAGGAACGCCTTGAACTCTGGCGTTTGCGTGTTGGCATCCCCGACAAACGGCGTCAGGGTATTGGCGATAAAGCCTTTCTTCGCCACGCCTTCGTAACCCCAGTGAATCGGGATCCCGATGGTATCCACCTTCTGGCCGTGAACGTCCAGGGTGCGGATACGCTTGGTCACCACCGCCTTGGCCTTGATGTAGCCGCGGTTGGAGGAGACCTTCACCGTGTCGCCGTGGGCGATGCCGAGCCTGTTGGCCAGCTTCTCGCCAATCTCGACAAACTGCTCCGGCTGCGCGATGGCGTTCAGCAGCGCGTGTTTGGTCCAGTAGTGGAAATGCTCCGTCAGGCGATAGGTGGTGCCGACATACGGGAACTTGTCATGCTTGCCCATCGCTTCCAGGTCATCTTTAAACACGCGTGCTGCCGGGTTGGAGACCACGTTCGGGTGCAGCGGGTTGGTACCCAGCGGCGTTTCAAACGGCTCGTAGTGTTCCGGGAACGGCCCCTCTGCCATCTTGTCGAGGGCAAACAGGCGACCCAGTCCTTCCGGCTGCATGATAAACGGCCCGACGCCGCTGTCCGGTGCGGCGGTGCTGTAGTCCGGTACGTCGATGCCGCCCCATTTCGCGCCATCCCAGGAGATCAGGCGGCGTTTTTCATCCCACGGTTTGCCCGACGGGTCGGCGGAGGCACGGTTGTACAGAATTCGGCGGTTAAGCGGCCACGCCCATGCCCAGCCGAGCGTATTGCCCAGGCCTGACGGGTCGGCGTTGTCGCGGCGAGCCATCTGGTTACCGTCCGGTGTCCAGCTTCCTGCGAAGATCCAGCAGCCGCTGGACGTGGTGCCGTCGTCGCGCAGCTGGGCAAAGGAGCTAAGCTGCTGGCCTTTTTTCACCAGCACCGCGCCGGTGGCCGGGTCGATAACGTCTTCCAGCGCCTTGCCGTTGCTTTCCATGGCCACTTCTTCCGGCGCCGGGTTGTCCGGCGTCAGGTACTTCCAGGTCATGTTCAGCACCTGCTCAGGCACTTTACCGCCGTCGCGCTCGTACATATGGCGCAGGCGGGTGAAGATGCCGGAGAGGATTTCGCCGTCGTTCAGCGCTTCCCCCGGTGCATCCGCCCCTTTCCAGTGCCACTGCAGCCAGCGGCCGGAGTTGACGATGGAGCCGTTCTCTTCCGCGAAGCAGGTGGACGGCAGACGGAATACCTCGGTCTGGATTTGCGACGGGTCAACGTCGTTCATCTCGCCGTGGTTCTGCCAGAAGTTGGACGTCTCGGTGTTCAGCGGGTCAATGGTGACCAGGAACTTCAGCTTCGAGAGCGAGGCCACAACCTTGTTCTTGTTAGGGAACGAGGCCACCGGGTTAAAGCCCTGGCACAGATAGCCGTTGACCTTGCCCTGGCTCATCATTTCGAAGTACTGCAGCACGTCGTAGCCTTTGTCCCACTTCGGCAGCCAGTCATAGCCCCAGCTGTTCTCCTTCGTCGCTTTGTCGCCAAAGAAGGCTTTCATCATCGAGACGAAGAATTTCGGGTAGTTACTCCAGTAGTTCACCTGGCCCTTCAGCAGCGGTTTAGGCGTGTTGGCGGCGAGGTAGGTGTCGATGTCGGTCTGTTTTTCGCTCGGTAGGTTCATGTAACCCGGCAGGCTGGTGGAGAGCAGGCCGAGGTCGGTCAGACCCTGAATGTTGGAGTGGCCGCGCAGGGCGTTAACGCCGCCGCCTGCCATCCCCATGTTGCCGAGCAGCAGCTGGATCATCGCCATGGTGCGGATGTTCTGCGCGCCGATGGAGTGCTGTGTCCAGCCGAGGGCGTACAGGAACGACGCGGTTTTATCCGCCACGCTGGTTTCGGCGATGTACTCGCAGACCTTCAGGAAGTCCTCTTTCGGCGTACCACAGATGCTGGTGACCACGTCCGGCGTGTAGCGGGAAATATGCTCTTTCAGCAGATTCCACACGCAGCGCGGGTGCTGCAGCGTCAGGTCGCGTTTCGCAAAACCTTCTTCATCCAGCTCGTAGTTCCAGGTGGTTTTGTCGTATTTGCGGTTTGCCGCGTCGTAGCCGGTGAACAGCCCGTCGTCGAAGCCGAAGTCCTCGCGCACAATCAGATTGGCGTTGGTGTAAGACTCGACGTACTCGCGGTTGAATTTGTTGTTGTTTATCAGGTACAGCAGTACGCCCGACAGGAAAGCAATGTCGGTCCCGGAGCGGATAGGCGTGTAGAAATCCGCCACCGAAGCGGTTCGCGTAAAGCGAGGATCGATAACAATCAGCTTCGCGCCGTTGTGGATTTTGGCTTCCATCGCCCAGCGGAATCCCACCGGATGCGCTTCTGCCGCGTTGCCACCCATTACCACGACGAGGTTGGCGTTTTTGATATCAACCCAGTGGTTGGTCATCGCACCGCGACCAAATGTTGGAGCAAGACTTGCTACCGTTGGTCCGTGTCAGACACGCGCCTGGTTATCCACGGCAAGCATGCCGAGGGCGCGGGTAAATTTCTGGGTTAAATAGCCGGTTTCGTTGCTGGACGCGGAGGCGCAGAGCATCCCCGTGGAAAGCCAGCGGTTTACCGTGGTGCCCTGTTCATTCTTTTCGATGAAGTTGGCGTCGCGGTCCTCTTTCATCAGCTTCGCGATGCGGTCAAAGGCATCTTCCCAGCTGATTTGCTGCCATTTATCGGAGCCTGGTGCGCGGTAAGAGGGGGTTTTCAGGCGGCTTTCGGAGTGAATGAAGTCCACCAGACCGGCCCCTTTCGGGCACAGCGCGCCGCGGTTGACCGGGTGGTCCGGGTCACCTTCGATATGGAAAATTGAGGCTTTTGCGTTTTTTGCGCCGTCGCCGAGGCTATACATCAATAGCCCACAGCCGACGGAGCAGTATGTACAGGTGTTACGGGTTTCACGGGTGCGCAGCAGCTTGTACTGCCGGGTTTCCGCAAGCGCAGCGCCGGGGGCAAAACCCAGTGCTGCTGCCGTGGTGCCTGCCATACCGCCAGCACAGATCTTAAAGAACTGCCTTCTGCTGACCTGCATGGATCGCTCCTTACATTTCGACATTTCACATTGCTTAGGATTTATTTTGCGGGGTAACCCGCAAAGGTTCACAATTGGAACCAGTATAGATTTTGATGGCTTACTTCCCTTCATCCGGAAGGGGTATTAAGTAGAATACCACAATGGTCCTGAGGGTGTTCTCGAATGGTTAAAACTAAGTGAACAAATTTCGCTACTCTGACAAAAAACTTATGGAACAGGTAACCGGCGCACGCACGATCGAGCTCTGGCACCGGGGCAATCTCACCGTGGGTGAAACCGACTGGATCGCCGAGGAGGTGCCTGTCGCGCTCGTCTACAACGGTATTTCTCACGTTGTGATGATGGCTTCGCCAAAAGATCTGGAGGCTTTTGCGCTCGGTTTTTCCCTGTCCGAAGGCATTATTGACAGTCCGGCAGACATTTACGGGATGGATGTATTGGCATCCTGTCACGGCGTTGAGGTGCAGATTGAGCTTTCCAGCCGCCGTTTTATGGGGCTGAAGGAGCGCCGTCGCGCGCTGGCTGGGCGAACCGGCTGCGGGGTATGCGGCGTCGAGCAGCTGAGCGATATTGGCCGCCCGGTGCCGCCGCTGCCCTTTACCCAGACCTTTAGCCTTGAAAAGCTGGATGAGCCGTTGGGTAAAATGCGCGACTACCAGCCGATTGGCGGGTTGACCGGCTGCACCCATGCGGCGTTATGGCTGGATGCGGAAGGGCAAATTCTCGACGGACGGGAAGATATTGGTCGCCATGTGGCGCTGGATAAGATGCTCGGCATTCGCAGCCGTAACCAGTGGCAGCAGGGCGCAGCGCTGGTTTCAAGCCGTGCGAGCTACGAAATGGTGCAGAAGGCCGCGATGTGCGGCGTAGAAATCCTTTTTGCGGTCTCCGCCGCCACGACGTTAGCGGTTGAAGTCGCTAAGCGCACCAACCTGACGCTGGTGGGCTTTAACCGCCCAGGCCGTGCAACGGTTTATACGCACCCGGAGCGGCTGCGCTAGATTTCCCCTCACCCCGGCCCTCTCCCCAAAGGGGCGAGGGAGGAAAGAAGGGGAAGGTATATCAGCTCTCTCCCCAAAGGGGCGAGGGAGGAAAACAAGCCGCGGAGTATTTTTATCCCCTCTCCCTTCCAGGGAGAGGGTTAGGGTGAGGGTCAAACCTCAGAACAGGCCCAGCGGCTTATCGGAATAGCTCACCAGCAGGCACTTGGTCTGCTGATAATGCTCCAGCATCATCTTATGGGTCTCGCGCCCAATCCCGGACTGCTTGTAGCCGCCAAACGCCGCGTGTGCCGGGTAGGCGTGGTAGCAGTTGGTCCACACGCGCCCGGCCTGAATACCGCGCCCCATTTTGTAAGCCAGGCTGCCGTTGCGGCTCCAGACGCCTGCGCCGAGGCCATATTCGGTGTCGTTCGCCAGCTCCAGCGCCTCCTCCACGGTTTTAAAGGTGGTGACGGCGAGCACCGGGCCGAAGATCTCTTCCTGGAATACGCGCATGTTGTTTTGACCAAACAGAATGGTAGGTTCGAGGTAGTAACCCGCCTGCAGGTCGCCCGTCAGCGCTTTTCTCCGCCCGCCGGTCAGCACGTCCGCGCCTTCTTTCTTGCCGATATCGATGTAGTTGAGGATGGTTTCCATCTGCCCGTGGGACACCTGCGCGCCCATCTGGGTTCGGCTGTCCAGCGGGTTGCCGCTGCGTATGGCTTCTACGCGGCGAATCGCACGCTCAATGAAGCGCTCGTAAATAGACTCCTGCACCAGCGCACGGCTCGGGCAGGTACAGACCTCACCCTGGTTAAAGGCGAACAGCGCAAAGCCCTCCAGCGCTTTGTCGAAGAAGGCATCTTCCTCTTCCATTACGTCGGCGAAGAAGATGTTCGGGGATTTGCCGCCCAGCTCCAGCGTGACCGGAATAATGTTCTGGGTAGCGTACTGCATGATCTGCTGGCCAACCTCGGTGGAGCCGGTAAACGCCACCTTGGCAATACGTTTAGAAGTGGCAAGGTATTCACCAATCTCGCCGCCCGCGCCGTTGACTACGTTAACCACGCCCGGCGGCAGCAGATCGCCGACCAGCTCCATCAGCAGCAGCACGGAAAGCGGGGTGAGCCGGGCAGGCTTCAGGACGATGCAGTTACCCGCCGCCAGCGCCGGGGCCATTTTCCAGCTTGCCATTAAGAGCGGGAAGTTCCACGGGATAATCTGCGCCACCACGCCAAGCGGCTCGTGGAAGTGATAGGCCACGGTATCTTTATCCACCTCGCTGATGCCGCCTTCCTGCGCGCGTATGCAGGAGGCGAAATAGCGGAAGTGGTCGATAGCCAGCGGCACGTCGGCGGCGCTGGTTTCGCGGATGGGTTTGCCGTTATCCCAGGTTTCCGCCGTTGCCAGCAGCTCGATGTTTTGCTCCATGCGGTCGGCAATTTTCAGCAGAATAGCGGCGCGCTCCTGTACGGACATCTGCCCCCACTCTTTTTTGGCCGCATGAGCGGCATCCAGCGCCAGGTCGATGTCGGCTTTGCCGGAGCTGGCGATTTCGCACAGCGGCTGACCGGTGACCGGGGTGAGGTTTTCGTAGTATTGACCGCCCACCGGCGCGACCCACTGGCCGCCTATATAGTTGTCGTAACGGGGTTTAAGTTTAAGCGGGAAACCATACTCGCCTGGGATGATGCGTGTATCGGGAGGATTATTAGTCATAGCCGTCTCCTTGTGATGGTTCATTCTCAAGGGTAGTCCGGCCCGGTTAATTCTTCGCCATTTCTCGTCTGCTTTACGACACGCTTCACGGATCCCCTCCCGAGAAGAGGAAAAGCCTCTTCTCGCTGAAAGGGAGATTACGAAGCGGTAAACAGCGCCTTATCGCGCAGCAGATGGTCGTTGCCGCGCCGCCGGGTGAAGCCGGTTTTGTCGAAGTACTCGAGTATCTGAATCGCCAGCTTGCGGCCTACACCGAGCCTGTCGCGGAAGTCGGCGGCGTTGGTGGCACCGTGGGTTTGATCCAGTTCGCGGATCAGATCGGCAAACGCCTGCAGGCGATCGTTTCGGTAATAACGATCTTTCAGAATCGCGGTTACCAGCCCCTGCTGGGCGGCGGATCTCAGTAGCTGGCGCATTACCTGTTCTTCCTCGCCGGTTTCTTTGGCCAGGTCGCGAACCCACCATGGCTCGTCGCCAAGCAGCGCGTCCACTTTGTCCCACACCGCCTGCTGCGTGGCAGAAAACCCCGGTTCGTACCCAGGCAGATGCAGCCAACCCTGGCGGCTTATCAGCAGGCCTTCACCGCGCATCCTTTCGATAAGCGACAGCACCAGCCCTTCGTCTTCTGAGGGCAGTGCCATACGGCGCAGGCGCTCACGCCCCGGCCCCGGCTGATCGTCATGCTGCTGGTGGTAGCGTTCCAGCACCTCGAGAAGTTTTTGCTGCCAGCGAGCAGCCACCTCCTGGCTTAGCAGGGCATTACCCGCCTGCAGGTAGCCCGGCTTCGCAAGCTGTACCTGAAGTCCTTCCGCCGTGAGCTGACGTGCCCAGGCAAATTCGCTGAGCAGAACGGCTCCGCGTGTTAAATGCGCTTCCAGCGCCTGTTGATCATCGGTAGCCTCAGCCAGCTCACCTAGCCAGCTGAGGAACGCGGGCTGACGCTTGCCGCGGCGTGGTGCATTGAGCAGCACGGCACGAGCACCGGCGAGCGTGGTGCGGGCGCTGATGTCGCGCAGCACCAGGCGGTCGTTATCCGCCAGCCACAGCGGTACATCCAGCACCAGTTCGGCCAGATTGTTTTCAAGCAGGGAAACTCGCCCGGTCACGTGGCGTGCTGAATGGTGAATATGCAGCGGCTGCCATTGCTGAAGCGGCTGCAGCGGCTGCAGTTCGACGATGACGCGCTCAACCGGCAGCAGCGGTTTTTCGCTCAGCAGCCAGTCGCCACGGCTGATGTCCGTTTTTTCCGCATCACCGCTGATGTTCAGCGCAATGCGCTGCCCGGCCACCGCGCTGGAGACTGGCTGATTTTGGGCGTGCAGGCCGCGCACGCGCATCGGCTTATCTGCACCGGTCAGCCAGAGCGAATCGCCAGCGTTAACTTTGCCGCTTAGCGCAGTGCCGGTTACTACCAGCCCAGCGCCCTTAATCGTAAAGGCCCTGTCGATAGCAAGACGGAAGCGGTGCGAGGTGGCGTGAGGGCGTTCGTTTAGCCCTTTGAGATGCTGCTGCAGCGCCTCAATGCCTTCTCCGCTGGCGGCTGCGGTAACAAAAATGGCGGCCTTCGTATCGCCGAGCAGGGCGGTAACTTCTGCGCGGACTTCCTCAATGCGGCTTTCGCTCACGCGGTCGGCTTTGGTCAGCGCGACGGTAATCTGTGGGTTGCCCGTCAGCTGTAAAATAGCCAGATGTTCGCGGGTTTGCGCCATCACGCCATCGTCGCAGGCGACGACCAGCAGCGCATGATCGATGCCGCCGACGCCCGCCAGCATGTTGGCCAGAAATTTTTCGTGCCCCGGCACGTCAATAAAGCCGATGACGCGGCCATCCGGCTGCGGCCAGTAGGCATAGCCCAGATCGATGGTCATGCCGCGCTTTTTCTCTTCCGGCAGCCGGTCGGCATTTACGCCGGTCAGCGCCTGGAGAAGGGTGGTTTTGCCGTGGTCGACATGCCCGGCGGTGGCAATAATCACTTGGCGATCCCCTCCAGCAGCAGCGCTTCGTTTTCCAGGCAGCGTAAATCCAGCCACAGGCGGCCATCGGCAATGCGGCCAATCACCGGCCTCTCAAGTGTGCGCAGGGTTTGCGTCAGGGAGGCAAGCGTTGAACCACGTCCATCTTTTGGCGCAAAGGTCAGAGCCGCGCCAGGCAGACGGTCAACGGGTAAAGAGCCGCTACCGATTTGCGACAGACACGCCTCTACACGCACGTTAAATCGCTCGCCAAAACGCTGCTCAAAAACGGGCAGCAGGCGGGTTGCCTGCTGGTGGATATCCTCGGCGCTGCGGGTCAGCAGGCGCAACGTTGGCAGACGCTCGACCAGCGTTTCCGGGTGCTGGTAGAGCCGCAGCGTGGCCTCCAGCGCCGCCAGCGTCATTTTGTCGGCACGCAGCGCGCGTTTCAGAGGATGGCTCTGAATACGCTCAATAAGCGCCTTTTTGCCCACGATGATCCCGGCCTGTGGGCCGCCGAGAAGTTTGTCGCCGGAGAAGCTGACCAGGCTCACGCCGTCGGCAATCAGCTGCTGCGGCATAGGCTCAGGCGGTAAACCCCACTGGCTTAAATCCACCAGCGAACCGCTGCCGAGGTCGGCAACCACCGGCAGGTTAAGTTCGTTGCCCAGTGCGGCCAGTTCGGCTTCGCTGACCGCTTTGGTGAAACCTTCGATGTGATAGTTGCTGGTATGAACCTTCATCAGCAGCGCGGTGTTTTCGCCCGCCGCAGCCCGGTAATCTTTCAGGTGCGTGCGGTTGGTGGTACCGACTTCAACCAGCGTGCAGCCTGCCTGGCGCATGACGTCGGGGATGCGGAACGCGCCGCCAATCTCCACCAGCTCGCCTCGCGAAACCACAACTTCGCCGCCGTTGGCGCTGGCGGCCAGCATTAACAGTACCGCTGCCGCATTATTGTTGACGATGCAGGCATCTTCCGCGCCGGTCAGCTCGCAAAGCAGGTCGGCAATGGCGCGATCGCGATGGCCACGGCCTGCGTCGTCGAGTGAATATTCGAGCGTAACCGCAGAGCGCATGGCTTCGCTCACCGCCTCAATAGCCGCTTCGGCCTGTAGCGCTCGCCCGAGGTTAGTGTGCAGCACGGTGCCGGTCAGGTTGAACACCGGCAGCAGAGCGCTGCGCTGGCTGGCCTCAAGTTCCTCTCGCGTTTTCTTTGCCCAGTCCTCGCTCCAGTCCGGCAGCTTGTTCGCCTCGCGGATGTGTTCGCGCGCTTCGTTCTGCAGCGACCTGAGGGTAGCAACCACGCGGGTGTGCCCGAACTCGGCAAGGAGGGCGGTAAAGGCGGCATCGCGCAGCAAGCGGTCGGTCGCCGGAAGATGGCTAAAAAGTGTTTGAGCTGTCGTCATGGCAGGGACTGGGTTAGGGAATTTGTTAGCAATATTATAGGGGACAACGTCCCCTGTCCTGGCAGCAGATCATGCCGCGGGTGGTTCAGTGCGTGCAAAGCTCTCGCGCTGGAACAGCTGCTCTACCAGTTTGACCAGGTGCGGGCGATTGACGCACCAGCCCGGCGCAACGCGGCGGAAATTGAGGTAGCCAACGGCGCAGGCCGCGGAGATATTGGCCAGATTGAGCGGCTCTGCGGTCAGCGTGCCGTCGGCAGCGTACTGCTCCAGCATATCGAGGGCTCGGGCAATTTTCTCTCGCTGGCGCAGCAGCACCTCTTCGGACTGCTGTTCCGACGGGCGCAGTTTTTCACGCACGGAAGTTAACGCCGCATCCAGAATGCCGTCGGCTAACGCCTCAAGCTGGCGCACTTTTAGCGCTGCTTTCGGGTCGAGCGGAATCAGCTCTGGCGCTATGTTCAGCAGCTCAAGGTATTGGGCGATGATCGGCGAATCAAACCAGCGCTCGCCCTCGTCGGTAATCAGCGTTGGCACTTTGCCCAGCGGGTTGTACTGCGGGGCAGGACTGCCGCCTACCCACGGATTGACGTTAATAAACTCAAAGCTGAGGCCTTTTTCCAGCAGGATGACCGAGATCTTTCGCACATAGGGGCTGGTGTAGTTACCGATCAGTTTCATGACATTATCCGTTTTTGCCAACTTGAGGTAAGTATGAAACAGATACCCAACATTGCTGAAAAAGTCTACGACAGCGGCGCTTTTCCCCTCCCGCCTCGCTGTAATTAACTTTCACCGAGCAAGGAGCTCTCGCCGACTGTCAACTGCCATATTTTAACTGGATCACACACGGGGGAGACTGCCTGAAAATATCTTGTGATGTAGATCACAAATAAATAACAAAGGCGTCATAACTAAATGTGATGTTAATCACATTAAAGGGCCGATAAGGGTTTAAAAATTCACCGTGTACTTTTTTTACACAGCAATTATGTGATCTTCGTCACTCACCGAGGTTGGTTGAACCCTGATTATTAGTGATCTTTGTCACATAATAAGGCGTTAGCTGGACAGCTAAACGATTCAGTGCCAGATTCGCGTCACTTTCTGCTTCATAAGGCCGGCGACCCTGCCGCTACGTTAACAATAAACCTCGGGCTGCTTTTCAGCGCGTAACACCAACAAGGGGTATGTGTATGTCATCCGATATCAAGATCAAAGTGCAAAGCTTTGGTCGTTTCCTCAGCAATATGGTAATGCCAAATATCGGGGCGTTTATCGCCTGGGGTATTATCACGGCCTTATTTATTCCTACCGGATGGTTGCCAAACGAAACGCTGGCGAAGCTGGTAGGCCCGATGATCACTTACCTGCTGCCGCTGCTGATCGGCTTTACCGGTGGCCGCCTGATTGGCGGTGACCGCGGCGGCGTTGTCGGTGCTATCACCACCATGGGCGTTATCGTCGGCGCAGACATGCCGATGTTCCTCGGCGCCATGATTGCCGGTCCTCTGGGTGGCTGGGCTATCAAGCACTTCGACAAATGGGTCGACGGTAAAATCAAATCCGGCTTTGAAATGCTGGTGAACAACTTCTCTGCCGGCATCATCGGGATGATCCTGGCCATTCTGGCGTTCCTCGGCATCGGCCCTGCGGTTGAAGTCCTGTCCAAACTTCTGGCGGCAGGCGTTAACTTCATGGTGGTGCACGACATGCTGCCGCTGGCCTCTATCTTCGTAGAGCCGGCGAAAATCCTGTTCCTGAACAACGCTATCAACCACGGTATCTTCTCGCCGCTGGGGATTCAGCAGTCCCACGAACTGGGCAAATCTATCTTCTTCCTGATCGAAGCGAACCCAGGTCCAGGTATGGGCGTACTGCTGGCGTACATGTTCTTCGGTCGCGGTAACGCTAAGCAGTCCGCTGGCGGCGCGGCTATCATCCACTTCCTGGGCGGTATCCACGAGATTTACTTCCCGTATGTGCTGATGAATCCACGCCTGATCCTGGCCGTTATCCTTGGCGGTATGACCGGCGTGTTCACTCTGACCGTGCTGAACGGCGGCCTGGTTTCCCCGGCTTCCCCAGGTTCCATCCTGGCGGTACTGGCGATGACCCCAAAAGGCGCTTACTTCGCTAACATCGCGGCTATCTGCGCGGCCATGGTCGTTTCCTTCGTGGTGTCCGCCATCCTGCTGAAAACCAGCAAGGTGAAAGAGGAAGATGACATCGAAGCTGCCGCTCGCCGTATGCAGGAAATGAAAGCCGAATCCAAAGGTGGCACCGCGCCGCTGGCGGTAGGTGCAGGCCTGTCTAACGACCTGAGCCACGTGCGTAAAATCATCGTTGCCTGTGACGCAGGTATGGGCTCCAGCGCCATGGGTGCGGGCGTGCTGCGTAAGAAAGTGAACGATGCCGGCCTGAAAAATATCTCCGTGACCAACTGCGCTATCAACAGCCTGCCGGATGACGTTGACCTGGTGATTACCCACCGCGACCTGACCGAGCGTGCGATGCGCCAGGTGCCACAGGCGCAGCATATCTCCCTGACCAACTTCCTCGACAGCAGCCTGTATGCCAACCTGGTTGAGCGTCTGCTGGCCTCTCAGAACCTGAGCGACAAAGAAGTGAAGGTGATGCACAGCCTGGAAGACAGCTTTGTCTCCAGCGAAGACGGCGTGTTCAAGCTGGGCGCGGGCAACGTGTTCCTCGGCCTGAAAGCCAACACCAAAGAAGAAGCGATTCGTTTTGCCGGTGAGCAACTGGTAAACGGCGGTTACGTACAGCCTGAATACGTTGACGCGATGTTCGAGCGCGAAAAACTGACCCCGACCTACCTGGGCGAAGGCATCGCGGTTCCTCACGGTACCGTTGAAGCGAAAGATCGCGTGCTGAAAACCGGCGTCGTGTTCTGCCAGTATCCGGAAGGCGTTCACTTCGGTGAAGAGCCGGAAGATATTGCCCGTCTGGTTATCGGTATTGCCGCCCGCAACAACGAGCACATTCAGGTGATCACCAGCCTGACCAACGCGCTGGATGATGACTCGGTGATTGAGCGCCTGGCGCACACCACCAGCGTCCAGGAAGTGCTGGATCTGCTGGCCGGTAAGAAATAAGACCCTCACCCCGACCCTCTCCCTCAAAGGGAGAGGGAGTAAAAAGGGGAGGTTCTGGATGTACCCTCTCCCTTATGGGGAGAGGGCTAGGGTGAGGGGATTCGCATACAGTATCCTTACCCCAGCCCTAACGGGTGACATAATCAGGAAGGTTAACGCAATGAAAGCATTACATTTTGGTGCAGGTAATATCGGTCGTGGCTTTATCGGTAAACTGCTAGCGGACGCCGGTCTGCAGCTGACTTTTGCCGACGTAAACCAGGTGGTTCTGGATGCTCTGAACGCGCGTCACAGCTACCAGGTTCATGTCGTGGGCGAGCAGCAGCAGATTGATACCGTGTCCAACGTGAATGCCGTCAGCAGCATCGGCGACGACGTCGTCGCGCTTATCGCGCAGGTCGATCTGATCACTACTGCGGTAGGCCCGGTTGTGCTTGAGCGCATCGCGCCAACGCTTGCCAAAGGCCTTGAGCTGCGCCGCGCCAACGGCAACGAAACGCCATTGAACATTATCGCCTGTGAAAACATGGTGCGCGGTACCAGCCAGCTGAAAGAGCACGTGAAGAAAGCGCTGTCCGCCGATGCGTGGGCATGGGTTGAGCAGCACGTCGGCTTCGTGGACTCGGCGGTTGACCGCATCGTTCCTCCTTCTGAATCGGCCACCAACGACCCGCTGGAAGTGACCGTTGAAACCTTTAGCGAGTGGATTGTTGATAAAACCCAGTTTAAAGGTGAGCTACCAAACATTCCTGGCATGGAACTTACTGATAATCTTATGGCGTTTGTCGAGCGCAAGCTCTTCACGCTGAATACCGGGCATGCTATAACCGCGTACCTCGGTCAGCTGGCCGGGCACCAGACTATCCGCGATGCCATTCTTGACGAGAAAGTTCGCGCCGTAGTGAAAGGGGCGATGGAAGAGAGCGGCGCGGTGCTGATTAAGCGCTACGGCTTTGAAGCTGATAAGCATGCTGCGTACATCAAGAAAATCCTTGGTCGTTTCGAAAACCCTTATCTGAAGGATGATGTGGAGCGAGTGGGTCGTCAGCCGCTGCGTAAACTCAGCGCCGGTGACCGCCTGGTTAAGCCGCTGCTCGGCACCATTGAGTATGGTTTGCCGCACGTTAACCTGATCAAAGGGATTGCGGCAGCCATGCACTACCACAGCGAGCAGGATCCTCAGGCGCAGGAGCTGAAACAGCTGCTGGCAGACAAAGGCCCGCAGGCCGCGCTGGCGGAAGTCTCCGGTCTGGCCGCGAGCAGTGAAGTCGTTGCCGAGGCGGTGAAGGCGTATAACGCCATAGCGTAACCCTATGCAGGCGCGGTGGATGCCGCGCCTGAAACATGTTTAGTGATGCAGGCAAAAATGGAAGAAACCCAGGCCTTTGAAAACCGCGTGCTTGAGCGACTGAATGCCGGCAAAACCGTACGAAGCCTGCTAATTGCCGCCGTCGAGCTGTTGACCGAAGCGGTCAATATCCTGGTGTTACAGGTGTTCCGCAAAGACGATTACGCGGTGAAATATGCGGTTGAGCCGCTGCTGGACGGCGACGGGCCGCTGGGCGACCTTTCGGTACGCCTGAAGCTTATTTACGGGCTGGGCGTACTGAACCGCGCCGAGTACGAAGACTGCGAGCTGCTCATGGCGCTGCGCGAAGAGTTAAATCATGACGGCAACGAGTACAGTTTTACCGATGATGAAATTCTGGGCCCGTTTGGCGAGCTGCACTGCGTAACGGCGCTGCCGCCGACTCCGACCTTCGTTGACGGTAGTGACCCGGAACTGCTCGCGATGCAGCGTCAGCGCTACATGCAGATAGTTCGCTCCACGATGGTCCTTTCCCTGACTGAGCTGATCTCCCGGATCAGCTTAAAAAAAGCCTTCCAGAAATAGCCGCTTTTCGCCCTGTCCCTCAGGATCGTGTATCCTTGCCGACAAGCCATCTTTATTCACGGTAAGTCAAAATGAAAGAAATCGAAAAATCAGAGATTAAACGCCTTAGCGACCGCCTGGACGCTATCCGTCACGAGATGCCAGGTCTGCACCTGATCAACGAGGCGGAAAAATATGCCGAGCTGGAAAAAGAGCGGCAGAAGCTGGAAATTGAAATTGCCCGTCTGCAGGCTGTACGCAATCAGAAGCTGAGCAAAGAGGCGCAGAAGCTGATGGCGCTGCCGTTCAAGCGTGCTATTACCAAAAAAGAGCAGGCCGATATGGGCAAGCTGAAGAAAAGCGTCCGTGGCCTGGTGATTGTCCACCCGATGACCGCCCTGGGTCGTGAGATGGAATTGACCGAGATGACCGGCTTCTCCCGCATCGATTTTTAATAGCGCTTTTTTTCCGGTGAATTAAGCCGGAAAACCCTTCGCCGTTCCCCGATTAAACTCACAGCCGGCCCTGTCGCTCAGCGCCGGTTGCGGGTTTTCCTCAATCCTCTGTCGCTCTCCCTGATGGTTGCTTTTTTGTTCATTTTTTTTGAAAGAGATAAGCGAATTGTTCCGCTAACAAACGGTGCTGCACGGCGCTATTCTTATTTCATCGAAGGCAGTCAGCCTTCTCAACAAACAAAACGCAAAGGTAATCATCATGAAAAGCATCAAATATTTTGCCGTAGTTATGACACTCGCCGCTTCCTTCTCCGGTTTCGCTGTGGAAACCCAGATCGATGCCAGCCAGAAAATGGGCACCGTCTCCGTTAGCGGGGCATCTAACCTCGACAGCCTGCAACATCAGCTGCAGCAAAAAGCCGAGCAGGCTGGCGCGAAATCCATCCGCATCATCTCTGCCGGTGGCGATAACAAAATGTACGGTGTTGCGGAAATTTATAACTAAGCACCGAATCACGCCGTATGGGCCGCCTCGCGCGGCCCGTGTTTTATCTGAACTCTCGCGCCAACAGGCCAAAAATCCAGTCATCCTGCCAGTTTTCATTCAGCCAGTAGTTTTCCCGCAGCGTGCCTTCCTGCAGAAACCCGACTTTCTCCAGCACTTTCTTTGACGGAATATTTCCGGCGGTGACCGTGGCCACAAGCTTGCGGAGCCCGACGTCGACAAAGGCGAAGGTGCAAATCTCATGCAGCGATTCGTATCCGTAGCCCTGGCCGTGAAAAGAAGGGTCGAGTAAAAAACCCACTTCCGCGATGCCATCTTCACGCAGAATAAAACCTGTAACACCAATCGGCACGCCGGTTTTTTGATGCCGCATTACCATACAAAGCCAGTGTCTGCTGCCCGGGTGCCACTCGGGAAGGCGGGCGTCAAAGGTGCGGCGGATCTCTTCCTCCGATCGGTTTTCAGCGACGTAGCGCATCACCTCCGGCTGCTGCTGCAGGTAGCGAAATAATGGCCAGTCGGCTTCGGTAAGCTGGCTGAGTGACAGGCGCGGCGTTAAAAGGGTCTGCATGGTGTTAATCCACAATAAACAGGACTGCGCCTGATGTGGTGGAGGAACGGTGTGGCTCTGCGCCGTCGGCTCATGCCCGGCGTCAGGGTAAACTGGCGGCCATCTTCCAGCTCCGTTTGCAGCTCGCCCTTCAGGCAAAGCAGAACGTGGCCTTTCTGGCACCAGTGATCGGCCAGATAGCCCGGGGTGTATTCGACCATACGTACGCGGATCGGCCCAAACTGCTGCGTGCGCCACAGAGCTTTGCCGGTAATGCCGGGATGTTCGGTCGGCGTGAGGGTTGCCCAGTCGGTGGTGTTAAAAGGCAGGTCGGTGATGTTCATCAGGCTCCTGGTTATCGTTGTTGTTGTGTTGTCCTCCTTTTGATAGCAGTAAATAAAAAACGGTGCCAGCGTATGGCACCGCTTAAGCGTTAATCCCAGCGAGATAAGTCATCCCGTGTTAGCCCCATATCCCTGAGCTGTTCCGGACTGAGTTCGCGCAGGGCGCGTAAAGTCTGGCGCCGCTGCCTGCTACGACGAAAATAGTGGTAAAGCATGACCAGGCCATAAAACGGTTTGCGGTGGTGGTTCTCTTCAAAGCCCATGGCGTCACTCCTCGCGGTTTTTCTGGTGCTATCATCCGGCGAATGAGCAAAAGCAGACAGATTCAAAAATAACTTTTCTTTAACATACAGAAGGGCTAAAACATGAGCTGAATGGCATTTATTGCGCCATTCTGTATCGATTTTTCTTTCTGTATGGTTTCCGGTGAGGATACAGCATGACGCGTTACCAACATCTCGCCACGCTGCTGGCCGAGCGTATTGAGCAGGGGCTTTATCAAAGCGGTGAGCGTCTGCCCTCGGTGCGCAGCCTGAGCAGTGAGCACGGCGTCAGCATCAGCACCGTGCAGCAGGCCTATCACGTACTTGAAGATCGGCAGCTGATCTCTCCCCAGCCGCGCTCTGGTTACTTTGTGGCACCGCGTAAAGCGGTTCCTCCCGTTCCGCGCTTAACTCGCCCGGTACAGCGTCCGGTGGAAGTGACGCAGTGGGATGCGGTACTGGAACTGGTGAACTCCCGGGATGACTGCGAGTTAATCGCCTTTGGCAGCGGGTCGCCGGATCTCACCCAGTCGACCATAAAACCGCTGTGGCGTGAGATGGCGCGGCTTGCGCAGTATCAGGAACCTGAGCTGCTGGGCTACGACGGCATGTTCGGCGTAAAAGCGCTGCGCGAGCAAATTGCGCGCCTGATGCTGGACAGCAACTGCGTGGTGAATGCCGACGACATCGTGGTGACCAACGGCTGCCATGAAGCTCTGTCGATTGCGATTCGCGCGGTGTGTGAGCCGGACGACATTGTGGCGGTCGAGTCGCCGTCATTCCACGGCACCATGCAAATGCTGCGCGGGTACGGCATTAAAGTGATTGAAATTCCAACGGATTCCGTCACCGGCATTAGCCTTGAGGCGCTGGAGCTGGCGTTAGAGCAGTGGCCGATAAAAGCGGTGATTCTGGTATCGAACTGCAACAACCCGCTAGGGTTCATCATGCCGGATGCGCGCAAGAAAGCGATGATGTGCCTTGCTCAGCGCTTTGATATCGCGATTATCGAAGATGATGTCTACGGCGAACTGGCCTATGAGTATCCGCGCCCGATGACGATTAAATCTCTGGACGTGGATGGCCGCGTTCTGCTGTGCAGCTCGTTTTCAAAAACGCTTGCGCCGGGGCTGCGGGTGGGCTGGATAGTGCCGGGGCGCTACCTCGACCGGGCGCTGCACAGCAAATATATTGGCACCGGCAGCAGCGCCACCTTCACCCAGCAGGCGGTGGCGGCGTTCATTCGTAACGGACACTATCACCGCCATCTCCGGCGTATGCGGCAGCACTATCAGCGCAACCTGGACGTTTTCACTTGTCGCGTGCGGCAATATTTCCCCTGCGGTATTTGCGTAAGCCGGCCGCAGGGCGGCTTTCTGATGTGGATTGAACTCCCGGAAGAGGTTGACGCAGTGCGGCTTGGCTATGCCCTGAAAGAGGCAAAAATACATATTGCGATCGGCTCGCTGTTTTCAGCCTCTGGAAAATACCGCAACTGCCTGCGGCTGAACTATTCTTTGCCGTTCAACGCCGTCACCGAGGCGGCCCTGAAAAGGCTGGGGGAAATCGTCGAGCGTGAGGTTTGAAAATACCCGACTAAATCGCTCTTTTTGTCGCCATTGATTGTGGATTTGCCGTTTTACACTCTGCTGTAATGCCGAAATATGGCCCTGGCAACTCTGACCATAAAAAAATAGCCGCCTGGGGCGGAAAAATGCAGTTTTTTCTGCGTTCGGCAGCGCGATGCCGGACATCGACAAAGGACGATCATGAGCAGCGCAACATTGCAGATGCGGGAGCACTTTGAGACGTGTCTGGGGATTATTCGGCAGGCTTCTCTACAGATTCTGCCGCTCCTGAACATTCGTGCCGCCGAAGGCAAAGATCCGCAGTGGTTTTTCCAGCAGCTGGAGCAGGCCCGTATGGCGCTCGGCAGCTGGGGTGCCGTAGCAAAACGGCTGAATCTTAACGACTCAGAGATTTCACAGTTCACCCTTCTGCTGCGCCATCTACAGCAGCTGGTACCTCAGTATGAGAGCGGACAGGAAGTCGGCCAAAACCAGCTGCTCGCTGCCCTGCGATTTACCAGCTACCTTGAACACGTGCGTTTCAAGCAGCCGCTGCTGGGCTATTCCACCGAATTATCCTCTGATGTTGACGGGGTGCAGAAAGGCGCGCAGCAGCAGATGCGCGCGATTGAACTGATGCTGAAAGAGTTGGTGAGTCAGGCCTGGGAAAGCCAGGCAGATTTGGTCAATCAACTTAAAAACCAGTTTGGCGCGGATAAGGTTCGCCGCTGGCTGAAGCAGGGTGAAAGGGGCGATGTGCTAAGCGGGATGAAGTTTAGCGAGCTGGCTCTGATGCTGGTGGATAAAAAAGAGTTTGCCCATCACTACGCAAAAATTTACCAAAATTCCCCGCAGCTGGGTTTTCTTATCGACCAGCGTAAAACCCTGCAAATCTTCCTCGACGGCGTCAGGCAGATTCGCAATGATCTGATGCACAAACAGCCGCTGACGACCGTTCAGGTGGCTCTGCTCGATAACTATTTTGGCGAAATCAGCGGCCCGGTGCAAAAAGCCTTTAGTGAGGGGCGTACCAAAGTTAATCCTTCAGCGCTGTTAGACGCCAATGACGCCGCGCTGCAAAGCTACCTTGAACAGGCTCGTAAAAACCACGCGGCCAAGGGCGGTGACCCTGAAGAGATCAGAGAGTCCATCGAACGTTATGACTCACGCGCTGATAAGAAGCAGCATGATGCCACTGGCGCTATCTCCACCGCGCTTTGGGCTTCGGTGGGTATTTTCGTCGTGGCGGTTGCGGTTGTGGGCCTCTATTTGCTTAGTGATATCTCCTCAAAACCTGGCATGGTGGCCACGCCACCGGTGGTGGTGAGCACGCCGGCACAGCAGAAAGAGCGCCCGGAATACAACAGCCCGCGCGATATGCTGGCCAACATGGGGATAACCTGGGACGAAAATAACCTTCGTACGGCGATTAACCGCAACGACGCTCGTATCGTCCGGCTGTTTATGCAGGGCGGTATGAACTGGAAGGTGTATTTCACCGAGCAGGCGCTGGCGGCAGATAACCGGGATGTATTGACCATTTTGCTACAGTATCGGCCGCAGATGGATGAGGCGCGCCCCTGTCGCCGGCTGATTAGCGCCACCGAACTGGAGATGAGGAAAGGGCAAAAGCTGACCTCGTTGAGAAAGCAATATTTAGCCAGCTTCTGCAGCTCTGCTACCGCAGTACAGCGGCAGAAAGAGGCGCTGCAGCGCGCGGAAATGCGCCTGGCGGCACAAAAGCAGCGCTATGAAGATGCCACGGCGCAGGGGCTGGTGGCCGAGCCGGTTGACGAGCTGAACGTGAAAATTCAGCAGGCGATATACAACGCGATACGTTAATCATGCGGGGCTGCCTGCGGGCCGGCAGCCCCTGATGAACAATAAGAAAACTATTGGGCCATAAACCTTTAGAAACGATACTGAACGCCGACGCCGTAGGTATAGCTGTCGTTGCTCAGGCCTGCCGCGTCGCCGCCTTCAGACCAGGTTTCTCCGGTTTTATTATCACGCGTTTTCGTCGAGGCTTTCGCTTCGGCAAAACGCGTCCACGTTAATTCGGTATAGAGACGGGTATTCGGCGTGACGTAATACCCGGCAGAAACGGTAGCAGCGTAATAATTAGAATTATTGCCTTTTTCGCTAAAGCTCAGCTGACGCATATAATGCTCGTCATTATCTCGCGCATTTACCCACGGGCTGAATTTAAATTGTCCTGCTAAATCAAAATCCTGGTAACGATAGCTCGCGGTTAACCCCAAATACGGGACGCTGAATTTCTGGCTGTACCCAATACCCGGTTTTCCGGCAGGAAATTCACCGACCAGCGCACCATTAAAATAGTTATACGAGCCGCCGCGGGCTGTCCAGCTATAACGAGTTTCCTGGTAACCGGTGACGATGCCAAGGTTATAAGTTGGCTCCTTCAACAGCCAGCCGGTGAAATTAAGATCAAACTGATTGGCGTAATTCAGGCTGGTGTCAGGGTGGGTGGACTTGTCGCTCCAGTGGCTCTGCCCTGGCGTTTGCCAGTCATAATCTGTCATGTGCGAGCCGCGTGAGGCAAAGGTTGTCCAGCCATTAGCGTTGAGGGTGATATACCGCTGGGCATCCCAGCTAATGCCGCCTTTAATAATGGGCGTGTTTTTAATTTTCCATTTCAGTTCACTTAATTTACTGCCATCGTGTTGATTATAAACGAGCTCTTTAGATTCTCCGTTCAAAACGCCGGTGGAAATATTTGCAGTTACTGCATCGGGTGAAAAATTAAAACTGGTCGAAGCGAGCAGCGCCGGACTAAATAGCAATGCGGCGGCCGCAGGCAGGTATTTTTGCTTGTGCATGATGTATCGTTCTGTTTTCTATAACATTGGTTTTGTGTTGCAAAAAATAACCCTGTACGGACAGGTTAAAGGCCGCAAAGGATCATGGTTGCGCGATAAATTATGTTGTTGAAAATTATTATTAGTTTGTCTTGCCAGGCAAAACGAAGCGTAGTGTATGGACTGTTTTTAGGCAGGGGAAAGATTATTTTCTGCTGATGAATATTTGAACGATGAATTATTTGATTTTAAAGAGAATTAAATTTGTAGCTTTTTGTTACAGGGATATATCATAACTATTCATATGTATTTATTGAAGAAATTTAACTTAAGGACGATTTGCCGGTAAAGCCCAGGGGTCTCTGGCATATTCATTCCACTCTCTTTTTAGCTCTTGCGGCTTCACCCTGGCAGGGCACGCGGCGTAATGCCGGAAAAAATTAAAGCTGCTAATCTTCGGGCCGACACTGTTAGCTGACCCTTTACCTGGAGTGACCTATGGAGCCGCTGCTGACTACGCCGCGCCTGACGCTGCGCAAGTTTACCCGTGCGGATTTACCCGTTTTTATTGAATACCGTAATCAGCCGGAAGTGGCCCGCTACCAGAGCTGGGACGGCTACAGCCAGGCCGATGCCGAGGCGTTTTATGCTCAGCAGGCGCCGCTGGCGTTTAATACCGACGAAAGCTGGTTCCAGATTGCGGTCGTGCGCAGCGAAGACCAGCGTTTGCTGGGGGACGTGGCCGTTCACTTTTTTCATGATGGCCAGCAGGCAGAATTAGGCATGACCTTTGACGAACGCCATCAGCGCCAGGGATTCGCTTTCGAATCTTTGCGCGGGGTGATTGAGCTGCTGTTCACTGCTTACAACAAACACCGCCTGGTGGCGACGGTGGATGCCAGGAATGCGGCGGCGGCGGCCCTGCTGGAAAAACTGGGTTTTCGTCGCGAAGCACATTTTCGCAAGAATATTTTATTTAAAGGCGAATGGGGTGATGAATATGCCTACGGGCTGTTACGCAGCGAATGGAAATAAAAATAACGGCCTGCTTCTCAGGCCTTTATTCTTTTTGTTATTTAACAGCGAGCTATAACAACAGGAACTGAAAAATCTATTTAATATTGTCTGAGCGTTACTTTATGATTTTGTGCGTTTTAATTTAGTCCTCAGGATGGTGTTTAGGTTTTGTTTAACTTTCGATTTTCATTCTTACTATACTGGATAAAACCCTTTTTGGTATGCATTCGCCACCCTATGGCGGGATCATTCTTACGTCTTTCTAAAAATAAAATACTCCGGAAATTAATCTGTTAAATACACCGTCCGGATATTTGGCAAGGACATTGATATGGCAGATTTAAACCTCTCTCTTGATACTGTGACCCTGACGCATCCTCTTTCTGTATGGGGGGGAGCCGTAGCTGAATCGGTGGTGGGCGACCTGGAGCAGGGCAAAGTCATTTTCCTGCCGCAGCTGGCTTTTGCGCTCACCGGGCAGGAAAAGGCCCTGCTTAACCCGGCGGTGGTTGACCCGAAACGCAAGAACATCAGCTATCAGCCGCTAAAGGATAAGCTGACCGGCGTTGCGATCCCTGAGCAGGAGCCGGAAGTTCGCGCTCTGCTGAAACGCCACTACGAAGCCTGCCAGAAGCTTATCGCTACTCTGCTGCCGGAATACCAGCAGGTGCTGCATACGCCGACCAACAGCCTGCGCCTGCATCCTGTTAAGCAGTGGACGCAAAACACCTCCTGGCGTAAAGACGACAGCCGCCTGCACGTGGATGCTTTCCCGTCCCGCCCTAACTACGGCGAGCGCATCCTGCGTATTTTCACCAACATCAATCCGGCCGGTGAAAGCCGCAGCTGGCGCGTTGGCGAAGCTTTCCCTACGCTGGCCGAGCGCTTCCTTCCGCGCCTGAAAAGCTATTCCCCGGCGAGCAGCTGGCTGCAGAACGCCGTCGGCATCACCAAAACTCGCCGTAGCCATTACGACCACCTGATGCTGCAGATGCACGATGCGATGAAGGCCGATGCGGACTACCAGAAACAGGGGCCGCAGGTGGCCATCGACTTCCCGCCGGGCAGCAGCTGGATCTGTTTCTCCGACCAGACGCCGCATGCCGCCATGGGCGGGCAGTTTATGCTGGAGCAAACCTTCCTGCTGCCGGTCGAGGAGATGCAAAACCCGCAGACCTCGCCGCTGAAGGTGCTGGAAGGTATATTGCATAAGCCGCTGATCTAAATGCAATTTGACAGGTAATAAAAAAGGCCAGAGTCACCTCTGGCCTTTTGTCTTTATCCCGAAAGGGATTAACGCATGGTAACAAACTCTTCCGCTGCGGTGGGGTGGATCGCCACGGTGTTGTCGAAGTCTTTCTTAGTCGCGCCCATTTTCAGCGCTACGGCGAAGCCCTGCAGGATTTCGTCCATACCAAAACCGATGCCGTGAATACCGACGATTTTCTCGTCCGGGCCCGCACAGACCAGCTTCATACGGCACGGCTGGCGGTGAGAGGTCACGGCGGTGTACATGGCGGTGAAGGAGGATTTGTAGACCTTCACGTTGTCGTCGCCGTACTGCTCGCGCGCCTGCGGTTCGGTCAGGCCAACGGTGCCGATTGGCGGGTGGCTGAAGACCACGGTCGGCACGTTGCTGTAGTCCAGATGCTCGTCCGGCTTGTTGTTAAACAGGCGCTCGGACAGGCGACGACCAGCGGCAACGGCGACAGGCGTCAGCTCAACTGCGCCGGTGTTATCGCCCACGGCATAAATGCCCGGCACGTTGGTGTTCTGGAACTTATCGACCTTGATATAGCCTTTTGCATCCAGCTCAACGCCGGTCACCTGCAGGTTGAAGTTGTCGTTAGCCGGTTCACGACCGATCGCCCAAATCAGGGTATCGACGGTTTCTGCGCGGCCATCTTCCAGCTCCAGCGTCAGGCTGCCGTCTGCGTTTTTCACCACTGCTTTTGGAACCGCGTTGGTGTGCAGGGTCGGGCCTTCTGCCGCAATCACTTCCAGCAGCGTCTCAACAATCAACGGGTCGAAGGTGCGCAGCGGCGCGTGCTTACGCACGAACAGGTGGGTTTCTGAGCCCAGCGCGTTAATTACGCCGGCGATTTCTACCGCGATGTAGCCCGCGCCAACCACCGCCACGCGTTTTGGCAGGCCCGGTAGCTCAAAGAAGCCGTCGGAGTCGATGCCGTACTCAGCACCAGGGATGTTCGGGTGGCTTGGACGGCCGCCGGTGGCGATCAGAATATGGTCTGCGGTGATGGTTTCGCCGTTTACTTCCACGGTATGGGCATCAACGAACTTCGCAAAGCCGCGGATCACGTCAACTTTATTCTTGCCCAATACGTTGTCGTATGAGGTATGAATGCGGTCAATATAGGCGGTACGGCTGGCAATCAGTTTGTCCCAGTCGAAATGGTTCAGCGTGGTGTCAAAGCCGTAGTCCGGGCCATAGTTGTGAATCGCCTCGGCGATTTGCGCCGCATGCCACATCACTTTTTTAGGCACACAGCCGACGTTGACGCAGGTGCCGCCCAGATCTTTCGCCTCAATCAGTGCGCACTTCTGCCCATACATTGCCGCACGGTTAATCGAGGCGATACCGCCGCTGCCGCCGCCGATGGCGAGGTAGTCATAATGTTTGGTCATGATGTTTCCCTTTTGAGTCGAAAATTAGGCGCGATTGTAGCGCGCCGGGATAAAGGTTCTACCGATTGTTGTAAAAGGGATGGCCGTTATTCCGGCACAATCCAGCTGAGCGTGGTGGAGCCGGTGCCCGCGGGCACCAGCTTTTTATGCAGCCACGGCAGCACGTTTGCCATCTGCTGTTCCAGCTTCCACGGTGGATTGATCACAATCATGCCGGAAGCCGTCATGCCGCGCTGGTCGCTGTCCGGGCGAACCGCCAGCTCGATTTGCAGGATGCGGCGGATGCCGGTCTCTTCCAGGTCGCGGATCATGCGTTTGATTTGCTGGCGCAGCACTACCGGGTACCACAGCGCGTAGGTGCCGGTGGCAAAGCGTTTGTAGCCTTCAGCGATGCCTTTTACTACGTCCTGATAGTCGGTTTTGATCTCATACGGTGGGTCGATGAGGATCAGGCCGCGTCGGGAAACCGGCGGCAGCTTCGCTTTCAACTGCTGGTAGCCGTCGGCACGTTCAACGCGGGCGCGCTCATCTTTCTGGAACTCGGAGCGCAGCAGCGGGAAGTCGGAAGGGTGCAGTTCGGTGAGCTGCAGGCTGTCCTGCTCGCGCAGAAGATGACGGGCAATCAGCGGCGAGCCCGGGTAATAGCGCAGGTTGCCGCTACGGTTCAGGTGTTGCACCGCGCCAATATAGGCTTCCAGCTCGGCAGGCAAATCGTCCTGCTGCCAGATGCGCGCGATACCTTCCAGATACTCGCCGGTGCGCTCCGCATGTTCGCTGCTCAGCTGGTAACGACCGGCGCCTGCGTGAGTGTCGAGATAGAGAAACGGCTTCTCCTTCTCTTTTAGCGATTCAATAATCAGGCTTTGAACGGTGTGTTTCAGTACGTCGGCATGGTTACCGGCGTGAAAGCTGTGGCGATAGCTGAGCATGGGGGATGGTATTCCGCAAATAAGAAAACAAATTTCCCACAGTTTACCGCAGATTGCGGAGGATTACCGCCCGGGCGCGGCGCTGTTTCAATCGGGCCTAAAACGTTTCAAAACATAAATGTGTCATAAAAACGTCAAATTTCCAGGATAGCGTCGCAGCCAGGCAAGGTAATCGTTTGAATAAAAGGAAAAATAATGAAACTCCGTATTTCTGTGCTGGCCGCAGCGCTGGCCGTGGCTATGCCTGCGCTGGCAAAGGACGTCTCTCTCCCTCAGGCCGCGGCGATAGCCAATACCGTCACTCCGGCAAACAGCAGCCAGAGCTTTGATGAGCTGGAAAGCCAGTCCCTGGTGGCCCTGCGTGCGGCTTTGAAAGGGGATGCGGACAAACTGACTCGCGACCAGCTGGATAAAGCGAAGCAAAGCAAAAAGCTGGCGGATACCGCGTGGCTGAAGGCCAGCGGCTATGACTTCCAGACCAAAGCAAACCAGAAGGCGGGCATCGAGCTGCTTTCCGCGTTCAGTAAGCTGCCGGATCCCGTGATCAAGCAGAACCTTGAAACGGTGACCAACATTAACCTTAACGCCGTGCAGACCTCCCGCCATCAGGCGCTGGCGGATGCAGAGGGCATCAACCATCTTTACTTCCTGAGCGACGCCATGGGGCCGCGCCTGGGTAAAGCCTTCCTGGCCGCCTACGATAAAGGCGAACTGAGCAAGGCCGCTGCGCTGATTAAAGCCTCTGAGGTCAGCACCAGCGCGGCGAAGAAGCACTTCAATAACCCGCGTCCGTTCCTGATTCAGGGCAACACGATCCACCTTGTCCCGGATGATGTGGTGATTAAAGATAACAAACCGTACACCGCAGACGGCGGTTCGTTCCCGAGCGGCCACACCAACACTGGCTACACCGACGCGCTGCTAATGGCCGAGATGGTACCGGAGCGTTTTGAAGCGCTTGTTGAGCGCGGCGCTCGCTACGGCTACTCGCGCATTGTGCTGGGCGTACATTATCCGCTGGACGTGATGGGTTCCCGCATGGTGGCGCAGCGCAACGTGGCTAACTACCTGAACGACCCTAAATACCGTGCGTTGTTTAACGAAGCTCGCGATCAGCTGCGTACTGCGCTGGAGAAAGAGTGCGGGACCTCTTTGGCTGAATGTGCGAAATCTTCCGCGAAAGACGATCCATACCGCGCCCCGGCTATGAAAGAACTCTACCGCTTCACCATGACCTACGATCTGCCGCAGCAGAAGGGCGAGAAGCAGGCTCTGAAGGTGCCGCAAGGGGCGGAAGTTCTGCTCGAGGCCGCGCTGCCTAAGCTTTCCGCCGCGCAGCGTCGCGATCTGATGGTGAAAACCGCATTACCTGCGGGCTACCCGCTTTCCGGCACGACGGCTGACCAGCAGTTCTGGCAGCGTCTGAACCTGCCTGCGGCCTACGCCATGGCCGAGAAATCCCACTGATTGACCTTCCGGGGCAGCACCTGCTGCCCCTGTTTCCGGCGAGCTGGGCGCAACGTCCGGGATTGAAATTCGCTACACTTAACCCCATGCTAGACTCCATGCACAAAGCGCCGTTTGAGCGCTTCTCTCTCCCTTTTAATCAGGAACGCGCTTATGACCAATCCTTTATTGACCCCTTTTGAGCTGCCGCCGTTTTCCGCCATCAAACCAGAGCATGTTGTTCCGGCTGTGACTAAAGCGCTGGATGACTGCCGTGCGGCGGTGGAAAGCGTGGTTGCGCAGGGCGCGCCTTATAGCTGGCAGAACCTGGTTCAGCCGCTGGCAGAAGTGGACGATCGCCTGGGCCGCCTGTTCTCCCCGGTCAGCCATCTGAATTCGGTGCAGAACAGCCCGGAGCTGCGCGAAGCCTATGAGCAAACGCTGCCGCTGCTGTCGGAATACAGCACCTGGGTTGGTCAGCACGAAGGGCTATACAACGCGTACCGCGACCTGCGTGACGGCGCGAATTACGCCAGCCTGAGCATTGCTGAGAAGAAAGCGGTGGATAACGCGCTGCGTGACTTCGAGCTCTCCGGTATTGGCCTGCCCAAAGACAAACAGCAGCGCTACGGTGAAATTTCTGCTCGCCTGTCCGAGCTGGGCTCTACCTACAGCAATAACGTGCTCGATGCCACCATGGGCTGGAGCAAGCTGATTACCGATGAAGCAGAGCTGGCCGGTATGCCGGAAAGCGCCTTAGCCGCTGCACGCGCTCAGGCAGAAGCCAAAGAGCAGGACGGCTGGCTGCTGACGCTGGACATTCCAAGCTACCTGCCGGTGCTGACTTACTGCGATAACCGCGCCCTGCGCGAAGAGATGTACCGCGCATACTCCACCCGTGCGTCCGATCAGGGCCCGAATGCCGGGAAGTGGGATAACACCCCGGTGATGGAAGAGATCCTTGCGCTGCGCCACGAGCTGGCTCAGCTGCTGGGCTTTGGTAACTATGCGGAAAAATCCCTCGCCACCAAAATGGCGGAGAACCCGCAGCAGGTGCTGGAATTCCTGTCTGACCTGGCAAAACGCGCTCGCCCTCAGGGTGAAGCCGAGCTGGCTCAGCTGCGCGCCTATGCAAAAGAGCATTACGGCGTGGAAGAGCTGGAGCCGTGGGACATCACCTGGTACAGCGAAAAACAGAAACAGCATCTCTACAGCATCAGCGACGAACAGCTGCGCCCTTACTTCCCTGAAGAGCGTGCGGTGAACGGCCTGTTCGAAGTCGTTAAGCGCATCTACGGCATCACCGCTAAAGAGCGTAAAGATATCGACGTCTGGCATCCGGACGTGCGCTTCTTCGAGCTGTATGACGACCAGGGCGAGCTGCGCGGCAGCTTCTACCTTGACCTGTACGCTCGCGAGCACAAACGCGGCGGAGCCTGGATGGATGACTGCGTGGGCAAAATGCGTCGCGCAGACGGCTCGCTGCAGAAGCCGGTTGCTTACCTGACCTGCAACTTCAACCGCCCGGTGAACGGCAAACCTGCGCTGTTTACCCACGATGAAGTGATCACCCTGTTCCATGAGTTCGGCCACGGCCTGCATCATATGCTGACCAAAATCGAAACCGCAGGCGTGTCCGGCATCAACGGCGTGCCGTGGGATGCGGTCGAGCTGCCGAGCCAGTTTATGGAAAACTGGTGCTGGGAGCCTGAAGCGCTGGCGTTTATCTCCGGCCACTATGAAACCGGTGAATCTCTGCCTGTTGAGCTGCTGGAAAAAATGCTGGCGGCGAAGAACTACCAGGCCGCGCTGTTTATTCTGCGCCAGCTGGAGTTTGGCCTGTTCGACTTCCGCCTGCACGCCGAGTTCAGCCCGGAACAGGGGGCAAAAGTCCTGCAGACGCTGGCCGAAATTAAGAAACAGGTTGCCGTGGTGCCTGGGCCGAGCTGGGGTCGCTTCCCGCATGCCTTTAGCCACATCTTCGCTGGCGGCTATGCGGCGGGCTACTACAGCTACCTGTGGGCCGACGTGCTGGCGGCGGATGCCTACTCTCGCTTCGAAGAAGAGGGCATTTTCAACCGTCAGACCGGCCAGTCGTTCCTCGATAACATCCTGACCCGGGGCGGTTCGGAAGAGCCGATGGAGCTGTTCAAACGCTTCCGCGGGCGCGAGCCACAGCTGGATGCGATGCTGGAACACTACGGTATTCAGGGCTAAGCCATCACGTGAAAATCTGTTTACTGACTGAAGCAGGCGCCGATCCCGGCGCCTTATCTGTTTTGAGCGAACGCTGGCAGCTTGAGCACGATGAAGATGCGCCGATGGCGCTGGTGCTGACGCCTGAGCATCTTGAACTGCGCAAGCGTGATGAGCCAAAGCTTGGCGGCATCTTCGTTGATTTTGCCTCCGGGGCGATGGCGCACCGCCGTAAGTTTGGCGGCGGGCGTGGTGAAGCGGTGGCAAAGGCCGTGGGCGTTAAGGGCAGCTATCTGCCGGATGTGGTCGATGCGACGGCAGGGTTAGGGCGCGATGCCTTCGTGCTCGCTTCCGTGGGCTGCCGCGTGCGGATGCTGGAACGCAATCCTGTGGTTGCCGCGCTGCTCGACGATGGCCTGCGCCGTGGCTATGCGGACCCGGAAATCGGCAGCTGGCTGCAGGAGCGATTACAGCTGATTCATGCTTCCAGCCTGACGGCGCTTAGCGACATCACGCCGCGCCCGGATGTGGTCTACCTCGACCCGATGTTCCCCCATAAGCAAAAGAGCGCGCTGGTGAAGAAAGAGATGCGCGTCTTCCAGTCCCTGGTAGGGCCGGATGAAGATGCGGATGGGCTGCTGACGCCTGCCCGAGCGCTGGCGAAGAAAAGGGTGGTGGTGAAGCGCCCTGACTATGCGCCGCCGCTGGCCGATGTGGCCACGCAAAACGCGGTGGTGACCAAAGGGCACCGGTTTGATATTTACGCCGGGACGCCGGAGTAATCGCCAAAACGCCGGAAAGCCTCTCGCAGAAAAGAAGATTTCTACTCGCCTCTCAACGGCTGTATTGGCATGTTGCCTGCTATGCAGCCGATCCGACATTTCGCCCGCCAGCTAAGGCGACAGATGACCCCCGAAGAGAGCCTGCTGTGGTATCAACTCCGCTGCAGGCGCTTTGCCGCGTTTAAGTTTCGTCGCCAGCATCCGATTGGGCCCTATATTGTTGATTTTGCCTGCTGCGCTGCTCGTCTGGCGATTGAGCTGGACGGTGGGCAGCATGAGGCACAAAGAGGCTACGATGCGCGAAGAACGAAGTACCTCAATGAGCAGGGATGGCGGGTGAGGCGGTTCTGGAATAACGAGCTGTGGGGAGAGCTGGAGGGGGTGTTGACGGTGATCCTTCAGGATTTGAATGAGCTTAGACCCTCACCCCGGCCCTCTCCCTGGAAGGGAGAGGGGGAAAACCGATAATTTATGCTCGATCCGGTCCGCTCTCGGTCCAGTCCCCTCTCCCCTTTGGGGAGAGGGTTAGGGTGAGGGGAAAGTGTTACTCGTCTTCGTCATCACGCAGCGGAACAATCAGCATATCCACATGCACGGTATTGATCAGCTGGCGAGCCGAGGACATCAGCTTGCTCCAGAAGTCCTGGTGGTGCCCGCAAACCACCAAATCCATATCGTATTTTTTAATTGCGTCTACCAGCACCTGGCCCAGATCGCCGCTGCCGCTCAGGGTTTCGGTTATAGGGTAACCTGCGCCGGTGGAAAGCTCGGTCAGCGCATGGTGAGTCTCTTCGGAAATGCGTTTCTGCATATCGCCCAGATTGACATCAATCAGCCCGGTATACAGATCGGAGTAATTTACATCGACATGAATCAGGGAAACCTTAGCGTTATAAGGGCGAGCCATGGAGACCGCTTTTTCCACCAGTACTTTGCTCTCCGGAGAGAGGTCTACCGCGATAAGAATGTGTTTGTAAGCCATAATGTTACTCCTTCCATAAGTTATCGATGACTCTCGCCGTCATCTTCTGAACCGCAGCGGCATGAGCTACGGTCACCCTACCTAAAGACTTAAATTGTAGATGGTATTTCTACCTTATAGGGAGCTATTCAACCCGTCAATGCGCCACCCCGCAATTACATTCAAGCGAAAAATTATTGTGGCGGCCTTGATAAAGATTAACGCGGTGGTAAAAAAATTTAGGGATCTCCTACACTATTAAGTGAGCCGGACGGGAAGAGATCTGTGACCTGTATCGGTGAGCCGTTGCAGGATTGTCTGACAGGGTTTTCGGGGAGAGCGGTTGTCCCGAAGCAGTCGCTTCGAGGGCTTCGCCGGGAGGGGTACATGATCAGCACCGTTGCGCTGTTCTGGGCGCTTTGTGTAGTTTGTGTCGTGAATATGGCGCGCTATTACTCTTCACTGCGTGCGTTACTGGTTGTGCTGCGCGGATGTGATCCTCTGCTGTATCAATATGTTGACGGAGGTGGTTTTTTTACCTCACATGGTCAACCGAGCAAACAGGTACGGCTGGTCCGCTATATCTACGCCCAGCGTTATTTAGATCATCATGATGAGGAGTTTATTCGCCGCTGTGAGCGCCTGCGCCGTCAGTTTATTTTGACGAGTTCGCTGTGTGGATTAGTGGTGATAAGCCTGGTGGGATTGATTATCTGGCACTAGATTATCAGGGCAAAGTTATGGACAAGTATAAAAAAAGCGGGCCAGTTACCTGACCCGCTTTTTCTTTTGGCTGCCGCTTACACGAAGCGCAGCGCAATCCAGTACAGCCCGCCGGAGAGCAGAATCGAAGCCGGTAAGGTGAATATCCAGGCCATCAGGATATTGGTTACCGTCTTACGCTGCAGGCCGCCGCCGTCCACGATCATCGTCCCCGCCACGGAGGAAGAGAGTACGTGGGTGGTGGAAACCGGCATCCCGGTGTAGCTTGCCAGACCGATAGAAACGGCCGCCGTCATCTGCGCGGACATCCCTTGCGCATAGGTCATGCCTTTTTTACCGATCTTCTCGCCGATGGTGGTCGCGACGCGACGCCAGCCGATCATGGTGCCGATCCCCAGCGCCAGCGCGACGGCCAGAATAATCCAGACCGGCGCGTATTCGATGGTGCTGAGCATATCGCCTTTCAGCTTCTTCAGCAGGCGCTGATCGTCCGCATTCACTTCCGGCAGCTTCGCCACTTTATCCGTGGTGTCGGAGATGCACAGCATGATGCGACGCAGCTGGCTACGCTGCTCGATGCTGAGCTTGTCGTAGCTTTCGATGTCGGTCAGCATCAGCTTCGCGCGGTCCAGCGCGGTGATAGCGTTTGCCGGGTGGCAGTGGAACTGAGCCGGTTCCGTTGCGCCCGCTTCCGGGGAAGGGATCAGCTGTTCCGCACCGGTCGCCTTCTGCAGCAGCTCAGGGTGCTGCTGGAAGTACGTTTCGATGTTGTTCACTGCGTCACGGGTACGGGTGATTTCGTAGCCGGAAGCGTTCATGTTGACCACGAAACCAGCAGGCGCGACGCCAATCAGTACCAGCATAATCAGGCCGATGCCTTTCTGACCGTCGTTAGCGCCGTGAGAGAAACTCACGCCGATAGCGGACAAGATCAGGGCGATACGCGTCCAGAAAGGCGGCTTTTTCTTGCCGTCTTGCTTTTCACGTTCCGCCGGCGTCAGGTGAATACGCTGCTTTTTCTTGGTGTTGCTCCAGTAACGGCGCAGCAGGAAAATCAGCCCGCCGGCAATCACCAGCCCGACAATCGGGGAAAGGATTAATGAAGCGAAGATCCCCATGACTTTCGGGATATTCAGCGCGTCGACAACCGAGGTGCCGGTCAGCAGCGCGTTGGTCAAACCGATACCGATGATGGCACCGATAAGCGTATGTGAGCTGGAGGCCGGCAGACCGAAGTACCAGGTGCCGAGGTTCCAGATAATAGCGGCCAGCAACATAGAGAACACCATGGCGAGACCATGGGATGAACCTACGTTTAACAGCAGATCAGTAGGCAGCATATGCACAATGGCATAGGCCACGCTCAGTCCACCGAGCAGAACGCCGAAGAAGTTAAATAACGCAGCCATTGCCACCGCAAGTTGCGATCGCATAGCGCGGGTATAAATAACCGTTGCTACTGCGTTGGCCGTATCGTGGAAACCATTAATAGCTTCGTAGAACAGCACAAATGCCAGAGCAAGCAAAAGTAAAAGCCCGGTATGAAGATCCAGGCCGGCAAACAAATGTAGCATAGACGTTACGCCATTTTGAGGACATGAACGCGGCGCATTATGTAAGACAACCTCCACCGCGGCAAAGTGAAATCTGGACTTTTTTTGATTTTAGTCGCCCTCCGGCGACCAGCGGCAATGATTTACATTTTGTTTATCAATCACCTGCATTTGTTCTTCACCTTAAAGCTGGTGCGACCAGCCGCAGGTCTTTACAATCCGTTGCCTTAAGCATAGTCGGGAGTCGGTCGTGGAAAAGTTTGATGCCATTATTATAGGTGCGGGTGCAGCGGGAATGTTTTGTGCGGCGATGGCCGGGCAGGCGGGCAGTCGCGTATTGCTGATTGATAATGGAAAAAAACCGGGCCGTAAAATCCTCATGTCCGGCGGCGGCCGCTGCAACTTTACCAATCTTTATGTCGAGCCCGCGGCCTATCTGAGCCAAAACCCGCATTTCTGCAAATCTGCGCTGGCGCGCTACACCCAGTGGGACTTTATCGACATGGTGGGCAAACACGGCATCGCCTGGCATGAGAAAACCCTCGGTCAGCTGTTCTGCGATGACTCTGCCCAACAGGTTGTCGATATGCTGGTGGCCGAGTGTGAAAAAGGCCGTGTGACGATGCGCCTGCGCAGCGAAGTGCTGAGCATTGAGCGTGACGAGCAAGGTTATACCCTGCAGCTCAACGGCAGCAGCGTACAGGCGGCTAAGCTGGTGATCGCTTCCGGCGGTTTGTCGATGCCGGGTCTGGGGGCAACGCCCTTCGGCTATAAAGTGGCCGAGCAGTTTGGCCTGAAGGTGCTGCCGACCCGTGCGGGCCTGGTGCCGTTTACCCTGCATAAACCGTTGCTTGAACAGCTCCAGGTGCTGTCCGGCGTCTCGGTGCCCTCCGTCATTACCGCTGAAAATGGCGTCAGTTTCCGTGAAAGCCTGCTGTTTACCCATCGCGGCCTTTCCGGCCCTGCCGTCCTGCAGCTCTCCAGCTACTGGCAGCCGGGCGAATTCGTCAGCGTCAACCTGCTGCCGGACACCGATCTGGACGGCTTTATCAACGAGCAGCGTAACGTGCACCCGAATCAGAGCCTGAAAAACACGCTGGCAATGGTGTTACCTAAGCGCCTTGTGGAATGCCTGCAACAGCTCCAACAAATCCCGGACGTGACGCTGAAGCAGCTTAACAGCCGCCAGCAAAGCGAACTGGTCGAAACCCTGCAAGCCTGGCGCGTACAGCCTAACGGTACCGAAGGCTATCGCACGGCGGAAGTGACCCTCGGCGGTGTGGATACCAACGAGCTTTCCTCCCGCACCATGGAAGCGAAAAAAGCCCCGGGCCTCTATTTTATTGGCGAAGTGATGGACGTCAGCGGCTGGCTGGGTGGCTATAACTTCCAGTGGGCCTGGAGCTCCGCCTGGGCGTGTGCGCAGGCGCTGGTTGAGGGCGGCTGAGCTTCAGCCATCGATTAAGTATCAAATGAGCAGAGCCAGTCAGTAAATTTTTTTACTGCCTCATCATGCCTGCCATGCCACAGCAGTGAATAAGAGCCTGTATTGATCACACGATCGTCAAACGGTGATACCAGTCTCCCTGAGTTGAGATGTTTTGCGCAAAACAGCAAAGGGATCACCGCCAGCCCTAACCCATCTTCGGCCGCCTGAATCGCGGCAAAGGTGTGGTCAAGCGTAATGACGTTGGACACGGTATCCTGGCTACCAGAAAACGTATCGTGCCAGCTTTTCCATAAATCTTCCCGTGCCCTAATGGCGAGTTTTACATGGCCCTCTAACCTTTCAGGGGAGGGTAATGGCCGGGTTCGCAAATACCCGGCGCTACAGACGAGCAGGCTGGTTTCGTTGAGAAATGGCTGAGCTTTGAGACCTGCAAAATGCGCCGGGTTTCTGCGTATGGCGATATCAAAAGGAACGGAGAGATTCACGGGCCCGATACTTGTCGTGACATCTACGGTGAGCTCTGGATGCAGTTCGTTGAAATCAGTCAGCCTGGGCATTAGCCAGTGCATGGCAAATGTCGGAAGACACTGGACGGTTAGCCGCGCTGAAGGTGCTATGGCGCTTAGTTTTTTTTCTGCCTCAGAAAGTTCAGTTAATAACCGGGTTGCAACCCTGGAAAATGCTTCTCCCGCCTCCGTAAGCCTTACCGATTTATGAGCCCGGTAAAATAGCTGCGTACCAAGCTGTTCCTCAAGGCTTCTAATGTGACGACTCACGGCGCCGGTGGTGATGAAAAGCTCATCTGCCGCTGCGCTAAAGCTGTTTCTGCGCGCTGCGGCCTCAAAGGCGGGCAAATGAGGCAGAGAGAGTGGTTTTTTCATTGATTGAGTTTAGCTCAACCAGGCGAGAGAGAAAAGATCGTTTGTCAGAAGCATTCTCCACTCTTTAACATCAATCAAAAGTGATTTTGGGGGGATGCGAAATGTTTAAAATGAACATTAGGGCGGCTGAATATAATGATATTAACGGGATAATAGATATCTATTCTTATTATGTTTTGAAATCCACCGTGACATTTGAAATACAATTGCCGAGCTATCAAGAAATGTCAGGCCGATTAGCTAAGGCCCATGAAACACATTGTCCATTTCTGGTTTGTGAAGTGGATGAGAAAATTGCAGGTTTCACCTACGCATCGCGTTACAGGTCTCGTGAAGGGTATCGTTACACTGTTGAAGGATCTATTTATATAGCCTCCTCTTTTCAAGGAATAGGCCTGGGGTCAGCATTACTGCAAGAACTCTTTTATCATTGCAAAAGGCAGGGCTTCAGGCAAATGATCTGTGTTGTCACAGGGCAGGTTAACAGTCCATCATATAAATTTCATATTAATAACGGATTTACTTATTGTGGCGGCCTGAAAAATGTAGGAAATAAATTCGACGCGTTTATAGATACCCATTTTTTTCAAAGGGAAATATAAATGAAGCCGTTCTATACACTCTGCATCGGTCGTGTCGGCGCATCTTTTGGTACGATGGCGTACGCGGGTGCATTGCCGGTTATCAGGGCCGAATGGCATCTTGATGCGTCATCGGCAGGTGCGATTCAAACGGCCTTTAATATCGCAAATGCGCTTGGCTTATTTTCGACATCGTGGCTATGTGATTATTTTGGCGCCAAAAGAGTGTATTTAATGTTCTCCTGGCTGGCAGTGGCGGCGCTGTTTCTTTTTGCTTATGCCGCACATTCATATACTTCCGCCATGGTGATAATAATACTGGTGGGACTGACACAGGGAGGGGCTTATACACCATCAATGCTGCTGGCGTTAAAAATGAGCAGTATACATAAGAGAGGATATTCGGTGGGTATGATTCTGACGGCCGGCTCGCTGGGCTACCTTCTTTCTCTTTTCATTGCCTCCTGGGGCTCGGCCTTCAAAAATGTTTCATTTGCCTTTTATTTGTGCTCGCTGGGTGTGCTAGCCGGGGCATTACTCAGTAGTTTGGCGCTGTATCATTACAAAGAAGAGTTGTGTGAGACCACCTGCACATTAAAGAAAACGGATAACTCCCGTTTTAAACTGACCGCGTTGCTGTTGTTAGTTGGCTATATTGCTCATTGCTGGGAGTTGTTAGGCAGTTGGGCGTGGACACCCAGTATGATTGCACATGCGCTCGTAAATGAAAATTTCAGTCCTCTGACAACCGGATTAATCATTACTTTTACTATCCACTTATCCGGCATGCTTTCAACACTGCTGGTAGGTTCAATATCCGATTATTTTAACCGTACTGCCGTTCTGATTTTTATGGGTGCAGGAGGAGCAATAAGTTCAGTTCTGATGGGGATGTCCGTTTCATGGGGCGCAGCCTGGTCTATCGCTTTGGCTTTTCTTGGCAGTTTTTTTATTTTAGGCGACTCGGGTGTGTTATCTGCGGCGATTGCTGATAATGTCCCAGCTGAAAAAATAGGTAAAGTCATGGGGGTCCGTTCTTTACTTGGTTTTGGATGTGGATCGTTTTCACCTTTTTTATTTGGTATGGCCCTGGATGCGAGTAATAGTTGGTGGCTCGCGTATAGTGTCTTAGGCTTGGGGGGAATTATTGCCTGTTTCTCAGCAATATTACTCAAGCGAAGTGAAAGGGCTGTGGCATAGCATTTTTATTTAAAGCGATATGGCAGGAACGGTAAATTAAGAGGCCAAATTGTTTTCTTCTTTCGAACGTTGAAAATACATTTTTAAGTAAACTTGAATGAGGTGTTAAATGGAAAGTTTAAAAGACTGGAATCCAGCGCTGTATTTAAAGTTTGAAAATGAACGCACAAGGCCGGCGATGGAATTATTAGCTAAAATTAATCATCCGATGGCCAAAACGTACACTGACATTGGCTGCGGTCCGGGGAACTCGACGGCATTACTCTATGCATTGGCACCTGAAGCAAAAATAACAGGCCTGGACAATTCGCCAGAAATGTTAGCCAGAGCGCGGGAAAACCTCCCCGCTTGCCAGTTTGAAAATGCGGATATCGCAACATGGAAACCTGATAGTAAACAAGATGTTATTTTCGCCAATGCGTCTATGCAGTGGATACCCAATCATCAGCATGTTTTTCCACATCTTGTGCAGCAGCTTAGTGCAGAAGGGGTATTAGCCGTACAAATGCCAGATAACTGGGGAGAATATACGCATACCCTTATGCGGCAAGTTGCGGCTGAATTTGATTGCGCAGATTCAGAGCGTGAAGCATTACTGACAATCAATGAATATTATGATCTTTTAACCGCTGCAGGTTGTGACGTTGATATCTGGCGAACCACATACTTTCATGTCATGCCATCCATTCAGGCGATAGTTGACTGGCGCTCAGGCAGCGGCATGCGGCTTTATCTGCAGGCGTTAACCAGTCAGCAAAGAGAACGTTTCCTTGAAAGGTATAGCAGCCTTCTTAATGAGCACTATCCAGCGCAAGCGGATGGAAATAGAGTAATGGCATTTCCTCGCCTCTTTATTGTGGCGAGAAAAAAATAAGACAATATTTTAATTAATATTGCAGAGGCATTCGTTCCTCTCTTTTCTCCTCTGGGCAATTCAGTCTTACGTGCCTGAATGATAGATTGTGCTATGTTATGCACTATTGCAGCTATTTGAGGGCTAAACGTGACTGATTATGATGCATTGCCTGAACAGCGCCAGGCGATGATCCACCAGATCCTGACCGAAACGGGCAGGGTGATCGGCGCCGATGTCGCGCGGAAGCTGGGCGTGTCCGAACACACGATCCGCCGGGATTTGCAGGAGCTGGCGCGTCGTGGCCTGTGCAAAAAGGTTTATGGCGGCGCCATCAGCCAGTTCCAGCAGTCTGCCAGTTTTGAAACCCGCGTGTCGCAGGATGTCGCCGAGAAATCTCAGGTGGCGCGGAAGTGCGCCGGAATGCTCAAAGCCAACACCTGTGTGTTTCTCGATGCCGGTTCAACCTATCTGGCGATGGTGGAGTTTATCCCCGAAGAGCTTGATCTCACTATCGTCACCAACTCCCCGCAAATTGCCGCCGCGCTTAGCGGACGAACCCGAGGCGAGCTGATTTTGCTGGGCGGGAAAGTTAACCCGCTCACCGGCAGCACCCTTGGCTCCGATACCGTAAATCAGCTGCGCGGTATGGTTTTCGACCAGGCCTTTATCGGCGTGTGCGGGCTGGATCCGCAGGCTGGGCTGAGCGCGGTTTACTACGAAGATGCCTGCTTTAAACGCGAAGTGCTGAGCCAGAGCAACGAGACGATTGCCGCCGTCACGGCCAACAAGATGTCCCAGGTGGCGCGCTACAAAGTGGCGCCCTGCGAAGATATTGACGTGGTGGTGGTCAGCGCTGAAACCAAAATTACCGATTTCAGCGAAGTTAACCTGCATATTGAAGTGGCTGGTTAGCGAAACGGGCGGTGAGTTGCCGCCCGTATTCAGATTTAGTTTTGCAGCGCCAGCAGGCTTTTTATCGTGTGCTGCACGGCGCTTTCATTATTGCTGCCGGTAATAAATCGGGCGGCGGCCTTCGTTTCCTCAAAAGCATTCCGCATCGCAAAGCTATACTCCGCCTGAGCCAGCAGCTCCAGGTCATTATAGCCGTCGCCAAACGCCAGGGTTTCCGCCGGGCTGACGTTCAGTAACTGCTGGAGCTTTTGCACCGTGGTCCCTTTGTGAACGCCAGAGTCGGCAATATCTATCCACGCCGCCTCGGACACCACGATATAAACATCTTGCTCAAAAGGCGTCAGGGCCGGGCGAGTCTGCGGGCAGTTTCCTGCTTCGTCATAAACGCTGATTTTCACGAAATCACCCTCGAGTTCGGCAAAAGAGTCCACCTGCGCCAGGCTGGCGTAGGACTGACGCATTTTGTCTTTCAGCCGCTGCGGCACATCTTTGCGGATAAACGCGCTTTCGCTGCCGCAGGCAATAATCACGTGGCTGTCGCTGGCGGCCTCCAGAGTCTCAATAATCCGCAGCCCCAGCGCATTGTTAATTAGCGATTCGTAGACATATTCGCCGTTCCTTTTGATACGCGTGGCGCTGTCGCCGATTATCCATAAATCCTGACGATAATCGGCGAACAGCTCTTCTACCCGCTGGCATTGTTTGCCGGTACAGGCGGCGAAATGGACGCCTTGCTCTGCCATTAAGCGGTGTATTTCCGCAAATAGTGCGCGGTCATAGTCGCCGTGGCCATTGAGAAAAGTGCCGTCCAGGTCAGTAATAACTAGCTTTATCATGTTGTTATTCCATCGGTAAGCGTTCTGTGGGCGTTTATATTTTTAGTTTTGAAACGAAGGGCAGGTTGCGGTACTTGTTTTGCCACGGCATGCCGTAGCCAATGAGCAGGTCATCGTTGTCCATGATGTAGGCATAACATTGCTCGACGGGGATCTCTACGCGGCCAGGTTTCACAAATAAAGTGGCAATAGAGAGAGATTTCGGCGCGTAGTTTTCGGTTAAATGGTCGACCAGGCGTTTCATGGTGCCGCCGGACTCGATGGCGTCATCCACCAGAATCACCTCTTTACCCCTGATGCCAATATTGTCGTGGTAAACGAGAGGGGAGCCATTATTTCTGTCGCCCGGCGTATGCGGGCATGAAATGTAGTCCATTGAAATATCAAAAGTTAGCTGTCTGACCAGGTCGGCGGTAAACAGGATCCCACCGGGCACGACCGTGATCACCACCGCTTCGTGATAGCGACTATTAAGCTGCCTGGCCACTTTGGTGACGCCATCGGCAATCGTCGATTCTTTCATCACGATGTGTCCTACATGATTGTTTCTCACTGCTGCATCCTCGCTAAAGTTTCATTGCTCGTTGTTGCTCGATTAAAATAAGATCTAATGCTCGATTGTGCAATGTTAGCGTAATAAAGGACTTGTTATTGTGATCTGTAACGATCGTGCAGAAATATTATGCTCAATGCTGCATTATCGAGCATTGAGCAAAGGGTTTTACTGGCGGAGATCGAAGCGGATCGGCAGCGTGAGGGTAATTTGCGGCTGGCCCGCAGCGATATCTTCGGTGGGGGCTGGCAGAGGTGTTGCGCGTGCTGGCAGGGCGAGCGCTTCCCGATCCAGCGTGGGCGTGCCGCTGCTTTTTGCCAGCACTACGCTGAGGACCTGTCCCTCTCTGTTCAGCGTCAGGCTCAGGTAAACCACGCCCTGGGCCTGCTGGCGCAAAGCCTGAGCCGGGTAACGTTTGAAGCGATCGAGCCGCTGACGCAGTAATCCAACCCAGTTCACTTCCCCCGGGCTGGGGGCGCTCACGGCGCTGCTTCCTGCTCTGCCGGCGCTTTGCTGCGGATGGCTGGCGGGGGCGTGGGTTTCAGGCGCAGGTGGCGCAGGGGCCGGCGGCACTTCCGCGTTGTGCGGAGTAACTGGCTGAGGTTTGGTGATGGCCCTATGGCGCGCTTTTTTGGCCACAACGATCTCCGGGTTCGGCGCCTCCACGCTTTTCACCGCTTCCTTCGGCTCGGCCTTCTCCTGAGGTGCAGCCGATCGGATCTGCTTGATCTTGTCGGGCTGCCTTTCTGGCGTGGCGACAGAGGCCGGATCGTCGGAAGGAAGGAGCATCAGCGCAATGGGCGGCGGCGCGGTGGCCGTTTGCTCCTGCGCAGGCCGATTGGTTAGCCAGAGGAAAACGCCCGCGTGCAGCAAAAGCGCCAACAGTAGCCCGATGCCGCGACGTGAGGAGGGCAGGCCCTCGGACCAGGCAGGAAAGGGCTTTCTTATCGGCAGGATAGAAGGCATAACAAAATACTCCGCAGCCGGGCTGCTGGTTGTGGTTTCAGTAGTGACAGGAGAGAGGACACGTGAAGCTGGTAAACGGGCAGATTCGAACGAATAACGAGACAATCACCATGAATTAACCCTCTGTGAGGAATTATTCACTGCCGTGAAAGGCTCACCCAGTAGCGCGATAGCGTATTTATCCTGACGGGCAGGACGCGGGGTAAGGCGGCCAGAATCTCATCGGTATTTGCCAGCAGGAAAACGCCAGACAGCCGCAGAGAGGCGATGTCCTCATCGCAGCGCAGTACGCCCGTGCGGTAGCGGTTCACTTCCCGCAGGAAGTCGCCCAGTGGCATATTGTCGGCCAGCAGCTTGCCGTGAACCCAGCCGGGTTCTTTTTCCCCGCTGTGCAGGCCACCGGAGGTTTCGCGAGTAAGCCAGGCGCCCTGGCCCGCGCTGAGCTGAAGCCCGGCCAGCCCGGAGCTGCGCGGATAAAGGCGTACTGCTCCGTGGTACACGGCAATATGGGTGCGCTCCTGTTCCAGCTTTACCCGGAATTGAGTGCCCAGCGCGAGCACTTTGCCGTGGGGGGTGATCACGCTAAAGGGTCGGGGCCAGGCCGACAGTTTTTCCCGTTGCCCGGTAGTTATCAGCAGGTCGCCGCGGAGCAGCTCAATCTGGCGCTGTTGTGGGGTAAAATGCACATTTAGCGCGGTTTGAGTGTCCAGCAAGAGCTGGCTACCTTCGCTTAGCTCAACCTGTCGCTGTTCGCCCGTAGCGCTGCTGTAATCGGCGGTTAACGCCTCCCAGCTGTGCTGCTGTCGACCCCATTCCAGTGAACCTCCGATCAGCAGCAGAGCCCCCAGCCCTTTTAGAGCGCGACGCCTGCCGCTGTTTTTTAGCGAAGAGAGGCTTTTCTGCGCAAGTTTGCCGTCAACCTGCCGAAAGCTGGCGCACATCGTTTCAATATGCTGCCAGGCGCGCTGGTTATCGTCGCTCTCCGCCAGCCATTTTTGCCAGTCGGCTTTGTCCTGCTCGCTAACGTCGTCCGACATCATCAGCGTAAGCCATGAGGCGGCGGCGTAGGCGCTGTCCCGGCCGATTGCTTGCTCGTTTTGGTCAATGAAAGGGCGTGAGGTCATTAGTTTATCGCGAAGAAGCAGTGAAGATTGGCGCGCTGGAGATATTGCTTAACGGAGCTGCTGGAGACCCGCAGGCGCTCGGCGATATCGCAATAACGCATTCCCTGGAGATGCGCCAGCAAGAAAGCCTCTCTTACCTGAGAGGGCAGGCCGTCCAGCGCCGTATCAATCTGTTCCAGCACTTCGAGGATCAGCAGCCTGGCTTCCGGGGAGGGGTGTTCCTGTTCCGGCCGGGAGGCCAGCGCTTCCAGCCAGGCCTCTTCGATTTTCTTGCGGCGATAATGGTTGGCAATCAGCCTTCGGGCAACCGTGGCGAGAAAAGGGCGCGGCTGGCGAATGGACACCAGATCGGGGCTGACCAGGATCTTAATAAAGGTATCCTGGGTCAGATCCTGCGCTTGTTCCGGGCAGCCGACCTTATTGCGCAGCCAGTGGTAAAGCCAGCGCTGATGATCGCAGTAAAGCTTCTGCGCAACCAGTTGGGAACGGGACATGACGTGACTCACCATCGATCGGTATCAGGGCGTGATTATTTATTAAATGATAATCATTATTATTTTCATTTCCGTGTTTTTATGTCAAGAGATTGCGAAGTATTAATCTATTTTTGCCCGGGGCATGGGCGATGGAAAAGCAGCGCCTGGGCTGGCGCTGCGGGTAACACATCAGAATTTCTGCGAAATACTCAGCTTGATGTTGCGGCCGATACCGGAGACGGATTCGCCCAGGTACGGGTAGTAGTCGGTGTTAAACAGGTTATCAACGGCAATGCGGGCCTCCATGCCTTTCACCTGCTCCGGCTGCCAGCTAGCAAACAGGCCCTGCAGCGCGTAGCCGCTGGTTTTTGGCAGCGCCCAGATGCCCGCTAACGGATCGCCATCCTTCGGAGAACGGTCCTGTTTACGCGCCATGTCCATAGTCCAGCCGAACGTCATATTCCACTCCGGGGCTTTTACGCCCAGCGTGGTGTGCGCGGTGACGGGCGGAATTTCTGCAAGCCAGGTTTTGTTGCCCCACGGGTCGCGCGGTGAAGCGTCGCGCTGGCCACGAATAGTGGAGAACGACAGGCTGCCGAACAGGCGGCGGCTGTCGTAAAACGATTCGATTTCCAGCCCCTGAATGGTGTATCCCGGCAGGTTGCGGTAGTTCGACAGCGGGGAGCCGCAGTTAGCGCCACTTTTCACCGACTGTGCGCCGCACAGCACGCCGCGGCGGTAGAAAATTTCGTCCTTGCCGCGGTTGCGGAATAGCGTGGTGCGGATTTGCACGCTGTCGTCGTCCGCGAGCAGATTATTGAAGTCCAGGATCATCCCGCCGCGAACGCTGTTGATGGTTTCCACCTTCAGGTCGCGGCTTGAGCCGGAAACGTTAGACAGCGCGTACTGCACGGTGTACTGCTCATCAATGGTTGGCGCCCGCCATGTTCGGGTGACATCGGCAAACAGCGACATATTCGGCGTGGCTTTCCAGACCAGCCCAAGCGCAGGCGTAAAGCCGTGATAACTTTTGCTGCTGTAGTTGTGGCCGACTTTAGGATCGCTGCTGTTGTACATCGGGGCGATGTTTGGCTCGCCGGTGTTAGTGACGCTGTCGTAGCGCACGCCCGGCGTCAAGGTGACGCTGCCGAGCGTCATACTGTCCTGCACATACAGGCCGCGCGTTTGCTGCTCCCCGGCCGGCATGTAGTAGGGCTGGAAATAGCCGTAGTTGTAGGCCGCGTTCTTCTTGTAGCTAGGGTAGTACATCAGCGCATCGCGTTGATTTTTATGCCAGCTGGCGCCGATTTCCAGCAGGTGATCCACCGGCCCGGTGCTGAATCGGCTCTTGTTATTGATCTCCACCAGATTGTCTTTGTAGTCCACCCAGCTCTCATTGCCGAGCGAGCCCAGGAAGCTGGAGGCGCCTGCGGAGTCGGGGCGGGTATCGTGCTGTTTGGTTTTGGAATATGCGTAGCTCAGCGTCAAATCCAGCCACGGCTGGTCTGCCGGAGCCAGGTTCCACTTCACGGAGTAGTTTTCGTCGGTCTGATCGCGATACACCAGCTTTCTGCGCCAGGCTTCATCTAACCCGTATCTATCAACCTCGGCCTGGCTCGGGGCGGCGATTTCGTCCCGCTTAGCGGCGAAGGGCTGCCAGCCGGTGGATGCCGAGTGCATGGCCGAAAGCGTCAGCGTCTGTGCGTCGGTCAGATAGAGGTTGGTTTTGGCCAGCCAGGTGCCCTGTCGGTTGGCGGAATAGTCGAAATGGGTGCCGTCCGGGCGGGTAATGTTGCCGCCGTCGCGTTTGCTGGCGTAGATCATGCCGTCGGCAAAACCTTCCGGCGTTTTGCCATACAGAGCACCGCTGTAGATATTCTGATTATCGTTGGTGTGGAAGCCGTATTTCAGCATGCCGCCAAAGTTTTCACCGGGCAGCAGGAGGTCGGCCGCGTCTTTGGTGACGATTTTAATGCTGCCGCCGAAGCCGCCGTTGCCGTTGGCGAGGTTAAACGGGCCCTTATCGACGTCGATCTGCTTGATAAGCTCCGGCTCGATAAACACTGACCCCTGGCGATACTTCTCAAACCCTTTCGGCGCGCCATCCAGCGTCACTTTGATATCTTCCATGCCGCCCATGCCCCAGATATTCAGGCTCTGCCCGCCCGGGCGAGGTGAACCGGCGGAAGAAACACCCGGCAGCTTATCCAGCAGGGCAGCGACGTTATCGGCCTGAATACGCTCGATATTTTCTTTTTTAAGCGTTGAGCGCCCGGCAACGACGCTGTCATCCAGCCCGCTGACTACGGAAAGCTCCGGGACGATAATCGGGGCGGCTTCGGAGGAGGGGGCTGCCAGGGAAACAAGCCGATAGCTGTTGTCGTCCCGCACCGCTTTCAGGCCGCTGCCTGCCAGCAGATGATCAAAGGCACTTTGGACGGAATAGGTTCCCTTGAGACCGGAGGTCGTTTTGTTTGACGTTTGATCCGGGGTGAAGACCAGCATCACGTTGGCGTCATTCGCCAGCGTTTGCAGGGCGCCGCTCAACGGCCCGGCAGGCACGGAAAATGGCTGGCTGGCGGCTGAGCTGGCTTCTGCCGCCCAGGAGACTGTCGGTAAACCGGTTGCCAGCGCCAGCAGGCCAGATAAGGCAATGCCAGACGCAAGCGGGGCGCGAAGGAGCGGTGCAGGCTGGCTCGCGTCGGAAATGGCCGTAGCCTTTCCGTTATTTTTTATCGTCATGATGTATCCCTGAAGGTGAGTCACAAGAAGTACTGCTTCAGAGAGGTCACGCGAAACGGGAAATCAGGCAGAAAAATTTTTAAATTAAGAGCTGGGGCCGTTTCCCGCTGACAGATTGCGCAGAACAGGAAGTCAACCCGAGGGGCTGGAGCATAGCACTTCATTCAGGCGCTGCACGGCGCGAGCGATCTCTTCGTCACCGTAGCCGCCCAGCCCCAGCAAAATGCCGGACCTTTGCCTGCCTGGCGTAAACATATGCGACACCGCGCGGACGGAAATACCGGCCTGCATCGCCTGCCCAACAACCTGATGGTCGTCCAGGCCGGGGCGCAGCCAAAGCACCATATGCATTCCCTGATCGCAGGGCTGCAGCCAGGCGACGTCGGGAGAGATGTATTGCTCTACTGCCGCCATCAGCACCCGCCGCTTCTCGGCGTAAACGCCGCGCATTTTACGCAGGTGGCGGTCGAGGTGGCCCTCGGAGATAAAGCTAGCCAGCACGTGCTGATCGGCACCGGGGGGCTGCCTGTCCATCAGGATGCGCGCCCCGCAAAAGGCCGAAACCAGCTGCTTTGGCACCACGGCATAGCCAAGGCGCAGGGACGGGAAGAGGATTTTACTGAAGGTGCCGAGGTAGATGACGTTCTCCGGCCCCAGACCCTGTAGCGCCGGGAACGGATGGCCCGCATAGCGCATCTCGCTGTCGTAGTCGTCCTCAATAATCCAGGCCTGGTTTGCCTGCGCCCACTCCAGCAAAGCGGCACGGCGGGACATACTGAGCGGCATGCCTAGCGGGTACTGATGTGAAGGCGTAACGAAGGCGGCGCGGGCATGGGGCGCCAGTTTTTTACCCAGCTCAACGTCCAGCCCTTCGTCATCAACGGCGACTTTGACCATCGTGCGGTCGCGGAACATCGTTTCGAATAGCGAAGTCGCGCCGGGGTAGCCCGGCTCCTCCATCCAGAGCGAATCCCCGGCCTCCAGCAGGATTTGCAGCGTCAGGTAGAGGCCGTGCTGGTTGCCGGAGGTGATGATGACCTCGTCCGGGGTGCAGCGCACCGAGCGCGACTTTCTGACGTATTCGCAGATGGCCTCCCGCAGCGCTCGTGCGCCCTGCGGATCGGCGTATCCCGACGGTGCGCCAGCCCCGCGGGCGCGGATACGGTTGCCGAGCCTGCGCCATACGTCGCCCGGTGCGGTATCGCCGACCGGGACGGAAACGGCAAACGGCTTCGGCGCCAGCGTTTTTAGCTGCTCGCCTACTCTGGCGAACGCCTGGGCCTGGGCAGAAAGGGGGAGCGGGGCCGAGCGGCTGGTTTTCACCATGGGAGCGGGGCTTTCCGGGGCATACGCTACCCGAGTGCCGGAGCCATGTCTGGATTCCAGAAACCCCTCCGCGACCAGCTGTTCGAAAGCTTCCAGCACCGTGCCGCGTGCAAGGGACAAAGCCTTTGCCAGCACGCGGGTGGACGGCAGCAGATCGCCGCTTTTCAGCTCGCCTTTATGAATGGCGTTTTTCAGCGCCCTGGCTAACTGCAAACTAAGCTGCCCGCCGCGGCGGTCAAGCTCGCCGATGGCGGGAATATCGACGGCTCTGGCTTTACGTGACATGAAATGTGGCCCGTTTATAATGCCGTAATCTGGCTCTTAATCATAAACCACTTTGGGCATATGCTGGGCAAAATTACCGCAAATAAAGGTCTGCCAATGTATATTCCTCGCCATTTTCAGGAGCACGATATTGATCTGTTGCAGGGGCTTATTCAGGCCAATCCCCTGGGCCTGCTGATCGTTCAGATTGAAGGCCTGACAGAAGCTTTTGATATCCCGTTTGAACTTTGCCCTGAACAAGGTGAATTCGGCACGCTCTGCGCGCATATTGCTCGCGCGAACCCTTTGTGGCGCGGCCTTCAGTCAGAGCAGGAAGTGCTGGTAGTGTTCCGCGGTGCACAAGGTTATATCTCCCCTGGCTGGTATCCGGGTAAGCAGGAGCACCATAAGGAAGTACCGACCTGGAACTACCAGACCGTGCAGGCGCGAGGGAGGGTTGCGGTACGGGACGATGCCGATTTTATACTACGGCAAATAACCAGCCTGACCCGACAGCAGGAAGCCCAAATGGATCTTCCGTGGCAGGTGAGCGATGCTCCCCTGGCGTTTATCGACTCAATGCTTAAAGCGATTGTCGGGATAGAAATCCCTCTGACTTCACTTATCGGCAAGGCCAAGCTCGGGCAGAACAAGAAGCGTGAGGACCAGGCCGGTGCCGCGCAGGGGCTGATGGCAAAAGGCGAAGTGGCCATTGGCGAGGCGATGTTACACAGCCTCGCCGGGCGCGATAAAACGTAACCGGGATTATCCCGGCAGGCGGCTTTTTGGCCTGCCAGGACCCAGCAGAATAGCCAGTTTCGCCCCGCCCTGGGTGGATTCCATCAGGATCTTACAGACGCTGGTGAGCGGCACCGAGAGCAGCATGCCGACCGGGCCAAGCAGCCAGCCCCAGAAGAGCAGAGAGAGGAAGACCACGAAGGTGGACATCCCCAATCCACGCCCCATCATGCGGGGCTCCAGGATGTTCCCCAGCACCATATGCACCACAAGAAATAGCGCGCCGACCATCAGCATTTCATAGGTGCCGTTTAGCAAGAAGGCCTGAATCATCGGGGGAACGGCCGATATCACCGAGCCGATATTGGGAATGTAGTTGAGCAGAAAACCGAGTACGCCCCACATCAGCGCAAACTGGACGCCCAGCAGTTTTAGCCCCAGCCAGATAACGATGCCGGTCAACAGGCTGATAAAGGTTTTCAGCGCCAGATAGTGGGTGACGCCTTTTAATGCCCGGTGCATCCCGGCAATGTGAACCTTTGGGTTCGCCAGCGCGAAGCGCAGCTTATAAGGCACGTGACGGACCTCAAACAGCATAAAAATCACCGTCATGGCCAGCAGTAAAATGCTGGCCATCGCCCCGGACAGCCCGGTCATTAAGGTGGTGGCAAACGTCATCAGCTTGTCGGAGTCCAGCTTTTGCAGCATACGCTCCGGCGACAGCGGCAAATGCAGAAACGGCACGGCTTGCTCGATTTCACGGACCTTTTGCGTCAGCAGTTTGTTGAATTGCGGCAGCTGTTCCATAAAGTCATTCATCGAGGTTGCCAGCACGCCCACCAGCAGGGTGAGCATGATCAACATCACCAGTACCACGATGGTAATGGCCAGCGGGCGATTAAAGCCACGGCGCATAAACCAGGTGACCAGCGGATTGAGCACGATAGCGAAAAACAGCGCCATCAGCAGCTGTACGATGATGTCTGCCGCGGCGTGAATACCGGCGAGAATAATCACCAGCGCCGAAAGTTTTAGCAGGATGTGCAGGCCTGTCTTATCGAGGTGCGGAGGAGTCATGGAGACGTCCAGTCAGAAAAAGGTGCTTTTAGTGTAGTGCCTGATTGGCGGCCGACTACGGCGGTCTGTCTGAAAATGAAGGAAAAAAAAGGCTCCGCGAGGTGCGGAGCCCTTGATGCATCGCGCAACGATTATTTGATGGCGATAGTGTTGATGATGTTTTCCGCGTTGGTTTGTGCCAGCTGCTGGTTATCCGCAGGCAGCGTAATCTGCATGGTCAGCAGCTTGTCGTCCAGGCGGCCAAGGATGATGGAGGAGTATGCGGTCTGGCCTTTAGCTGAGATAACGCTGTCCAGCTGCTGCAGCTGGTGGCCTTTAATTTCAATGGATTTGTTGGTCACAACCTGCAGCTGCGGGTCGCGTGCGCGCTGCTGCTCTTCAAGACGTTTAGCCAGCGCGGCAAGGTCGTCAGTGGTGTTGTCGCCGATAATCACGATCACCGCTTTCTGGCCGGTTGCGTCAGAATAAACGTGCATGTTGTTGGACTGGGTGCCGACTTTGCCGCTCTGATCGGTCATATCTGCCGGCAGGGCGAAGCTCAGCTTGCCGTCCAGCAGTTCGACAGGCTGGCCGCTGGCGCTGCTGGCTGCCGGAGCACCGGCGGTGGCGGTTTTGCTGTCGTTATTGTCACAGGCGGCAAGACCCACTACCAGCAGGCCAATACCGACATATTTTACCAGTTTGCGCATCGCGTTATTCCTTTCCGTTAGCAAGCCAAAAGGCTAATCCTTGCATCTTAACACAAGATATTCAGCTCGCGATTAACCAGGCTGTAGCGCGGAGATTTCGGATTTATCTGCCAGGCGTTTCAACAGCATATTCAGCAATACGCCGTACATCGGCAGGAAGAAAATCAGACTGATAAGGACTTTAAAGCAGTAATCGACAACGGCGATCTCTACCCAATGCTGAGCCATAAAGGCGTCCGGGCTGCGCCAGAAGGCGATAAAGAAGAACGACAGCGTGTCGCTTACGTTGCCAAACAGCGTGGAGACGGTAGGGGCTAACCACCAGCAGTGGTTTTGACGCAGGCGGTTGAAGACGTGAACGTCGAGGATCTGGCCGAGCGCATAGGCCATAAAACTGGCGACCGCGATTCGGGCAACGAACAGGTTGAAGTGGGTTAAGGCTTCAAAGCCCTGCCAGCTTCCCATGTAAAACAGCGACGAGATGCCGTAGGAGATCACCAGCGCCGGGATCATCACCGCGAAAATAATGCGTCGCGCCAGCGGAGCGCCAAAAATTCGCACCGTAAGGTCGGTTGCCAGGAAGATAAACGGGAAGCTGAACGCGCCCCAGGTCGTATGAAACCCGAAGACCGAGACCGGAAGCTGAACCAGATAGTTACTGGAGGTAATCACCAGTAAATGAAAAAGCGATAGCCAAAACAGCGCATTAGTGCGCTGGCGAGTGCTGAACTGCGTCATGTTGTAGCCTTTTTAGTAGTGGGGTGAGGGAACCCAGTCAAAAATGTAAAGCGCGGGGATGATACTGCTTTAACTTTTCATTGCAATGGTTAATTTTAACGCAATCGTTCACGCGGCTTGCGCCAGATTTTCCCCGGCGTAAACTAGCGCAGTTTTTGACGACCAGAGAGTGCTATGACCGATTCGTTCGCAACCCCCGACCATACGCTGGATACCCTTGGCCTGCGCTGCCCGGAGCCGGTGATGATGGTGCGCAAAAACCGTGCGCACAATGCCCGTAGGCGAAACGCTGCTGGTGATAGCCGACGACCCGGCCACCACGCGCGATATCCCTGGCTTCTGCCGCTTTATGGAGCACGAGCTGCTCGCCAGCGAAACCGACGCGCTGCCTTACCGCTATTTGCTGCGTAAGAGTCATTAATCCCCTCGCCATGCTGCCAATCTCTTGTTGAAAATCGCTCTGTTTTAGAGGGTGATGCTCCATCAGTGTTTTCAGTGTGGCTACCCCGGCAGGCATGGCCTGTATTTCCTTGCGGGGGCATCCCTGCCCCTGGCTTGTGGAGTAAAAATCCGGAAGCTGCCTCGAAAACTATTTTTTTCGCAGCAGGCGAATGGCGTTCGCCGTCACCAGCGCGGTAGCACCTGAGTCTGCCAGCACCGCCAGCCACAGGCCGGTCAGGCCGAGCAGGGTGGTGACCAGGAAAATCCCCTTCAGCCCCAGCGCAATCGTCACGTTCTGGCGAATGTTGTTATGGGTGGCCCTGGCGAGCCGCACCATACCGGCCAGCTCGGTCAGGCGGTTGTGGGTCAGGGCGGCATCTGCCGTTTCCAGCGCAACGTCGGTGCCGCTGCCCATGGCGATGCCGATGGTCGCCGCTTTCATCGCCGGCGCATCGTTAATGCCGTCGCCGACCATCGCCAGCGGCGCGGTAGCGTTCAGCTTGTTCACCGCCGCCACTTTGTCCTCCGGGAGCAGGCTGGCGCGGTAATCAATACCCAGCTCGCTGGCTATTGCCGCCGCCGCACGTGGGTTATCCCCCGTCAGCATAACGCCCTGAATTCCTAGCTGATGAAGCGCGGCAACCGCTTCGCGGGCGTCGCTGCGCAGGGTATCACGCATGGCGATGGTGCCCAGCAGCTTGCCTGAGCGCAGCACCACGATAACCGTCTGGCCCTCTTCTTCCTGCTTCGCGATACGCTGCTGCCAGATTTCGCTGAGTGCCTGACCGTCAAGTTTTGACGGCGAGCTGAGCAGCAGCGTCTCCCCCTGAATACTGGCTTCTACGCCAACCCCAGCCAGAGCACGGTGATTTACCGCTGCCAGAGGAGGCAGATTACGCTGCTGTGCTGCATTCACAATAGCCTGCGCCAGCGGGTGCGTGGAGCCCTGTTCGACGGCTGCGGCAAGCGCCAGAAGCTGTTCTTCCTCTATTCCTTCCTCTACGGCAATAGCCGTAACCTGAGGTTTACCCGCCGTCAGGGTGCCGGTTTTATCGAAGGCGACCTGCTGGATTTGGCCGAGGCGTTCCAGCGCCGCTCCGCCCTTAATTAATGCGCCACGGCGAGCGGCGGCGGCAAGTCCGGAAGTAATAGCTGCGGGCGTAGAGATAACCAGCGCGCAAGGGCAGCCGATCAGCAGCAGCGTCAGGCCTTTATAGATCCACGGTTCCCAGGCTTGTCCAAACAGCAAAGGGGGAAGCACGGCGGTCAGCAGCGCGAGAAGCATGACTATCGGCGTGTAAATCCGGCTAAAGCGATCGATAAAGCGTTCGATGGGCGCACGGCGCTCCTCGGCCTCCTCAATCAGCCGCAGAATACGGTCAATGGCGCTGTCGCCAGGTTCGGAAATTACCTCCAGCTGAACAAGGCGATCCACGCTGGTGCTGCCAGCGGCGACTTTCTCGCCCTGCTGCCGTTCTACCGGCACGGATTCCCCGGTTAAGGCGCTTTCGTCAAAGCTGGCAAAACCGCTGAGCAGACGACCGTCGGCGGGCAGGCGGCCCCCGGCGGAGACCTCAATAACGTCGCCGGGGCGAAGATCGGCCTGAGCGACGGTTTCGCGCTCGCCGTCCCGGAGGCGAATAGCGACGTCCGGCTTTAGCGCCATTAAGGCGCTTACCCCGCGGCGGGCACGGCTTGCCGAATAGGATTCGAGGCGTTCGCCGACGAGGAACAGCAGCAGCACCATTGCCGCTTCAGCGGTGGCGCCGATAAACAACGCGCCGATTGCCGCGACGCTCATCAGCGTTTCAATCGCGAACCAGTTGCCGCTGCGTATCAGGCGTACGGCCTGGCGGGCTATCGGCCACAGGCCAACCAGCGTGGTGGCGATAAACGCCAGATTGCCGAGCGGATGGTTGAACTGCTCGAGCCCCCAGCTAATCACCATCAGCACAATAAGCAGGATCAGAGGCAGGTTTTCCTGCAGGCCGCTGCTTTTTTCCTGCTTCGGCGCAGAACCTGCATTTAAGGTGTAGCCTGCCGCCTTGACCGCTTTTTCTACGTCGCTGCGAACGTCGCGCGCCGAGCTGACCAGCAGCTTTTCCGTCGAGAACACGACCTGAACCTGCTGAACATCGCTGATCTGTTTCACCGCGTTTTCTACTTTGCGGGCGCAGGCCGCACAGTCCATCCCCTCTACGTGCCAGCTGTAGCGGCTGCCGCTGTCGACGATTTCCTGCTCTGGCTTCTGGGCAGAGCAGCTGTCGTCGGCGCAGCAGGACGGGCCTTCCGCCTGCAGCGGGCTAAGTTTGGCAAACGCAAACTGCGGTGGCTTTTTGCCGTCTTGAGGTGTGTTGAGCATGGCGCCCTCCGGTAATGATAATTTTCTCATTACCGATGTTACTCTCTGGAGTCAACTCCAGAGTCAAGAGGCTTTTTTTACCGCCGGATATTTCTGGCTGGCCGGCGGCAGTTTTCAGGATTGGCCTTTGCTTCCCCACGGCGCTTCCCCTAGTATTATCCGCAGGCCGGGATGAGAATGAATCGATGAAAAAACCACTGACAATCAAGGATATTGCGGAGCTGGCGCAGGTGTCTATCGCCACGGTCTCCCGGGTGCTGAACAATAACAGCTGGGTGGCGGACAAAACGCGTAGCCGGGTTGAAAAAGTGATTCAGGAGCATAACTTCAGCCCGAATCTGCTGGCGCGGGGGATGATTTCCAAGAAAACCCAGACGCTGGCGATTGTCGTTTCCGATATCAGTAACCCCTACTTTGTGATGCTGGTGGCGCAGATTGAGCATGAAAGTTTGCGGCTGGGCTACAAGGTCACGCTGTACGACACGCAATCGGCAAACAGAACCTCCCGCGAAGCACCGGTGGTGCCCGAAGAGCATATTTTTAATTCTATTACCGATAGCCAGATAGACGGGGTGATCATTCTCGGCGGTAATATCGACTACAACGACATTGCCGCGACTTATCTGCAGGAACTGAAAAAGCTGATCGCCACCGTGCCGGTCGTGGTGGTGGGGCGTAACCTGCCGGGCGTGGAATATGCCTGCGTTGAACGCGATCAGGCGGGATGTGTGCGCTTAGCCACTCGTCACCTGATTGAGAAAGGTTACCGGCGCATTGGTTTTATCGGCGGGTCAAAGAATGTATATATTACTCGCGAGCGCGAGGCGGTATTTCGGGCTGAGCTGGAAGCTGCGAAATTGCCGGTAGAAAATAGTTTTATTGTGCTGAATAACTTTTATTTACAGCATGGCTATGAGGCAATTGAAACGCTGATTTCAACGAATGCAAGCTTGCCGGATGCCATTGTGTCAATTAACGATCATGTCGCCAAAGGCGCGATCCGTGCGCTAAAAGATCACAATCTGTCTGTGCCAGATAATATCGCCATAGTGAGCTGTGAATATTTCCCTGGCAGCGAGTATTTTATTCCCCGCATTGCCACCGTTGACCACCAGAATGCTTTGATTGGCAAAGCGGTCATGACAAAGTTAATGGCTATTTTGAATGAAAATGCTGCCGGTATCGCAATCGAAAAAATACCTCTTACGCTATTGAACGGCGAATCCTGCTAGTTTTCAACGGCGCATCTCTTTTTCAGGCATCCGCCCGTTTCTCCTCTTCACGTTATTTTTTGATCTCGCTAACAGTTGCGCGATCTGGCGTTGACAAGCCTCGCCCGACTCCTCTAGCCTAAAACCTGAAAACGTTTTCAGGTTTTGATTACAGGAGAGCCGATGAAACCGACAATGATGACCTACATCCATGAAGAGCAGGCGACATTAAGCGCCATGCTGTCTCGCTATCCGTCCGATCTTCCGGTGCTCGGTGGGCAGAAAGAGTGGCTGGTGCTGGCCACGGGCTCCAGCATTAACGCGATCAATAGCGCGAAATACTACGTGGAAAATCTGGCGGACGTTCGTATCTCCGTCGAAGAGCCGTTCCACTTTCAGCATTACGAAAAATTCAGTGAAGCCACCGATCTGGTGATAGGCGTTTCCCAGAGCGGGGAAAGCACCTCGACCCTCAACGCGATTCAACATATTCGCCAGACTCACCCGGTCAAAACGCTGGGCATCACCAGCAAAGCCGAGAGCGAGCTTGCCCGCGCCGTGGACCACGTGATTGATATCGAGATCGGCGAGGAACGTGTGGGCTACGTCACCAAAGGGTACGTTGCTACGATCCTGAAATTTATGCTGCTGGGCGTGTTTGTCGCTCGCCGCAGCGGAAAGATCGACGCTGAACAGGAAGCGGCTGAGCTGCATAAGCTGGACGTGGCGGTGAAATCGATTCCGGGCGTGATTGCCGACACCGAAGCTTTCTTCACCAAATGGCAGGCCGAACTGGCCGCTTCCCCGCGCTTCACCTCAATTGGCTACGGCCGAGCGTCGGCGTGATCAAAGAGATGGAAACCAAGTTTGCCGAGACGATTCGCGTGCCGTCCCAGGGCGTTGAGCTGGAAGCGTTTATGCACGGGCCTTATTTCGAAGTGAATGGCAGCCACCGGATATTCTTTATTGATACGCCGGGCGTGGCTCGCGAGCGTTTATTACTGCTGAAAGCCTATGAACAAAAATATACCGACTACGTGTACACCATCAAATTAGGTGAGGACAACGATCCGCGCACGCTGGCGGTGAAAGCCAATATTGATGAGTTTATTGCCCCGCTGATCATAGTTATCCCTTTCCAGATATTGGCTCACCATATTGCCGAGGCAAAGGGCAATAATCTACCGCAGCGTATCTTTACCGATTTTGGCGTGTCCGTAAAAAGTAAAACGAAGCCAGGCGATTACGCCTGAGGCACAATGTTCCCTACACAATAATAACGTCCCTACCTTGCTACTGAGGAATGATTATGGCTACCTTCAGTCAACTTGCCCGACAGATAATTCAGCATGTCGGCGAGGCAGAAAATATAGAGCATCTTACCCACTGCGCAACCCGTCTGCGTTTTACTATCAAAGATAAAAGTAAGATTAATAAAGATGAGCTTTATAAGTTGCCAGAGGTAGTCAAACTGGTTGAAAACCCAGGGCAATTCCAGATTGTTATTGGGCCAAAAGTTGAAAAAGTCTTTCTGGCTATCACGGCGCAGATGGCAGAACCGTCCTCAGCAGAAGCCTCTGCGCCGCAGGGCTCGATGATTAACCGCCTGCTGGCCACGCTTTCCGCTATCTTCACGCCTTACATCGGCGTGCTGGCGGGCGTGGGGGTGGTGAAAGGGATTGTGGTGTTGCTGCAAACAATGAACCTGGTGGATACCCATTCGTATGTGTTCACCGTGTTCAATGCGCTTTCCAGCGGCGTTTTCGTCATGCTGCCGCTGTTTATCGCGGTAACGGCTGCGGAGCGCTTTAAGGCCAATAAATTTAGCGCCCTGGCGCTGACGGCGGCGATGATTTTCCCGCTGACGGATGCCAGCGTGCCCGGGGCCTTCCACGTTATGGGCCTGGCGCTGAACGTGAAAATCTACGGCGGGGCGGTGATCCCTGCGGTGTTTGCCGTGCTCTTCCTGAGCCACGTCGAACGCTGGCTGAAAAAGGTGATCCCGGAGATCGCCGCGCTGGTATTCGTGCCTTGTTTGTCGCTGATCGTCAGCGGCTTTGTGGTGTTCACCATGATTGGCCCGGTGGCTGACTATGTTGGCGTCGGCATCGCCAACGGCTATGCGTGGCTGTACAACCTCAGCCCGGTGATTTCCGGTGCGCTGTTAGCGGGGATTGGGCAGCTGTTCGTGGTGTTTGGCGTGCACTGGGGCATTATCCCGCTGGCGTTAATTAACATTCAGGTCAACGGCTACGACACCATTATGGCGATGTTTATGTCGGCGGTAATGGGGCAGTTTGGGGCGGTATTTGGTGCCATCTTTATTGCCCGTAACCTGAAAGATAAGCAGATTGCGATTTCCGCTTCGCTCTCCGCCTTCTTCGGCATTACCGAACCGGCGCTGTACGGCGTGAACCTGAAATACCGCATGTTATTTGTTTTCGGCTGCATTGGCGCAGCGCTGGGCGGCGGGATTACCGGCCTCTTGGGCGTGAAAACCTACAGCTTCCTGCCGGTGCTGAACGTGTTCGAGCTAGGGCTGTTTAGCGGGCCGGAATCGAAGATGATTTACGAGGTGATTGCTATCGCGGTGGCGTTTACGGTGCCTGCGGTGTTGACCATTATCTACGGCAAAACCCGCAGGCTGGAACCTGCCTCCCTGGTGGAAGACAGGCGTTAACCTCAGATATACAGGGCGCGAACGATCATAAAGTGCCCGGCAAAGTAGCAGGCGGCGGCAATGGCGCTGTCGCCTCTGAAACGATGCCTATAGTGGCTGACCAGCCAGACAATGTTGCCCAGCAGCAGCAGGCTGGCGCCCACAAATCCGGAGAAACTGGCATCCGTCGGGCGGAAGAAGTAGAGCTCTGCCGCCAGCCAGACCATTACCAGCGTCATACCGATAAACGTCAGGATCGGCACGCGCAGGGCTTCAAGCCGCGTCCAGATTGTGGCAATCAGCAGCGCACCAATAATCAGCAGGGCCAACGGCAGCGGCCAGAAGATAGCTAAGGTCATCTGGCTGGCAAAATAGATGGTATACAGCAGGTGTGAAAGGAAGAAGGCTCCCACGGCGTAGAGCAGGCGCTGAGTGGGCAGCAGCGTGAGCGCATCACCCACCAGCGTCGCCAGCAGGCCGGCGACAATCAGGTAGCCCGTGGCTTCAAACATCGGCGCTTGCCAGGCCAGCAGCAGCAGGAGCAGCAGGGTGACCGGTTTGAAAATCCAGCGCTGCCAGGTGGAGCCGCGCCAGGAAGCATCGATGTAAATCCAGGCTGATAACGCAACAGCAATAAATGACCAAAGCATGGCATATCCTTATTCTAATTGTTGGCGTAACAATATTCAGTCTAGTGGCTAAGCGGCGCAGATGACAACGCCGCAGCGCCAGGGTTATGCTGAAAAGTGTCTGACAATTCGAGAAAAAACTATGAGCAAGCCCCCAATATTCATTATCGCCATCGTGGTAGTCATCGTGGTGGCCGCCTCTTTCCGCTACCTGCAGCAGCGCCGCCAGAGCATCGAAAACGACGCGGCCCCGCTGAGCGTGAAAAAAGTGGTGGTGGCGACCAAGCGTGAAAAGCCGTCGAATGACCGACGCTCGCGCCAGCGGGAAGTAACGCCGCCGGAAGATTCAATACGCTATGAGGTTTGGTTTGCGCCCCAGAGCGGCGGAGTGGATATGAAGATGGTCGTGCAGGCGACGGAATATCATGCGGTAACGGTGGGAGATAAAGGCACGCTGAGCTATAAGGGGACGCGCTTTGTCAGCTTCGTCCCCGAAGAGACTCACTTGCCCTGACGCAGCTTTTTCTGCCAGACCAGCAGCTCAAACACGCCAAAGACAAAAATTTTAGCCTGCTCAAGGCGGCCAAGTGCCGGACCGTCTTTTGGCTGCGTGGCTTTCAGCAGGCTCAGCTGCAGGCCGTGCATAATCACCATAAAGATCAGCGCAACGTTAACAAAGATGTTCAGCGGGCGCGGATAAGGGTGGATCAGGTTAAAAATTAAAAAGCCCCAGACGCAAAACATCAGCAGGCGGCCAAAGTTAATCAGAACGGGCATTATGCGGCTCCTTGAGCTTCACGAATAAACAGACGATAAGCCACCTGACCGGCGACTTTTTCACGGTGTAACGCCCAGCTTGCAGGCACTATCGGCAGACCATTTTCCACTTCACTTTCCACATAGATCAGGGCCTCATCCGCCAGCCAGCCGTTTTTCTCCAGCAGGCTAAGCGTTTCATCCAGCAGCCCCTTACGGAACGGCGGATCGACAAAAACCACGTTATGCGGCGTGCCCGGCTGGGAGAGAACGCTAAGCGTATTGGCGTTGAGCACCTTACCGTTACTGGCTTTTAAGGTAGCCAGGTTCTTTTGCAACTGCTGGGAAACCGCGCGATCCATCTCTATCAGCGTGGCGCTGGCGGCGTAGCGAGAGAGCGCCTCCAGCCCCAGCGCACCGCTGCCGGCAAAGCAGTCGAGGCAGTGTGCATCCACCATCGACGGGGCCAGCCAGTTAAACAGCGTTTCGCGCACGCGATCCGTGGTAGGACGCAGGCCGGGGCTGTCGGGAACCGGAAGTTTTCGACCGCGCCATTGGCCGCCGATGATGCGGATCTGGCCGGAGCCAGCGGATTGGGGTTTCTTCATTGCTCTCACTGCGATGCTATTATTTCCGGCTATTCTAACGGCGCTCGCCCGGCCAGGAAACCTTAATCCACTGGCGTGATGCCGCGCCGGGAAAGTGATAGACTAACGCACTATTTTTTATGCCCGTGGCAAGCAGAATCGGGTCTGTGCCATGAGTTAACAGCGAGGAGTGTGGTCGCAAATGGCGAAAGAGAAAAAACGTGGCTTTTTTTCCTGGCTGGGATTTGGCCAGAAAGAGCAGCAGCCGGAAGCAGAAACAGAACAAAAAGTAACAGAAGAACAACCGGTTACTGAGCAATCCGCCGCGCAGGATGAGCCTCAGCAGCCTCAGGCTGCGGAGCAGGATAAGCTGGATTCAGTTAGTGAGCACTCACTGGAGGAGTCGGAAAAGTTTGCTGAGCAGGTCGTCGAGGTTAACGAGCAGCTCGCAGAACAGGCTGAAGAAAAGACGCTTGTCGCCGAGCCGGAAGTGGCCGCCGAGCCCGAGGTTGTGGTTGAGCCAGAACCTGTTGCGATTATCGAACCAGAGCCTGTTGTCGAACCGGAAGCTGCCGCTGAGCCAAAGGTGGCTGAAGAGCCGGAAGCCATCGAACAACCGGTGGCCGCCGTCGAGCACGAAACGCTGCCGCTGCCGGAAGAAGTAGTCGAAAGCGCGGAGCAGCCGGACGAATGGCAGGCCGAGCAGGACGAGATCGTCAACGAAGAGGTTATCGAAGCCGAAGCGCTGTTTGCGCATCAGGCCGCCGTTGAAGACGAGGCTGAAGCGGTCGCTGAAGAAGCCCCTGAAGAGGAAGCCGTTGAAGAAGCTGCCCCGGTCGCCGCGCAGCAAGAGCAGGAAAAGCCGACTAAAGAAGGCTTCTTTGCTCGCCTGAAGCGCAGCCTGGTGAAAACCAAACAAAATCTTGGTTCCGGATTTATCAGTCTGTTCCGCGGCAAAAAAATCGATGATGATTTGTTTGAAGAGCTGGAAGAGCAGCTGCTGATTGCCGACGTGGGGGTGGAAACCACACGTAAAATCATCACCAATCTTACCGAAGGCGCAAGCCGCAAGCAGCTTCGTGACGCGGAAGCACTTTACGGCCTGCTGAAAGAAGAGATGAGCGATATCCTCGCCAAAGTGGATGAGCCGCTGAATATTGAAGGCAAAACGCCGTTTGTTATTCTGATGGTTGGCGTGAACGGCGTGGGTAAAACCACCACCATTGGCAAGCTGGCGCGTCAGTTCGAGCAGCAGGGCAAATCCGTGATGCTGGCGGCGGGTGATACCTTCCGTGCCGCGGCGGTTGAGCAGCTGCAGGTCTGGGGCCAGCGCAACAATATTCCGGTTGTGGCCCAGCATACTGGCGCGGACTCCGCCTCGGTGATTTTTGATGCTATTCAGGCGGCTAAAGCGCGTAATATCGACGTGTTAATCGCCGATACCGCAGGGCGCCTGCAGAACAAATCGCACCTGATGGAAGAGTTGAAGAAAATTGTCAGGGTAATGAAAAAGCTGGACGAGGATGCCCCGCATGAGGTTATGCTCACCCTCGACGCCAGCACCGGTCAGAATGCGATAAGCCAGGCTAAACTGTTCCACGAAGCGGTGGGGCTGACGGGCATCACCCTGACCAAACTGGATGGTACCGCCAAGGGTGGCGTAATCTTCTCTGTGGCAGACCAGTTCGGCATTCCGATTCGCTACATTGGCGTCGGCGAACAAATTTCTGATTTACGACCGTTTAATGCGGGCGACTTTATAGAGGCACTTTTTGCCCGAGAGGATTAACAATGATTCGCTTTGAACACGTCAGTAAAGCCTATCTCGGTGGGAGACAAGCGTTGCAGGGAGTCACCTTCCATATGCAACCGGGCGAGATGGCCTTTCTGACCGGCCATTCTGGCGCAGGGAAGAGTACTCTGCTCAAGCTTATCTGCGGTATCGAACGGCCAAGCGCCGGGAAGATTTTTTTCAGCGGCCACGATATCAGCCGCCTGAAGAGCCGTGAAGTGCCGTTCCTGCGTCGCCAGATTGGCATGATCTTCCAAGATCACCATCTGCTGATGGACAGAACCGTGTACGACAACGTGGCGATCCCGCTGATCATCGCGGGCGCCAGCGGCGAGGATATTCGCCGCCGCGTGTCTGCGGCACTGGATAAAGTCGGGCTGCTGGACAAAGCGAAGAACTTTCCTATTCAACTCTCAGGCGGTGAGCAGCAGCGCGTGGGCATCGCTCGCGCCGTGGTGAACAAACCTGCTGTGCTGCTGGCGGATGAACCGACCGGTAACCTTGATGATGCGCTGTCGGAAGGCATTCTGCGCCTGTTTGAAGAGTTTAACCGCGTGGGCGTGACGGTCCTGATGGCCACCCACGACATGGGGCTTATCTCGCGCCGTAACTATCGTATGTTAACGCTCAGCGACGGCCATTTGCATGGAGGCCTGGCAGGTGAATAAACACAGTGCGCTCAACCATATCAAGCGCTTCAGCAACAAGATGGACAAGATTAACCAGCTGAAAAAGCTGGGCGATCTTGGCCGCTCGGTGAAAAAGCGCGGCAAAGGACCTCAGTCCAAAAGCAAATCCCTTAAAGGCGGGGTGAATGAGCAGTTCCGCTACGCCTGGGAAGGCGCGCTGCAGGATCTGAAGAGCAAGCCGCTGGCGACTTTCCTGACGGTGATGGTGATCGCCATTTCCCTGACGCTGCCGAGCGTCTGCTATATGGTTTATAAGAACGTGAACCAGGCCGCGACCCAGTATTACCCGTCGCCGCAAATTACCGTTTATCTCGATAAGGCGCTGGACGACAACGCCGCCCAGCAGGTCGTGGGCGCTATTCAGGCCGAAGAGGGCGTGGATAAAGTCAACTACCTTTCCCGTGAGGAAGCGCTGGGCGAGTTCCGTAACTGGTCGGGCTTTGGCGGCGCGCTGGATATGCTGGAAGAGAACCCGCTGCCGGCGGTTGCGGTGGTTAACCCTAAGCTGGACTTCCAGAGCACGGATCATCTTAATACGCTGCGCGACCGCGTGGCGAAGATTCACGGCGTCGATGAAGTGCGTATGGATGACAGCTGGTTTGCCCGTCTCGCGGCGCTGACCGGACTCGTCGGGCGCGTGGCGGCGATGATCGGCATTTTGATGGTGGCGGCGGTGTTCCTGGTGATTGGTAACTCGGTGCGCCTGAGCATCTTTGCCCGCCGCGATACCATTAACGTGCAGAAACTGATCGGCGCTACCGATGGCTTTATTCTGCGTCCGTTCCTTTATGGCGGGGCGTTGCTTGGCTTCAGCGGGGCGTTTCTTTCGCTGATCCTGTCCGAGATTCTGGTGATGCGCCTCTCTTCGGCGGTGACGGAAGTGGCGCAGGTTTTCGGCACGAAGTTCGATATCAGCGGCCTGGGCTTTGACGAGTGCCTGCTGCTGCTGCTGGTCTCGTCGATGATTGGCTGGCTGGCAGCCTGGCTTGCCACTGTTCAACATTTACGCCGCTTTACGCCGGAGTAAAAAGTTTTTGATATACTCATTCCCTGCTACGATAACGTCGTCGGCAGGGAATGCGTTCTACACCGCTGTGCCCCTGCTATGCTGCAATAACCGTCACACTTTGTGTGTAATCTATTCACAGCTTTACATTGAACTTGTGGATAACATCACTGTCTGAGAGTACAGTGATAAGTACGGTTTGGCCCCTGACGTGTTGTCGGCGTGCCATCAGCCAGTCCAATGGCAGCCTGTACGTAAGTCTCTAAGAGAGGGTTTGAATGACCAAAGAAATGCAAAATTTAGCTTTAGCCCCTGTTGGTAACCTGGAGTCGTATATCCGGGCTGCGAACGCCTGGCCGATGTTAACGGCTGAGGAAGAGAAGGAGCTGGCTGAAAAGCTGCATTACCAGGGTAGTCTGGAAGCAGCGAAAAAGCTGATCCTGTCTCACCTGCGCTTTGTTGTTCATGTTGCGCGTAACTATTCCGGTTACGGCCTGCCGCAGGCAGACCTTATTCAGGAAGGCAACATTGGCCTGATGAAAGCAGTACGCCGTTTTAACCCGGAAGTGGGCGTTCGCCTGGTCTCCTTTGCGGTGCACTGGATCAAGGCCGAGATTCATGAATACGTGCTGCGTAACTGGCGTATCGTGAAGGTCGCGACCACCAAAGCACAGCGTAAGCTGTTCTTTAACCTGCGTAAAACCAAGCAGCGTCTGGGCTGGTTTAACCAGGATGAAGTCGAAATGGTGGCCAACGAGCTTGGCGTGTCCAGCAAAGACGTGCTTGAGATGGAATCACGCATGGCGGCGCAGGATATGACCTTCGACATGTCGAACGACGATGATTCCGACGGTCAGCCAATGGCGCCGGTGCTGTTCCTGCAGGATAAGTCCTCTAATTTTGCCGACGGCATTGAGGACGACAACTGGGAATCTCACGCCGCAGACAAACTGAGCGATGCGATGCAGGGTCTGGACGAGCGTAGCCAGCAGATTATCCGCGCACGCTGGTTAGATGAAGACAACAAGAGCACGCTGCAGGAACTTGCAGACCGCTATGGCGTTTCCGCCGAACGCGTTCGTCAGCTTGAAAAGAACGCGATGAAAAAACTGCGTGCCGCTATCGAAGCCTAACGCCGATACCGTACCACGCTCCAAGAACGCCCCACTTTATGCTGGGGCGTTTTGCTTTTTAGCCTCCGGCATACACTCCAGCAGTACCGCAAACGCCGCCTCCATTTCGCTCTCCGGCAGGCTGGCAAACCCCATCAATAAGCCTTTCTTACGCTGCCCGGTGAGGTAGTAACGCGACAGCGGCCGCACCAGGATATTACGGGCGTTGGCACGCTGCGCAATCGCCACATCATCGGTTTCATCCGGCAGGTTCAAAATCAGATGCAGCCCGGCGTTGTCGCTGAAGTCGGACAGCGCCTGCGGGCCGCAGTAGCGGGCGATAAGCTCGGTCAGGAAAGCGCGACGGCGGCCGTACAGCAGGCGCATGCGGCGAATATGGGCCGAATAGTGCCCGGCGGTAATAAACTCCGCCAGCGCCTGCTGGATAAGCGAATGGCCGCCTCGATACAGCTCCGCATGGGCGGTTTTCAAATCATTGACCAGCGGGCGCGGTAGCACCACGTAGCCGAGTCTCAGCCCTGGATAAAGCGTTTTGCTGAAGGTGCCGATGTACACCACCGGCGCCTCGGCCACCAGCCCCTGCAAAGCGGGGATTGGCTGGCCTGAAAAGCGAAATTCGCTGTCGTAATCATCTTCAATAATCCAGCTTCCGTGCTGGCGGGCAAGCGCCAGCAGACGCTGGCGGCGCTCCAGGCTCATCACCGCGCCCAGCGGGTACTGGTGAGAAGGCGTGACGAAGATTAAGCGTGGTGCCTCAGCGATTGCCTCCGGCGGGCAGAGGCCGTTGGCGTCGACGGCCAGCGGCGTGATCCGCACGTCATTCATCGTCAGGACGTGGCGAATGCCCCAGTAAGAAGGCTCCTCGATCCACGCCAGATCGCCCCTGTCGCACAGCATCCGGGTCACCAGATCGATAGCCTGGTGGATCCCTTCGGTGATCAGGATTTGGTCGACCTGGCAGTTTACGCCGCGTGAAACCCGCAGATAGTCGACCAGCGCATGCTGAAGCTCCGGCGTGCCGCCGTTGCAGCTATAGCTGAGGCGCTCCGGCTTAGGACGGCGGCTGATGCGCGCCTGGATTTTGCTGAACAACGGATGAGGGAAGGCGTTCACGTCCGGGACGCCGGGAATAAAGGCTCCCCACTGGCGCGGGCTGGCGCTGACCTGAGAAAGAAGATGCTGACCACGGCGGGAAATCGAAACCTCCGGGACAGGGTCTGCGCCGCTTTCGCCAATAGTGCTCGCCGAGGTGAAGCGATCCGGCAGCGTTTTTTCAACAAATGTTCCGCTGCCCTGGCGAGAGGCAACGTAGCCCTCGGTCATCAGTTGTTCATAAACTGTTAAAACCGTGTTGCGTGAAATGTTAAGTTCGCTGGCTAAGTCACGAGAGGCGGGCAGGCGGCCGTGCGGCGGCAGTGAACCATCCAGAATTGAGCGCCGTAGCGCGTTGTAAAGGCGCTTATGCAGCAGGATATCGCTCTCTTCCTGCAGCCTGACCAGAATCAAATCACCCACTAAATCTCGCAATTGGATCCCTCAGATAATCTGAATTGGTACTCGATTATAGAGCCAATACCTGTGTAAATAAACGACATTGTTTCTGATTTGTTGCGATAAAGTGACTGACATAACAGGAGAGACCAAGGTGAAAAGTGCAGAGCTGAATCAGCGTCGTTTACAGGCCACGCCTCGCGGCGTGGGCGTTATGTGTAGCTACTTTGCAGAGAAGGCTGAGAACGCCACCCTGTGGGATGTGGAGGGCAACGAAGTTATCGATTTTGCCGCCGGGATTGCGGTGCTGAACACCGGCCATCGCCATCCGAAGGTAATTGCCGCGGTAGAAAAACAGCTGCAGGCCTTTACCCATACCGCCTATCAGATTGTCCCCTATGAAAGCTACGTTTCGCTGGCAGAGCGCATCAACGAGCTGGCGCCCATCGATGGCCCGGCTAAGACGGCGTTCTTTACTACGGGTGCAGAAGCCGTTGAGAATGCTGTAAAAATTGCTCGTGCCTACACCAAACGTCCTGGCCTGATCACCTTCGGCGGTGGTTTCCATGGCCGTACCTTTATGACCATGGCGCTGACCGGCAAAGTGGCGCCTTACAAAATCGGTTTCGGCCCCTTCCCGGGCTCCGTTTACCACGCGGTTTACCCGAATGCCGCGCACGGCGTCACCACTGAAGATGCGTTGAAAAGCCTGGAGCGTATCTTTAAAGCGGATATCGCTGCCGATCAGGTTGCGGCCATCGTGCTGGAGCCGATTCAGGGCGAAGGCGGCTTTAACGTTGCGCCACCTGAATTTATGCAGGCGCTGCGCCAGCTGTGCGACACCCACGGCATTCTGCTGATTGCCGATGAAGTGCAGACCGGCTTCGCACGCACCGGCAAGCTGTTCGCCATGGAGTATTACGACGTTAAAGCCGACCTGATGACGATGGCGAAAAGCCTGGCCGGTGGTTTCCCGCTCTCCGGCGTTGTCGGCCGCGCTGAAGTGATGGATGCGCCTGCGCCCGGTGGCCTGGGCGGTACTTATGCGGGCAACCCGCTGGCGGTTGCTGCGGCTCATGCGGTGCTGGATGTTATTAAAGAAGAGCAGCTGTGCAAGCGCGCAACCCAGCTTGGCGAACATCTGAAAGAGGTGCTGAACCAGGCTCGTCACAGCTGCCCGGCCATTGTGGACGTGCGCGGGCAAGGTTCGATGGTGGCGGTGGAGTTTAACGATCCGCAGACCGGGAAGCCTTCACCGGAATTCACCCGAGAAGTTCAGCTAAAGGCTCAGGAGCAGGGGCTTTTGCTGCTTAGCTGCGGCGTTTACGGCAACGTTATTCGCTTCCTGTACCCGCTGACTATCCCCGATGCTCAGTTCACCAAAGCGCTGGCTATCCTGTCCCAGGTGCTTAAGAGCTGAAGTCCCGTAGTGTGAGGCGGCAGGGAGGCCGCTCATAACACAAGGTTTTGTTGCCCAGCGTGAAGTGGTTTATCACCCTGATATCCCCTGTTTTCCGGCGTTCATTGCCGCCGGAGTAATACGGAAAATATTATGTCTGAAAACTCCACCTTTTCTCCCGCCATCGCGCGTGGGGAGCGAACGGCTGTTCCCGGTAAATCCCTGAGCTTTGTTGAAGGCGTGTCGATGATCGTCGGCACTAACATTGGCGCAGGCGTGCTTTCCATCGCCTATGCGTCGAGCAAAGCGGGCTTCTGGCCGCTGCTTTTCTGGCTGGTGCTCGTGGGCAGCCTGACCACCGTGACAATGCTTTATGTCGCTGAATCCACCTTACGCACCCGGCAGCATTTGCAGCTCAGCGGGCTGTCGCTGCGCTACGTCGGGCGCTTTGGTGCGCTGATGATGTTCCTCTCTGTTTGCGTGAACAGCGTGGGCGCGCTGACCGCCTATATGACCGGCAGCGGCAAACTGCTGCACTCTTTGTTTGGTCTCTCCCCGGCGCTGGGCAGCGTGCTGTTTTTCATTCCGGCAGCGGGCGTGCTGTACATGGGCCTGAAGGCCATCGGACGCGGGGAAAAGTTTATCAGCATCGGCATGGTGGTGATGATCGCGGTGCTGGTTATCGCCACTCTGCTAAAAGAGACGACCAGCGTGGGCTACCTGCTGGAAGGTAACTGGCTTTATATGGTGCCGGTGTTCAACGTGGTGGTCTTCTGCTTCTCGGCACAGTACATCGTGCCGGAGATGGCGCGAGGTTTTGCCGACAAACCCGAAAAACTGCCCAAGGCGATTATTGTTGGCATGGTGGTGACCTTCTCGCTACTGGCGCTGGTGCCGATGTCGGTGATCATGCTGAACGGCCTGGACGATATCTCTGAGGTGGCGACTATTTCATGGGGGAAAGCACTGGGAGAGTGGGCTTTCTTCTCGGCCAACCTGTTTGCGCTCTGCGCCATGCTGACGTCTTACTGGGGGCTGGGCGGTAGCTTCCTGACCAATATCTTTGACCGCTTCCGTCTTGGCAGCGATGAGCTCCCCCTGAAACGTTTCCTGGTGCTGCTGGTGGTGGCGATCCCACCGTTTGTCCTGGCCTACAGCGGGCTGGTCTCTTTTGTGAATGCGCTCTATTTTGCCGGCGTGTTCAGCGGCGTGATTTTGTCGATTATGCCGATTCTGATGATCAAAGGCGCGCGCCGTAGCGGCGACGCCACTCCGGGCTGGACCTGTCCGGCGTTTATGACCCATCCGCTGATTCAGATCTTTATTGTGTTGCTTTACCTCTGCAGCGCCGTTTATGCGGTTGCTTCCGCTCTGGGATACCTGCCTGCGGGCTGGTGATTTCAACGCTTGCTCCCCCCGCGCATGGAGGCATTCCGGCGCGGTTATTTTTTTGTCATATTCCCGTTATCTATCCTTCAAATATGTCTTTCCAAATTATCGCAAATGACGCTATGTTTAGCATAGTGTGCTGCCGTAGCGCCGGCTGCTGCCCTTAAGTTAGCTATCATATGCTTTTCTTATACCTACAAACAGAATAATGCGCCAACAAACAACAACACAACAAATTCAATAACCATAACAATGGGGACTCTCAGGATGAAAATGACGGGTAAAGCTTTACTGGCAGGATGCATTGCACTGGCAATGAGCCACGCGGCGATGGCAAAAGATATTAAAATCGCGGTGGTAGGGGCAATGTCGGGGCCGGTAGCGCAATACGGCGATCAGGAATTCACCGGTGCCGAGCAGGCCGTTGCCGACATTAACGCCAAAGGCGGGATCAAAGGCGACAAGCTGGTTATCACGAAATATGACGACGCCTGTGACCCGAAACAAGCGGTAGCGGTAGCGAACAAAGTGGTGAACGACGGGATCAAGTACGTTATCGGCCACCTGTGCTCTTCTTCCACTCAGCCAGCGTCTGATATCTACGAAGACGAAGGTATTCTGATGATCACCCCGGCGGCGACCGCACCTGAGCTGACCGCGCGTGGCTATAAGCTGACCCTGCGTACTACCGGCCTGGACTCAGATCAGGGCCCAACCGCAGCGAAATACATTCTGGAGCACGTGAAGCCGCAGCGCATTGCCGTTATCCACGATAAGCAGCAGTATGGTGAAGGCCTGGCGCGTTCCGTACAGGACGGCCTGAAAAAAGGCGGCGCTAACGTAGTGTTTTTTGACGGCATCACCGCCGGTGAGAAAGACTTCTCTACGCTGGTTGCGCGCCTGAAGAAAGAAAACATCGACTTCGTTTACTACGGCGGCTACCACCCGGAAATGGGGCAGATCCTGCGCCAGTCCCGCGCCGCTGGCCTGAAAACCCAGTTCATGGGGCCGGAAGGCGTGGCGAACGTTTCTCTGTCTAACATCGCCGGTGACTCTGCTGAAGGCCTGCTGGTGACCAAACCGAAGAACTACGACCAGGTTCCTGCCAACAAACCGGTTGTAGACGCCATCAAAGCGAAGAAACAGGATCCAAGCGGCGCCTTCGTCTGGACAACCTACGCGGCACTGCAGTCGCTGGCTGCTGGCCTGAACCAGAGCGAAGACCCGGCTGCAATCTCTAAGTACCTGAAAGGGGCAACCGTGGATACCGTGATGGGGCCGCTGTCCTGGGATCAGAAGGGCGACCTGAAAGGCTTTGAGTTCGGCGTGTTCACCTGGCATGCCAACGGCACGGCCACCGACGCAAAATAAACAGCAAACGGCAACCTCAGGTTGCCGTTTTAGTGTTTACTCCCTCTCCCTGTGGGAGAGGGGCGGGGTGAGGGTTCTGGCAAACGACGCGGATATTTAGTGTTTACTCCCTCTCCCTGTGGGAGAGGGACGGGGTGAGGGTAAACAAGCAGCGACGTTGTGGATGAGGGAAAAGCCGTACCTTCACAGGGCGTCTTATCTGCAGCAAGGATGCGACTTACTTCTCCCAGCCGCCGCTCTGCTCGCGGAATCCTGAAGCCTGCATAAACGCCGTCATCACCTCATGGTCTTCCACGCCGACATCCGCCAGCCACCAGTGGGTTATCGCTGGGTTATCCCGCATCACCTCTTCCAGTAAATACTGACCTACGCCACGGCGGCGGGTAATTTCACGCACCCGCAGCGAATCCAGCGCCCCCTGCGTACCGGTCAACGTTACTCTCACTGCGGCCAACAGACGATCGTTAAATTTTGCCGCGTAGATCCTTTCTCTGTCGCTGAGCATGAGTGAACCGCTGGAATACTCCGGCCAGATCTTACCGAGGTCAATTTTATCCTGAGCGCTAAACTCAAACAGACGAATGATAGTGAGTTTCATAAGTGACCTGATTAAAAAGCGGGAAAACTTCGAGTGTAACCAATTTTTTTGCCTCAGACGCTTTATCTTTTTTATCCCGCTCAGCAGTTGATTACTTTTTGTCGTCATGCCAAGCCAGCCTTTAAAGCGGTAGATTGAATCTTGGCCAGGATAAAGCACTAAAATCCAGTGAATTATTCGGCTCTTTGTACCGCTATTTTATGCTGGTTTTGGTGCTTTTTTTTGTTTAACTATGGCGAAATACAGAATATTATCTCTACTTAATCGCCTGAAAAATAGAGAGTTTAGTGGGATAAAATGTAAATTTTACCGCTAACTCCTTAAAGGCACTGATAAAAATAGCCATTGATTATAAAAAGTACTGCGTGCTTTTTGACCAAATTATGGGGATGGAACGAATGAAGATGAACGCGAAGACATTACTGGCCGGGTTGGTTGCGTTGGCCGTGTCTCACGCGGCAACCGCTGGAGACATTAAAGTGGCCGTTGTCGGGGCAATGTCTGGCCCGGTAGCACAGTGGGGCGATATGGAATTTAACGGCGCTCGCCAGGCCATCAAGGACATCAACGCCAAAGGCGGGATCAAAGGCGATAAGCTGGTTGGCGTTGAATATGACGACGCGTGCGATCCTAAACAAGCCGTAGCGGTTGCCAACAAAATCGTAAACGACGGCGTGAAGTACGTTATCGGCCACCTTTGCTCATCGTCCACCCAGCCGGCCTCCGACATCTATGAAGATGAAGGCATTCTGATGATCACCCCGGGCGCAACTAACCCTGAGCTGACCCAGCGCGGCTACGGCATGATTATGCGTACTGCCGGCCTGGACTCTTCCCAGGGGCCAACGGCTTCCAAATTTATCCTGGAACACGTGAAGCCGCAGCGCATCGCTATCATTCACGATAAGCAGCAGTATGGCGAAGGTCTGGCGCGCTCCGTGCAGGACGGCCTGAAAAAAGGCGGCGCGAATATTGTGTTCTTCGACGGTATCACCGCCGGTGACAAAGACTTTTCCACCCTGGTAGCACGCCTGCAGAAAGAAAACATCGACTTCGTGTATTACGGCGGTTACTACCCTGAAATGGGGCAGATCCTGCGCCAGGCACGCGCGGTAGGCCTGAAAACCCAGTTTATGGGTCCGGAAGGCGTGGGTAACGCTTCCCTGTCCAACATTGCTGGCCCTGCTGGCGAAGGGATGCTGGTGACCATGCCTAAGCGCTATGACCAGGATCCTGCCAACAAGGCCGTTGTGGAAGAACTCAAAGCGGCGAAGAAAGACCCAAGCGGCCCGTACGTCTGGATCACCTACGCTGCCGTGCAGTCTCTGGCAACTGCTATGGAGCGCTCCGGCAGCAAAGATCCTGCTGCGCTGGTGAAAGATTTAAAAGCACACGGTGCGAACACCGTTATTGGGCCGCTGAACTGGGATGAGAAAGGCGATCTGAAAGGATTTGAGTTTGGTGTCTTCCAGTGGCACGCCGATGGGTCGTCCTCCGTGGCGAAATAAGGCGAAGGCTGAATAGTCATCCCACCCCCGGCCTATGCTGGGGGTTTTTAAAAGGTTAAGTTATGTCCGAGCAGTTTCTCTACTTCCTGCAGCAGATGTTTAACGGCGTCACGCTGGGCAGTACCTATGCGCTGATCGCCATCGGCTATACGATGGTGTACGGCATTATCGGCATGATCAACTTCGCCCACGGCGAAGTGTATATGATCGGCAGCTACGTCTCTTTCATGATCATCGCCGCGCTAATGATGCTCGGAATTGATGTGGGCTGGATGCTCGTCGGTGCAGGTTTTATCGGCGCCATTATCATCGCCAGCGCCTATGGCTGGAGCATTGAGCGCGTCGCCTACAAGCCGGTGCGTAATTCCAAGCGCCTGATCGCGCTGATTTCCGCCATCGGGATGTCCATCTTCCTGCAAAACTACGTCAGCCTGACTGAAGGTTCGCGCGACATTGCGCTGCCAAGCCTCTTTAACGGCCAGTGGATTGTGGGGGCGAGCGATAACTTCACCGCCACCATCACCACCATGCAGCTGGTTATCTGGGTGGTGACCTTCCTCGCCATGCTGGCGCTGACGTTGTTCATTCGCTATTCCCGCATGGGGCGCGCCTGCCGCGCCTGTGCTGAAGACCTGAAAATGGCCAGCCTGCTGGGTATTAACACCGACCGCGTTATCTCCCTGACCTTCGTCATTGGGGCGGCAATGGCGGCGGTGGCCGGCGTGCTGCTGGGCCAGTTCTACGGCGTTATCAACCCTTACATCGGCTTTATGGCGGGCATGAAGGCCTTTACCGCTGCGGTCCTTGGCGGCATCGGCAGTATTCCTGGCGCGATGATTGGCGGCCTGATCCTCGGCGTTGCCGAAGCGCTGACCTCTGCCTATCTGAGCACTGAATATAAAGACGTCGTCTCCTTCGCGCTGCTGATTGTGGTGCTGCTGGTGATGCCTACCGGGATCCTGGGGCGTCCGGAGGTTGAGAAAGTATGAAACCGATGCACTTTGTTTTTTCGCTGCTCTCGGCAGCTATGTTCTTTGTTTTAGCATCGGTATTTATGGGCGTTCAGCTGAGCCTGGACGGCACCAAACTGGTGGTCAACAGCGCGCCTTCCGTGCGCTGGGAATGGGTCTTTATCGGCACCGCTGCGGTGCTGGTGTTCCAGCTGCTGCGCCCGCTGTTCCAGAAGGGCATGAAGAAAGTCTCCGGGCCGAAGTTTGTGCTGCCGGCGCTGGATGGCTCAACGGTTAAGCAGAAGCTGTTCCTGGTGGCGCTGCTGGTAGCCGCCGTGGCGTGGCCGTTCCTGGTTTCACGCGGCACCGTAGACATTGCTACGTTAACCATGATTTACATCATCCTCGGGCTGGGGCTGAACGTGGTGGTCGGGCTGTCTGGCCTGCTGGTACTGGGCTACGGCGGTTTCTACGCTATCGGGGCCTACACCTTTGCGCTGCTGAACCACTATTACGGCCTGGGCTTCTGGACCTGCCTGCCGCTGGCGGGCCTGGTCGCCGCCGCTGCCGGTTTCCTGCTGGGCTTCCCGGTGCTGCGCCTGCGCGGTGATTATCTGGCGATTGTGACCCTGGGCTTCGGTGAAATCGTCCGTATCCTGCTGCTGAACAATACCGAGATTACCGGCGGTCCGAACGGCATCAGCCAGATCCCAAAGCCGACCTTCTTCGGTCTGGAATTTAGCCGCACCGCCCGTGAAGGTGGCTGGGATACCTTCAGCAACTTCTTCAACGTGGCTTACGATCCGAGCGACAGGGTTATCTTCCTTTACCTGGTGGCGCTGCTGCTTGTTGTTCTGTCGCTGTTTGTCATTAACCGCCTGCTGCGTATGCCGCTGGGCCGTGCCTGGGAAGCGCTGCGCGAAGATGAAATCGCCTGTCGCTCTCTGGGCCTGAACCCAACCCGCATCAAGCTGACCGCGTTCACCATCAGCGCTGCGTTTGCAGGCTTTGCCGGAACGCTGTTTGCCGCACGTCAGGGCTTTGTCAGCCCGGAATCTTTCACCTTCGCCGAGTCGGCGTTTGTGCTGGCAATTGTGGTGCTGGGCGGGATGGGCTCGCAGTTCGCGGTGATACTGGCTGCTATCCTGCTGGTTGTCTCCCGCGAGCTGATGCGTGACCTGAACGAGTACAGCATGCTGGTGCTCGGCGGCCTGATGGTGCTGATGATGATTTGGCGTCCACAAGGTCTGCTGCCGATGACGCGTCCGCATCTGAAGTTGAAGAAAGAGCAAGTAAAAGGAGAGCAGGCATGAGTCAGCCATTGTTATCCGTAAGCGGTCTGATGATGCGTTTCGGCGGCCTGCTCGCCGTCAACAATGTCTCGCTCGAGCTTAAGGCGCAGGAAATTGTTTCGCTTATCGGCCCGAACGGCGCCGGTAAAACCACGGTATTCAACTGCCTGACCGGCTTCTATAAGCCGACCGGCGGCACCATTATGCTGCGCGACCAGCACCTTGAAGGCCTGCCGGGCCAGCAGATTGCGCGCATGGGCGTGGTGCGTACCTTCCAGCACGTTCGCCTGTTCCGTGAAATGACGGTGATTGAAAACCTGCTTGTCGCTCAGCATCAGCAGCTGAAAACCGGCGTTTTCTCCGGGCTGCTGAAGACTCCGGGCTTCCGTCGCGCCCAGAGCGAAGCGCTGGACAGAGCGGCAACCTGGCTCGAGCGTATTGGGCTGCTGGAGCACGCCAACCGCCAGGCGAGCAACCTCGCCTACGGTGACCAGCGTCGCCTCGAAATTGCTCGCTGCATGGTAACCCAGCCGGAAATTCTGATGCTGGACGAACCTGCTGCCGGCCTTAACCCGAAAGAAACCCATGAGCTGGATGAGCTGATCATGGAGCTGCGTAATCATCACAACACCACGGTGTTGCTGATTGAGCACGACATGAAGCTGGTCATGGGCATTTCCGATCGTATCTACGTGGTTAACCAGGGAACGCCGTTAGCGAACGGCACGCCGGAGCAAATCCGCAACAACCCTGATGTGATCCGCGCTTATCTGGGTGAGGCTTAAGATGGAAAATGTAATGCTGTCGTTTGACAACGTAAGCGCCCACTACGGAAAGATTCAGGCGCTGCACGATGTCAGTCTTCATATTAAACAAGGCGAAATTGTTACGCTTATCGGCGCTAACGGCGCGGGCAAAACCACGCTGCTCGGGACGCTGTGCGGTGACCCACGGGCAACCAGCGGCCGTATCGTGTTTGATGGCAAAGATATTACAGACTGGCACACCGCGCGCATCATGCGTGAGGCCGTGGCGATTGTGCCGGAAGGGCGCCGCGTTTTCTCCAGAATGACGGTGGAAGAGAACCTGGCGATGGGCGGTTTTTTTGCCGAGCGAGACCAGTTCCAGGACCGCATTAAGCGCGTCTACGATCTATTCCCGCGCCTGCATGAGCGCCGCATTCAGCGTGCGGGCACCATGTCAGGCGGTGAGCAGCAGATGCTGGCGATTGGCCGCGCGTTAATGAGCCAGCCGCGTTTGTTACTGTTAGATGAACCGTCACTGGGCCTGGCGCCGATCATCATCCAGCAAATCTTTGACACCATTGAGCAGCTGCGCAGCGAAGGGATGACCATCTTCCTCGTCGAGCAGAACGCTAATCAGGCGCTGAAGCTGGCCGACCGTGGCTATGTGCTGGAAAACGGCCACGTGGTGCTGGAAGATACCGGCGATGCGCTGCTGGCGAACGAAGCGGTGCGAAGTGCCTATTTAGGCGGCTAATAAATGCAAAACGGCAACCTCGGTTGCCGTTTTTTTTGTTTGCACCCTCTCCCTGTGGGAGAGGGCCGGGGTGAGGGCATCAGGCCACTCAGTTTTGTTTGCACCCTCTCCCTGTGGGAGAGGGCTGGGGTGAGGGAGAAAGGAAATATATCTCCCGTCGACGACGAAACATTTCATTCACCCCGCTGTAACCATTCTGTCATCCAGCCGTTATTTTTCTGTCATTCGAGCGTGTCATGTTACCTCGCGAGCACAAAACGCGTGATTTCGCGCATCCGGCACAACAAGAGAGATACCCGAATGACATCGTTACGACACACAGCTTTAGCGCTGACGCTTGGTCTGGCATTTGCCTCCCAGGCGATGGCCGTTACTACCATTCCTTTCTGGCATTCAATGGACGGGGAACTGGGTAAAGAAGTCGATTCTCTGGCAAACCGTTTCAACGAAACGCATCCCGATTATAAAATTGTGCCGGTTTATAAAGGCAACTACGAACAGAGCCTGGCGGCAGGCATCGCGGCATACCGTTCCGGTAACGCACCTGCCATCCTGCAGGTGTATGAAGTCGGCACCGCGACCATGATGGCCTCCAAAGCGATCAAGCCGGTCTACGAAGTGTTTAAAGATGCGGGCATTAACTTCGACGAGTCTCAGTTTGTGCCGACCGTTGCCGGTTACTACACCGATTCCAAAACGGGCCACCTGCTGTCCCAGCCATTCAACAGCTCCACCCCGGTGCTGTACTACAACAAAGATGCTTTCAAGAAAGCCGGTCTGAACCCGGATCAGCCACCTAAAACCTGGCAGGATGTGGCTGACTACAGCGCTAAGCTGCGCGCAGCGGGCATGAAGTGCGGCTACGCCAGCGGCTGGCAGGGTTGGATCCAGCTGGAAAACTTCAGCGCCTGGCACGGCCTGCCGTTTGCGACTAAAAACAACGGCTTTGACGGCACTGACGCGGTTCTTGAGTTCAACAAGCCAGAGCAGGTGAAACATATTGCCCTGCTGGAAGCGATGAACAAGAAAGGCGACTTCACCTATTACGGTCGTAAAGACGAGTCCACCGAGAAGTTCTACAACGGCGACTGCGCGATTACTACCGCCTCTTCCGGCTCCCTGGCTGACATCCGTCAGTACGCGAAATTCAACTACGGCGTAGGCATGATGCCTTACGACGCAGACGTGAAGGGCGCACCACAGAACGCCATCATCGGCGGTGCAAGCCTGTGGGTTATGCAGGGCAAAGACAAGCCAACCTATACCGGCGTTGCTGAGTTCATGCAGTTCCTGGCTAAGCCAGAAATCGCTGCGGAATGGCACCAGAAAACCGGCTACCTGCCGATCACCACCGCCGCTTACGACCTGACCCGTAAAGAAGGCTTCTACGACAAAAACCCGGGTGCGGATACCGCGACTCGTCAGATGCTGAACAAGCCACCGTTGCCGTTCACCAAAGGCCTGCGTCTGGGCAATATGCCGCAGATCCGTACCGTGGTTGACGAAGAGCTGGAGTCTGTCTGGACCGGTAAGAAAACGCCTCAGCAGGCGCTGGACGCCTCCGTTGAGCGTGGTAACCAGCTGCTGCGCCGCTTCGAGCAGTCTACCAAGTCGTAAGTTCTACCCTTACCCTCTCCCTGAAAGGGAGAGGGTAAAGCACCGCCTGTAATAACATTAACCGAGTAACCCTATGTCATCATCTCGCCCGGTGTTCCGTTCAAGTTGGCTACCCTATGCGCTGGTCCTGCCGCAGCTGATCATCACCGTTATTTTCTTTATCTGGCCGGCGGGCGAAGCCCTCTGGTACTCGCTGCAAAACCTTGACCCGTTTGGTCTCTCCAGCCACTTTGTTGGCCTGGATAACTTTGTGCAGCTGTTCCACGATAGCTACTATCTGGACTCTTTCTACACCACCATGATCTTCAGTGGCCTGGTGGCAGGCTGCGGCCTGCTGGCGTCGCTGTTTTTTGCCGCTCTGGTCGATTATGTGGTGCGCGGCAGCCGTCTTTATCAGACGCTGATGCTGCTGCCCTACGCCGTAGCGCCCGCCATTGCCGCGGTGCTGTGGATTTTCCTGTTTAACCCAGGGCGCGGATTGATTACCCACGTGCTGGAAGAGTTTGGCTATAACTGGAACCACGCGCAGAACAGCGGCCAGGCGATGTTCCTGGTGGTGTTTGCCTCCGTGTGGAAGCAGATCAGCTACAACTTCCTGTTCTTCTTCGCCGCCCTGCAGTCGATTCCGCGCTCGCTGGTGGAAGCCGCAGCCATTGACGGAGCCGGCCCCGTGCGCCGCTTCTTCTTTATCTCGCTGCCGCTTATCGCCCCGGTGAGCTTCTTCCTGCTGGTGGTGAATCTGGTGTATGCCTTCTTCGACACCTTCCCGGTGATTGACGCGGCAACCGGCGGTGGTCCGGTGCAGGCGACGACCACGCTTATCTACAAGATTTATCGCGAAGGGTTTGCCGGGCTGGATCTCTCTTCCTCGGCGGCGCAATCGGTGGTGCTGATGCTGCTGGTGATTGTCCTGACGGTGGTTCAGTTCCGCTTCGTTGAACGTAAGGTGCGCTACCAATGATTGAGAACCGTCGCGGGCTGACTATCTTCAGCCACACCATGCTGATTCTGGGCATTATCGTCATCCTGTTCCCGCTGTACGTGGCGTTTGTCGCCGCGACGCTGGACAACAAAGCCGTGTTCGATACGCCGATGACGCTGATCCCGGGTACCCATCTGTGGGAAAACATCAGCTACATCTGGACCAACGGCGTGGCGGTCAACAGCGCGCCATTTAGCCGCATGCTGTTTAACAGCACGGTGATGGCGCTGGTGATCACCATTGGCAAAATCGCCGTGTCGATGCTGTCGGCCTTCGCCATCGTCTGGTTCCGCTTCCCGCTGCGTAACCTGTTCTTCTGGATGATCTTTATCACCCTGATGCTGCCGGTCGAAGTACGTATTTTCCCCACGGTTGAGGTTATCTCTAACCTGAAAATGCTAGACAGCTACACCGGTCTGACGCTGCCGCTGATGGCTTCTGCCACGGCGACGTTCCTGTTTCGCCAGTTTTTCATGACGCTGCCAGACGAGCTGATGGAAGCGGCTCGCATCGACGGCGCCTCGCCGATGCGCTTTTTCTTCGACATCGTGCTGCCGCTGTCCAAAACCAACCTGGCGGCGCTGTTCGTGATCACCTTTATCTACGGCTGGAACCAGTATCTCTGGCCGCTGCTGATTATCACCGACGCTGACCTCGGCACCGCCGTGGCGGGGATCAAGGGCATGATTGCCAGCGGGGATGGCGTCACGCAGTGGAACCAGGTCATGGCAGCGATGCTGCTGACGCTTGTCCCACCGGTGGTTATCGTTTTAGTTATGCAGCGCGCCTTCGTGCGTGGTCTGGTTGATAGTGAGAAGTAGGAACCTTTCATGGCTGGTTTAAAATTACAGGCAGTAACCAAGAGCTGGGACGGTAAAACCCAGGTGATTCAGCCGCTGACCGTGGACGTGGCGGACGGCGAGTTCATCGTGATGGTCGGGCCTTCCGGCTGCGGTAAATCTACGTTGCTGCGCATGGTGGCCGGGCTGGAGCAGGTAACCAGCGGGGATATCTGGATTGACAGCCAGCGCGTCACCGACATGGAACCCAAAGAGCGCGGCATCGCGATGGTGTTCCAGAACTACGCGCTCTATCCGCACATGACGGTGGAAGAGAACATGGCCTGGGGGCTGAAAATTCGCGGCCTGGGCAAAGAGCAGATTCGCCAGAAGGTGCTGGAAGCCGCCCGTATTCTGGAGCTGGATGCGCTGCTGACCCGTCGCCCACGCGAGCTTTCCGGCGGCCAGCGTCAGCGCGTCGCCATGGGGCGAGCCATCGTGCGCGATCCGGCGGTGTTCCTGTTTGATGAACCGCTGTCCAACCTTGATGCCAAGCTGCGCGTGCAGATGCGCCTTGAGCTCCAGCAGCTTCACCGTCGCCTGAAGACCACCAGTTTGTACGTGACGCACGACCAGGTTGAGGCGATGACCCTCGCCCAGCGCGTTATGGTGATGAACAAAGGCGTGGCAGAGCAGATTGGCACGCCAGTTGAGGTTTACGAGCGTCCTGCCAGCCGCTTTGTGGCGAGCTTTATCGGCTCCCCGGCGATGAACCTGCTGGATGGAAACATCAGCATCGATGGTTCACGCTTTGAGCTGGAAGGCGGCGAGGCGCTACCCATTGGCAGCCAGCGCCTGCAGTGGGTTGGGCGTCCGATGACGATGGGTATTCGCCCGGAACATATTGCGATAAGCTCTCAGGAAGCAGGTGGCATACCGATTGTGGTGGAAACCCTTGAAATGCTGGGGGCTGATAACCTGGTGCACGGCCGCTGGGGTGGCCAAAAGGTGGTGATTCGCCTTGGGCATCAGGAGCGTCCGCAGCCGGGGACGACGCTTTGGGTTCATCTGCCGGAAGAACATCTGCACTTCTTTGACGGTAAAAACGGACAACGTTTATGAGCAACTGGCCTTATCCAAAAATCGTCGCCCACCGTGGCGGCGGTAAACTGGCGCCGGAAAACACCCTCGCGGCAATAGACGTCGGGGCGCGTTACGGCCACACGATGATTGAGTTTGACGCCAAACTCTCGCGCGACGGGCAAATCTTCCTGCTGCACGACGATACGCTCGAGCGTACCAGCAACGGCTGGGGAATTGCCGGAGAGCTAACCTGGGACAATCTGCTGAAAGTGGACGCCGGAAGCTGGTTCAGCCGTGAATATGCTGGCGAGCCGTTGCCGCTGCTTTCTCAGGTGGCCGAGCGCTGTAAACAGCACGGTATGATGGCGAACATTGAGATAAAACCGACCACCGGGCTGGAAGCAGAAACCGGCAAAGTGGTTGCCCTGGCCGCCCGTGAACTTTGGGCCGGGCAAACGGCGCCGCTGCTTTCTTCTTTTGAGATTGAAGCCCTGGAGGCCGCGCAGCTTGCTGCACCGGAGCTGCCTCGTGGCCTGCTGCTGGACGAGTGGCGTGATGACTGGCAGGCACTGACGACGCGCCTGCAGTGCGTGTCTATTCACCTCAACCACCAGCTGTTGGATGAGGATCGGGTGAAGGCGCTGAAAGCGGCCGGACTCTACATCCTGGTTTATACCGTGAACGTGCCCCACCGCGCGGCAGTGCTGCTGCAGTGGGGCGTCGACGCTATCTGTACCGACCGCATCGACGAGATAGGCCCGAACTTTTCCGCATAACGCCCCACGGCGTGTCTGGCGGCGGCAGCGCTGAACTATTTTATTTCAGCATGCCGCCGTTATTTCCTTTTAGCATCCCGCCACTGGCGTTCGGCAGCGGCTGCTGGTTTATACCCGGCTGCGACTGCAAAACGCGCTGCTGATTATTATTGAGCTGCGTCTGAAGCCGCTGCTGCTGCTGCTGACTCTGCGTTTGAATCTGCTGTTTTAATATTCCCTGCTGCTGGGATTGCTGAGTTTGCATTTGCGTCAGCATTCGCTGCTGGCTCGGGTTTTGATAGCCCGGCAAATTGGGGTTGTTGGTGGTGTTTAGCGGCTGCGCAAGCGCCGTTAACGGCAGAAACGCTGCCAGAAGCCATACCTTTTTCATCGTTACCTCCTCCCTTTAGCGGTTCTCCTGAGTTTACTCCGTTTCATTCATCACGGTGATTATTTCCGATTTGTGAACCAGGATTAAGCGGGGACTTTCCCCGGGTAAATGAGGATATAACGATGATAAAGCAGTGGAAAACTTTGCGCTGGGTTGCGATCCCGGCGTTGACAATTGGACTGTGTTTGTCGGTGGTAGCGGCGCCTCCACCGGTCTCTTATGGCGTGGAAATGGACGTTTACCATCCGGTACGCGCTGAACACGGCATGGTGGCCTCGGTGGATGCAGCGGCGACTCAGGTCGGCGTCGATATTTTAAAGCAGGGCGGTAACGCGGTGGATGCCGCGGTCGCCGTAGGGTATGCCCTCGCGGTCACGCACCCGCAGGCGGGCAATATCGGCGGCGGTGGTTTTATGATGCTGCGCACCAAAGACGGCAAAACGACCGCCATCGACTTCAGGGAAATGGCGCCGGAAAAAGCCAGCCGGGATATGTTTTTGGACGATAAAGGCAACGCCGACAGCAAAAAGTCGCTGACCTCGCACCTTGCCTCCGGCACGCCGGGCACGGTTGCCGGGTTTAGCCTGGCGCTGGAAAAATACGGCACGATGCCGCTTAACAAAGTCGTGCAGCCCGCCATTAAGCTGGCGCGTGACGGCATCATTGTGAACGATGCGCTGGCAGACGATCTTAAACAGTACGGTGCGGAAGTGATTCCGAACCATGCCAACAGCAAGGCTATCTTCTGGAAAGCGGACGGAGAGCCGCTGCAGAAAGGCGACAAGCTGGTACAGGCCAACCTCGCGAAAAGCCTGGAAATGATTGCCGAGCAGGGGCCCGACGCCTTCTATAAAGGGGCGATTGCCGACCAGATTACCGAAGAGATGGCAAAAAACGGCGGGCTGATAAGCAAGGCGGATTTAGCCAACTACAAGGCGATTGAGCGCAAGCCCGTCAGCGGTGAGTATCGCGGCTACGAAGTCTATTCCATGCCGCCGCCGTCCTCCGGCGGGATCCACATCGTGCAGATCCTTAATATCCTGGAAAACTTCGACCTGGCGAAATATGGCTTTGGTAGCGCGGACACGCTGCAGATCATGGCCGAGGCGGAAAAATATGCCTACGCGGATCGCTCGGAATACCTTGGCGACCCGGATTTCGTGAAGGTGCCGTGGCAGGCGCTGACCAGCAAGGCCTATGCAAAATCGCTGGCCGAGAAAATTGATATCAACAAGGCTCGCCCGTCGAGTGAAATCAAGCCGGGTGACCTTGCCCCGTATGAAAGTAACCAAACCACGCATTTCTCGGTTGTGGATAAAGACGGTAATGCGGTGGCGGTAACCTATACGCTGAATACGACCTTCGGTACCGGCATTGTGGCCGGTAACACCGGTATTCTAATGAATAACCAAATGGATGACTTCTCCGCCAAGCCGGGCGTACCGAATGTTTACGGGCTGGTAGGGGGAGAGGCCAACGCCGTGGGGCCGCACAAACGTCCGTTATCTTCTATGTCGCCAACCATCGTGGTGAAGGACGGAAAAACCTGGCTGGTGACCGGCAGCCCTGGCGGGAGCCGTATCATTACAACCGTGCTGCAAATGGTGGTGAACAGCATTGATTTTGGGATGAACGTGGCCGAAGCGACCAACGCACCGCGCTTCCATCATCAGTGGCTGCCGGATGAACTGCGGGTGGAGAAGGGCTTTAGCCCGGATACGCTGAGGTTGCTGAAAGAGAAGGGGCAGAACGTCGAGGTGAAGGCCGCGATGGGCAGCACGCAGAGCATTATGATTGCGCCGGACGGCAAGCTGTATGGTGCGTCCGATCCGCGTTCGGTGGATGATTTAACCGCGGGGTATTGATTGCCCCTCACGAAGAGGGCGGTAATAAACACTATTAGCTGTCGCTTGTTTCCCCCTCTCCCTTTTAGGGAGAGGGCGGGGTGAGGGTAAAAATCACTCCGGTTTAAAACGCGCCATAAAATAGGCGTCCACATACTCGCCGTCGCGCAGCGCAAATCGCTTCCCGGTCCCTTCCACCTCAAAGCCAAACTTGCGATACACCGCCAGCGCCGGGGCGTTATCGGTATACACCGTCAGCTCTATGCGCTCGACGCGCAGCCAGTTATCGCACAGGCCAACCATTTCCTTAAGCAAAGCCGAAGCGACGCCTTTTCCTTGATGATCGAAATGCACGCCCATGCCAAAAGTGGCCACGTGGCTGCGGCGTGGAGATTGCTCCACCGTGAGCGTTAGCTGCCCGACAATCTCATCGTCGATGCAGGCTACCAGACTGCGGCTTCCTGGCCTGGGGGCGGTAATTCGGTCATGCCAGGCTTTTAGAGGAGGATGAGGTAGCTGTAGCGTGTCGCGGTAAAGCGCCGGATGGGCATACATTTTCTGTAAGGCTTCCGCATCGCCAGGTTCGGCGTGACGCACAACAACTGATTTCATCCTTTTCTCCTCAATGAGTTATGGAAAACCTTTTAAACATCATTGACTTTGAGGGGCAAGTCAACGCTATTTTTTTAAAAAAAGCACTTTACAAGTGCGAATGATAATGATTATTATTGCCATGCGTTCAGGGGAGACCCCAACGGAGACATCCTGAAAGCACGACATTGCTCACATTGCTTCCAGTATTACTTTAGCCAGCCGGGTGCTGGCTTTTTTTTTGCCCTTTTTATTTGAAGCCCTAGCGGCGTTGGCTACGCCCGACCTTTAAAATTAAAGATGGTTTGAAGTCTGCGGCTATAACGTGGCACGGCTTTGCAGTAAGGTACAGGCAGCTTAAATCAAAAAGGATAACGATATGACTCTGCACTGTGCCTTCATCGGCTTTGGAAAAAGTACGACCCGCTACCACCTTCCGTTTGTTCTGGTACGCAAAGATAAGCTCAACGTTGCCCATATCTTCCGCCGCAGCGAAAAGCCGGAGCTGGAGCAGCAACCGCAGTACGCCGGGATCCACTTTACCAGCCAGCTTGATGACATCCTCAGCGACCCGAAGGTTAAGCTGGTGGTGATTTGCACCCACGTCGACAGCCATTTCGACTATGCGAAAAAGGCGCTGGAAGCGGGTAAAAACGTGCTGGTGGAAAAACCGTTTACTCCAACGCTTGCCGAAGCACGCGAGCTGTTTGCGCTGGCTAAGGAGAAGGGGCTGGTGGTCACGCCTTACCAGAACCGCCGCTTTGACGCCTGCTTCCTGACGATGAAAAAAGCCATCGAGAGCGGTAAACTCGGCAAGATCGTGGAAATTGAAAGCCACTTTGATATGTATCGCCCCGATGCGCCAGCAAACCCTGGTAAACCGGCTGACGGCGCCTTCTACGGCCTTGGCGTGCATACCATGGATCAAATCATCTCTCTGTTTGGCCGCCCGGACCACGTCGCCTATGACATCCGCAGCCTGCGCAACAAAGCCAACCCGGACGATACCTTCGAGGCCCAGCTGTTCTATGGCGATCTCAAAGCTATCGTGAAAACCAGCCACCTGGTGAAAATCGATTACCCGAAATTTATCGTGCACGGCACCAAAGGCTCGTTTGTGAAGTACGGTATCGACCAGCAGGAAACCAGCCTCAAAGCCTACATCATGCCGGGTGAGCCTGGGTTCGGCGCGGACAGCAGCGTGGCCACGCTTGAATACGTAAACGACGCCGGTGAAACGGTGCGCGAGGAGTGGAGACCGGAAGTGGGCGACTATGGCCGCGTCTACGATGCGCTGTACGACACGCTGATCGACGGCAAGCCTAATTACGTCAGAGAAATTGAAGCTCTCACTAACCTGGAAATTCTGGAACGCGGCTTTGAACAGCCCTCGCCTGCGACAATAAGCCTCTCCTGACAGCATTCTGGCTCCTCTGACTCGTTCATTTTTTTTGAACAGAGGAGTCAATTTTCACCCTCTATGATTCTTTGCCAAAGGGGTCCACACTTATCCCATCAAACGAATTGCGGAGGACATAACATGATCTACTTAAGAAAAGCACAGGACCGCGGCCATGCGAACCACGGTTGGCTGGACAGCTGGCACACTTTCTCTTTTGCCGACTATTATGACACCCACTTTATGGGCTTCTCGGCGCTGCGGGTTATTAACGAAGACGTTATCGATGCGGGCCAGGGCTTCGGTACCCATCCTCATAAAGACATGGAAATTCTGACCTATGTGCTGGAAGGGGCCGTGGAGCACCAGGACAGCATGGGCAACAAAGAACGAGTGCCTGCGGGTGAGTTCCAGATTATGAGCGCCGGGACCGGGATCCGCCACTCCGAGTACAATGCCAGCCAGACCGAGCCGCTGCGCCTGTACCAGATTTGGATTATTCCAGAAAAAACCGGGATCACGCCGCGTTACGATCAGCGCCGTTTTGATGCGCCTCAGGGCCGCCAGCTGGTGCTTTCTCCGGATGCACGCGACGGTTCGCTGAAGGTTTATCAGGATATGGAGCTTTCCCGCTGGGCGCTGGCAAAAGATGAGCAGTCGGTGTATCAAATCCCGGCCGACCGCCGCGTCTGGATCCAGGTCGTAAAAGGCGACGTGTCGATCAACGGCACGCAGGTAAAAACCAGCGATGCTGTCGCGGTGTGGGATGAGCAGGCGATATCTATTCACGCTAATGAAGCGAGTGAAATCCTGCTGTTCGATCTGCCGCCGGTATAAACGTTACCCGTCACACCCGTCCCTGAAAAAGGGGCGGGTTTTCTTTTGTCCGTGCTAAACTCGGCTGTCGAAACTTCATAAGCCAAGCAGGACGATGAAAAAGAAAAGACCGGTACTACAGGATGTTGCGGATCGCGTTGGGGTGACCAAAATGACGGTCAGCCGTTTCTTACGTAATCCCGACCAGGTGTCTGCCGCGCTGCAGGTTAAAATTGCCGCCGCGTTAGATGAACTGGGCTATATCCCGAACCGTGCGCCGGACATTCTTTCTAATTCGACCAGCCGTGCCATCGGCGTTCTGCTGCCTTCGCTGACCAACCAGGTGTTCGCCGAGGTCCTTCGCGGCATTGAGAACGTCATCGATGCTCATGGCTATCAGACCATGCTGGCCCACTACGGCTATAAGCCAGAGCTGGAGCAGGAGCGTCTGGAGTCCATGCTTTCCTGGAACATCGACGGGCTGATTTTGACCGAGCGAAACCACACGGCCCGCACGTTGAAGATGATTGAGGTCGCCGGTATTCCGGTGGTTGAGCTGATGGACAGCGTATCCCCTTGCCTGGATATCGCCGTAGGGTTCGATAACTTCGAAGCGGCCCGCCAAATGACGGCCAGCATCATCGCGCGCGGCCATAAGCACGTTGCCTATCTTGGCGCCCGTCTCGATGAGCGTACCCTTATCAAACAAAAGGGCTACGAGCAGGCGATGCTTGACGCCGGGCTGACGCCCTACAGCGTGATGATTGAAAACTCCTCCTCTTATTCCACCGGCATTGAGCTGCTGCGCCAGGCAAAACGTGAATATCCGCAGCTCGACAGCATCTTCTGCACCAACGATGACTTAGCGATTGGTGCGGCGTTTGAGTGCCAGCGTCAGGGGCTACGTATCCCGGAAGATATGGCGATTGCCGGGTTCCACGGCCACGATATCGGGCAGGTTATGGAGCCCCGTCTGGCTAGCGTGCTCACCCCGCGAGAGCGCATGGGGCGTATCGGGGCAGAGCGTCTGCTGGCGCGTATTCGCGGCGAAATCATTACCCCGAAGATGCTCGATTTAGGCTTTACGCTGTCGCCTGGTGGCTCGATCTAGGCCGAAAATTTTATTTGATACAGCTCACAGTTATACGCTTTGCAAACTAATGGTTATTGCTTATTGTCCATCCAGACCGGAAAATGTTATCGGTAACTGTTACCCGTAACAAGATCAGGCGTATTGCTTGTTTCAGAGTCGGAGCCATCATGAGCACTACTAATCACGACCACCATATTTATGTCCTGATGGGCGTCTCCGGCAGCGGTAAATCCGCCGTTGCCAGCGAAGTTGCCCATCGGCTGAACGCCGCGTTTCTTGACGGCGATTTCCTGCATCCCCGCAGCAATATCCTGAAAATGGCCTCTGGCGAGCCGCTGAACGACGACGACCGCACCCCGTGGCTTAAGGCGTTAAATGACGCCGCGTTTGCGATGCAGCGTACCAACAAAGTTTCGCTGATCGTCTGTTCGGCGCTGAAAAAACACTATCGCGATCTGCTCCGTGACGGTAACCCGAACCTCTCCTTTATCTATATGAAAGGCGATTTCGGGGTGATCGAAAGCCGTCTGAAGGCCCGCAAAGGCCACTTCTTTAAAACTCAGATGCTGGTGACCCAGTTCGAAACCCTGGAAGAGCCCCAGGCGGATGAGAAAGACGTACTGGTTGTGGATATCGATCAGCCGCTGGACGGCGTTGTCGCCAGCACCCTCGCATTAATCAACAAAGGCAGCGCAGAGTGAGTACATTAACGCTTGTTTTAACGGCAGTCGGCTCCGTGCTGTTACTGCTGTTTTTAGTGATGAAGGCACGTATGCACGCCTTCGTGGCCTTGATGGTGGTTTCTATTGGCGCCGGTTTGTTCTCCGGCATGCCGCTCGACAAAATCGCCGATACCATGCAGAAGGGCATGGGCGGTACGCTGGGCTTCCTGGCTATTGTGGTCGCGCTTGGCGCCATGTTCGGCAAAATCTTGCATGAAACCGGCGCGGTGGATCAGATAGCCGTCAAGATGCTGAAATCGTTCGGCCACAGCCGTGCGCACTATGCGATCGGCCTGGCGGGTTTGATTTGTGCGCTACCTCTGTTCTTTGAGGTGGCCATTGTCCTGCTGATCAGCGTGGCGTTCTCGATGGCGCGCCATACCGGCACCAATCTGGTGAAGCTGGTGATCCCGCTGTTTGCGGGCGTAGCCGCCGCTGCCGCGTTCCTGTTGCCGGGGCCAGCGCCGATGCTGCTGGCATCGCAAATGCACGCCGACTTTGGCTGGATGATCCTGATTGGCCTGTGCGCCGCGATCCCGGGCATGATCATTGCCGGGCCGCTGTTCGGGAACTTCATCAGCAAATTTGTTGAGCTGAAAATCCCCGACGATATCTCTGAGCCGCACCTGGGCGAAGGCAAGCTGCCCTCCTTTGGTTTTAGCCTGTCGTTGATTCTGCTGCCGCTGGTGCTGGTTGGTCTGAAAACGATTGCCGCTCGCTTTACTGCGCCGGGCTCCTCGCTGTACGAATGGCTCGAGTTCATCGGCCACCCGTTCACCGCGATTCTGGTGGCCTGTCTGGTGGCGATTTATGGCCTGGCTTACCGCCAGGGAATGGATAAAGAGAAAGTGATGGCGGTGTGCGGCCAGGCGCTGCAGCCAGCGGGCATTATCCTGCTGGTTATCGGTGCCGGTGGCGTGTTCAAACAGGTGCTGGTTGACTCCGGCGTGGGCCCGGCTCTGGGTGAAGCGCTGACCGGTATGGGCCTGCCTATCGCCATTACCTGCTTCGTGCTGGCGGCGGCGGTACGTATTATTCAGGGCTCCGCTACCGTAGCCTGCCTGACAGCCGTTGGCCTGGTGATGCCGGTGATCGAACAGCTGCATTATAACGGCGCGCAGATGGCGGCGCTGTCTGTCTGTATCGCGGGCGGCTCTATCGTCGTGAGCCACGTGAACGACGCGGGCTTCTGGCTGTTCGGTAAGTTTACCGGCGCATCCGAAGCGCAGACGCTGAAGACCTGGACGATGATGGAAACCATCCTCGGCACTACCGGGGCGATTGTCGGGATGATTGCCTTCAGCCTGCTGAGCTAAAACATTCTGACCAGAAAAAAGGCAGCTCTCATCGGAGGCTGCCTTTTTTGTTGCTTCTGATCAGGCCCTCTCCCTTTTAGGCAGAGGGCCTTGTTTTATCCCCGCATCCAGGCACGGATCCCGTCGAGGAACATCTGGGTGGAAATCATAATCAGCACCAGCCCCATCAGACGCTCGAGGGCGTTAACCCCTTTTTCACCCAGCAGGCGCAGGAACAGGGATGACTGCAGAAGAATCGCGACGGTACCGCCCCAGGCCAGCATCAGCGCGGCCACCAGATGCCCCATCTGGTTGGGGTACTGGTGCGACAGCAGCATCAGCGTAGCCAGCAGAGAGGGACCCGCGACCAGCGGAATTGCCAGCGGCACGATAAACGGCTCTTCACCGGCGGGCAGGCCAGACGAACTGCCTTCCTGGCCCGGGAAAATCATCTTGATGGCGATCAGGAACAGAATAATGCCGCCGGAGATTGAAACGGTTTCCGCTCGCAAATTCAGGAAACCAAGAATTTTCTCCCCAGCGAACAGGAAGATAAGCATCAGGAGCAGGGCAATCAGCAGTTCGCGGATCATGATGGCCCGGCGACGCTTTGGCTCCGTATGTTTTAGTACCGACATAAAGATCGGCAGGTTGCCGAGCGGGTCCATAATCAGGATCAGGAGTACCGCTGCGGATATGATTTCAGTCATCTGTTTTCCCCAAAATCTGGCAAGGTGTTTCTATTAATAAGCTTTGTTTCTGACACGGCGGATATCATTGATTAATTTCACTTGCGACTTTGGCTGCATTTTGTAAGGTGGAGTGATGTTCTGGCTCACTGCCAGCGCTTACACACGCAATCATCTCTGCAGGATTAAGTCGCTATGAAAAATGTTGGTTTTATTGGCTGGCGCGGTATGGTCGGCTCTGTACTCATGCAACGCATGGTGGAAGAGCGCGATTTTGACGCCATTCATCCGGTTTTCTTCTCCACTTCCCAGCTTGGGCAGGCAGCCCCTACATTTGCCGGCACGACCGGCGGTACACTGCAGGACGCCTTTGATCTGGAAGCGCTGAAGGCGCTGGATATCATAGTGACCTGCCAGGGCGGCGATTATACCAACGAAATCTATCCAAAGCTCCGTGAAAGCGGCTGGCAGGGGTACTGGATTGACGCGGCTTCTTCTCTGCGCATGAAAGATGACGCGATTATCATCCTTGACCCGGTCAACCAGCACGTGATTCAGGAAGGCCTGAACAAAGGCGTTAAAACCTTCGTTGGCGGTAACTGTACCGTGAGCCTGATGCTGATGTCCCTCGGCGGCCTGTTCGCTAATGACCTCGTTGACTGGGTGTCCGTTGCCACTTACCAGGCCGCTTCCGGCGGCGGCGCGCGCCATATGCGTGAACTGCTGAACCAGATGGGGCAGCTTTACGGTGAGGTTTCCACCGAGTTGGCGAACCCGGCTTCGGCAATCCTGGATATCGAACGTAAGGTCACCGAGCTTGGCCGCAGCGGAAAACTGCCGGTGGATAACTTTGGCGTGCCGCTGGCCGGCAGCCTGATCCCGTGGATCGACAAGCAGCTCGACAACGGCCAGAGCCGTGAAGAGTGGAAAGGTCAGGCAGAGACCAACAAAATCCTGGCCACCTCTTCGGCGATCCCGGTGGACGGTCTGTGCGTGCGCGTGGGCGCGCTGCGCTGCCACAGCCAGGCGTTTACCATCAAGCTGAAGAAAGATGTTTCCATCCCAACCGTAGAAGAACTGCTGGCCGCACACAATCCGTGGGCGAAAGTGGTGCCAAACGACCGCGAGATCACCATGCGCGAGCTGACGCCAGCCGCGGTGACCGGCACGCTCTCTACGCCGGTAGGCCGACTGCGTAAGCTGAACATGGGGCCTGAGTATCTCTCCGCGTTCACCGTCGGCGATCAGCTGCTGTGGGGCGCCGCCGAACCGTTGCGCAGAATGCTGCGGTCGCTGGCATAGTTATACGTAGTTACCGGAGGGGCCTTGTGGCCCCTCAGTTTGATGACAAACACCCGAAAAACGTGGTTTTCGGATGTTTGGGGTAAACCAGAGAACACAATTCATTGTTTTTATTAGACCGAAGTTCGGGCCTTTTAAGGTAAATGAACTGTGTCAGCAGTCTCAGGGGCCTTGTGGCCCCTCTTTTTTTGCCTGCCATTTGCTGCTTGTGAGGTAACGCTTAGTCGCACTAGGCGGGCTGGCGGCTTTTACACTGCGGCCAGACCGGGTAGAACAAAGGCTTGCCGTCCTTCACGCTGCCGTCGTAGCTCAGCAAAAAGCGTTGGGTAGTTGGGCTTAGCAGAAAATCTGCCAGCGCCCGTGCCCCGGCGCTGTTCACCCCGGGATGACGAAGCGGGTTGGTTTCCATCACGATATAAGGGCGGCGCATCGTCGGGTCACCGTCAACGAGGATCTCGACGCGCGGATCTGGCGTCCACTTGCCAAGCAGCACCGGCATCCGCCCGGTGATGATATAGGCGTGGCGGTCAGCAATCTGGCTCAGGATGCCGTGCCCGCCGGGTAAACTGTCTTTCAAAACCCAGTCACCTTCCGGACGCACCCCGGCACGGGCCCACAGGCTGTGCGCCATCTCTCGCGGCCCGATGCCCTGAAAATCTATCCACGGACTTTTGCTGGCGGCGATTTTCGCCAGCGCCAGCGCGCCGTCTTTCATCCCACGAATACCCGCCGGATCTTCCCTCGGCCCCCAGATAACCAGATCGTTACGCGTCCACGGTCGCATATGGATCCCGTGGCCGTTGGCAACCAAATCGGTCGTAATATCGCCGGAGTGCATGGTCAGCAGGTCAACTTTGCCTTCCTCCATCGCCTTTGCAAGCTTTGGCCGCTGGCCTTTTGCCACCACCTCAATACGGTACTCCGGATGCTGCTGCTCGAAGCGGGCGCTGAGCGTCTGCCAGAGGTTCGAGTACATCATCCCGCCGATCACCGCTACCCGGATGTGCGCAGGCGAGGGTTGGTGTGCACGGGTAATAGAGGGCGTGAGCAGGGTGGTCAGCAGCAGCGCGCCGCAGAGGGGTTGTCGAAGATTCAACATGGTCGGTTCCTTTAAAAATTCATTTTTAACTGCAGCAGGTACTCGCGGCCTGGGCGCGGAAGGTTCAGCGCCTGGGCATAGTTTTCGTCAAACAGGTTATTGACCGCGATCTGCCAGGTGAGCGGCGCCCACGGCGACGGCCCGGAGAGGCTGAGGCCCACCAGGGTATAGTTGTCGAGCTTCACCGGCGTTTCGCTCTGGCCCTGGTACTGCACCGAGTCCCAAAAGCTCTCCGCCCTGATTGAGGCCGAGAGATCAAGCGGCAGGCGGGTGTTCAGCGCCAGCCACGCGCTGTGGGTGGGACGGCCCTGCAGCGCTGAGCGGCTGGTGTCATCGCCTTTGTTCTCAGCCTTCAGCCACGAGTAGCCCAGGGCCAGATCGGTGCTCTCAGAGATAAAATAGTGAACCCCCGGCTCGATGTTCCAGAATCGGTAGCGATCGAAATTAGTGAAACGATCGGTCAGCGCTGATTTTTCTATAGAGTGATAAACATCGCTGACCGAGGCGCTAAGCTTGAGCTGAACGCGGCTCAGTAAAACTTGCTCGACGCCGACTTCGAAGTAGTGCGAGGTTTCTGGTACCAGCGTGCGGTTGCCGTACTCGATGTCGTACAGCTGGCTGAGATCCGGGAAGCGGATCCGCCGCGCGGCGGTGGTGAAAAGACGAGTGTCCTGCCAGGGGTACCAGTAGCCCCCTGCCTGTGCGGCGTAGTCTGTACCTCCGGCGCGATCGTTATGATACAGCGCACCGCTGAGCGTCACTCCAAGCCTGTCATTGGGCTGGAACTGATATTCCGCTACCCACTCCTGCTGGCCGATGCGGTGGCGGTTTTGTTGCGCTGTACAGTCGTCGCCGCTGCAGCGCCAGCGGTCTTCCGCGAGGGTGACGCCGTTGGTGAGCGTATGTTCACGGCTCAGCTGGCTTATCCACTGCAGGTTGCTGCCATAGCTCTCCGTGCGGGTGCGCTGCAGGCGTTCGACAGATTTCGCAAGATACGGATTGTCTCGGGTTTCGTGGCTATACCAGGCGTAGCCGCGCAGGGTGTTGCTGCCTGCCAGCTGGTGGGAGAACGTGGTTTGTACATCGTAGTGTTCCAGCGGATCGACCCGCATAGTGTTCCACGCCGGGCCGCTACCGCCTCCTCCGGCTTTCGCGTTACCTTTCCCGCCACCGCCACCGCCACCGCCACCGCCACCGCCCGTGCCGTTGCCGCCCAGCTTATCGGGAACGCCCCAGCTATCGTGGCGATAGTTGAGGTTGAGCCCCAGGCGAGTAGCTTCGCTGGCCTGCCAGTTGAGAGAGGTGGCGAGGGTGTGATTGCGGTTATCGCTGTTGCTGCGCCGTCCGTCGCCCTGCTGCCCGATGGGGGTGAAATCTGCCGCCATGGGAAAGCCCTCTTTGCTGTCCCAGGCGTAGCTTGCGGCATAATCCAGCGCCCCGGCGGCCCCGTGGGTGCTGGCGTTTGCGGTGTAATGCCCGCCGTTGCCCGCGCCGACGGCGAGCGTGCTCTGCGGTTCGCTATCGCCCTGGCGGGTGATGACGTTAATCACGCCGCCGAAGCCGCCGGACCCGTACAGCAGTGAGCCGGAACCGCCTTTGATGATATCGATGCGTTCAATCATCCCTGCCGGGATGAGCTGCGGATCAAACTGGCTATTCCACGCGCTGTTTTGCGGTACGCCGTTGACCAGAAAGGTGATGTCCCGCGACTTATAGCCACGAATATCAAGCTGTGGTACGCCCTGGCCGCCGTAGCGAAGTTGAATGCCCGGCACATGCTGCAGGGCATCGGCCACCGTCAGGCTACCCTGTTGCTCCATCGTTTCACGGCTCACCGAGACCAGGGAGGACGTTTGCTGCTGTACGTTGCGGCTGTCGCCCGTCACCACGATAACGTCTTCGACATCCGAAAGTGCGGCGAGAGAGAGCGGCGTAAAGAGGCAAAGTGCCAGGGGTGATAAAACAGTACGCATTGGGAAAACCTTTATTTTTATAGTGTTAGGGATGTGAGGTGCAGCGTGAACAGTTAAAGGGAAAAGCGCTGAAGCGTTTTTGATGCGGGTCATGCCATCGCTATATAGTTGTTGATATAGCGGTTTCGAATGGTGGTTTTGCGATCTGTATTGCGGGAATAGATATTGTTGCAGCCGGTAGGCAGGAGTATCTTTTCTGTACACCCGCACAATCAGACGTCGGGATGGAACTCCCGCAAAGTCCACTGGCGACATGCAACCAATGACCGGAGGTTGCCAATGCTACTGATTCTGTTCTTCCTGAAAAACTCACTATCCCATCCGATGCTAAAACACAGCGCCGCAATATGGGGTAAAACAACGTTATTAAGATATTTCACGAGGAGTTAATAAAGCGTTGGCTATGCTTAAGTCAGCACGCGTCTGCGTTTTGGCGAGTATTGGGCGAACCGGCTTACAGGAGTTAAGCGCCGTTCGTCAGGTCAATGATAAGTGTCGTACCTGCGCGGCGGCGTAGCGGGGGGCGTTGGCGGCACATAAAAAAGGAAAATACCATGCCTGTTCTGCCGGAAAGAGACGTGATCGATGCGCTCATTACGGGTCACTTTGCCGATCCGTTTTCCCTGCTGGGGATGCACCAAACCGACGCCGGGCTCGAAGTCCGCGCGCTGCTGCCTGACGCCACCGAAGTCTGGGTTATTGAGCCGAAAACGGGCCGCAAAGTGGGTCAGCTTGAGCGCCTCGATTCCCGGGGCTTCTTTTGCGGACTGATTCCTCGTCGTAAAAATTTCTTTCGCTACCAGCTTGCGGTGGTCTGGCACGGTCAGGAAAACCTGATCGACGATCCCTACCGTTTTGGCCCTCTGATTCAGGAGCTGGATAGCTGGCTACTGTCCGAAGGGACCCATTTACGCCCCTATGAAACGCTGGGAGCGCACGCCGACACGATGGATGGCGTAGCGGGAATACGCTTCTCGCTTTGGGCGCCGAACGCCAGGCGTGTCTCCGTCGTCGGGCAGTTTAACTACTGGGATGGCCGCCGGCATCCGATGCGGCTGCGGCGGGAAAGCGGTATCTGGGAACTGTTCATCCCCGGAGCGCACAACGGGCAGCTGTATAAATTTGAGCTGCTGGATGCCGACGGAAACCTGCGCATTAAGGCCGATCCCTACGCTTTTGAAGCGCAAATGCGTCCCGAAACCGCCTCTCTGATTTGCGGTCTGCCGGAAAAAACTACGCTTAGCCCTGAGCGGCAAAAAGCCAACGGTTTTGACCAGCCAATCTCAATCTATGAAGTACACCTCGGCTCCTGGCGCCGCCATAGCGACAATAACTTCTGGCTTAGCTACCGCGAACTGGCTGATCAGCTTATTCCCTACGTCAAGGAGATGGGCTTTACCCATCTTGAGCTGCTGCCGGTTAACGAACATCCGTTTGACGGCAGCTGGGGCTATCAGCCTCAGGGGCTTTATGCCCCCACGCGCCGCTTTGGCACGCGCGACGACTTTCTCTACCTCATCAGAACCGCCCACGAGGCCGGGCTTAACGTTTTGCTCGACTGGGTGCCAGGGCATTTCCCGACGGATGACGCCGGGCTGGCAACCTTTGACGGTACCGCGCTGTATGAGCATAGCGACCCGCGTGAAGGCTATCACCAGGACTGGAACACGCTGATTTACAACTATGGTCGACGTGAAGTCTGTAACTATCTGGTTGGCAACGCGCTCTACTGGATTGAGCGTTTTGGCATAGACGGCCTGCGGGTGGATGCCGTGGCCTCAATGATTTATCGCGACTATAGCCGGGAGAAGGGGGAGTGGGTGCCGAATGAGTACGGCGGTCGCGAAAATCTGGAAGCCATTGAGTTCCTGCGCAATACCAACCGCATTATCGGCGAGCAAACGCCGGGCGCGGTGACGATGGCGGAAGAGTCCACCGATTTTGCCGGCGTCTCGCGTCCGCCGAGTATGGGCGGCCTGGGTTTCTGGTTTAAATGGAATCTGGGCTGGATGCACGACACGCTCGATTACATGAAGCTTGATCCGATCTACCGCCAGCATCATCACGATAAAATGACCTTCGGTATGCTCTACAACAGTACCGAAAACTTCGTCCTGCCGCTTTCGCACGATGAAGTCGTTCACGGCAAAAAATCGATTCTCGACCGCATGCCGGGAGACGCCTGGCAGAAGTTCGCTAACCTGCGAGCCTACTATGGCTGGATGTGGGCCTTCCCCGGTAAGAAGCTGCTGTTTATGGGCAATGAATTTGCCCAGGGGCGCGAATGGAACCACGACAGCAGCCTCGACTGGCATTTACTGCAGGGCGGCGATAACTGGCACCACGGCGTGCAGCGCCTGGTCCGCGACCTGAATCATACCTACCGGCGTCATGCGGCTTTGCATCAGCTGGATTTTGACGACTACGGCTTTGAATGGCTGGTGGTGGAAGATAAGGCGAATTCGGTCTTTGTTTTTGTACGGCGTGACGCCGAGGGAAATGAAGTGATCGTCGCCAGTAACTTTACGCCGGTGCCGCGTTACCACTATCGCTTCGGTATTCATCAGCCGGGACGCTGGCGCGAGGAGCTGAATACCGACTCCATGCACTATCACGGCAGCAACGCTGGCAACAGCGGCACGGTGCGGAGTGAGGCGGTGCCGAGCCACGGGCGTGAGCATTCGCTGTGCATTACGCTGCCGCCGCTGTCTACCCTTTGGCTGGTGCGGGAAGGTGAAGCATGACGCAGCTGACTCAGGGCCATCCGGCTCCCTATGGTGCCAGCTATGACGGCAAGGGCGTCAACTTCACGCTCTATTCGGTGCATGCGGAGAAGGTAGAGCTTTGTCTGTTCGACGAACATGGCCACGAGCGGCGCTTTGACATGCCGTCGCGCACCGGGGATATCTGGCACGGCTATTTGCCGGAGGGCAAACCGGGTCTGTTATACGGCTACCGGGTTCACGGGCCATGGGAGCCGGAAAAAGGAAACCGCTTTAATCCTGCCAAACTGCTGCTCGATCCCTGCGCCCGCGTAGTGGTGGGCGGCGTTGAAGATCATCCGCATTTTCACTGCGGCTACGATCAACCCGATCCTGAAGACAGCGCGCCATACATGGCGAAGTGTGTCGTGGTCAGAGAGCAATTTGACTGGGAAGATGACCAGCCGCTGCGGACGCCCTGGGGCAACACGGTTATCTACGAAGCGCACGTTCGCGGGCTCACGCTGCTTCATCCAGGGATCCCTGAAGAGCAGCGTGGTACCTATGCGGCGCTGGGCCATCCGGTGATGATCGACTATTTCAAACGCCTGGGGATCACGGCCATCGAGCTGCTGCCCGTGGCGCATTTTGTTACCGAACCTCGTATTTCACAGCTCGGCCTTAGCAATTACTGGGGCTATAACCCACGCGTTTTCTATGCCGTCGAAAGCTACTACGCGGTCGATCGGAATCCCCACAGGGCGGCCAATGAGCTAAGAGGGGCAATCAAAGCGCTGCACAAGGCCGGCATTGAGGTCATTCTCGACATCGTGCTGAACCATAGCGCCGAGCTGGATAAGGACGGGCCAACCCTGTCGCTGAGCGGAATCGATAACCGTAGCTATTATTGGTTAATGGACAACGGCGATTATCAGAACTGGACCGGCTGCGGGAATACCCTGAATTTAAGCACGCCGGGCGTGGTTGCCCAGATGACGGATTGCCTGCGCTATTGGGTGGACAGCTTCCACGTTGACGGTTTTCGTTTTGACCTGGCCTCGGTGATGGGACGCACGCCAGAATTCCGTCAGGATGCGCCGCTGTTTGAGGCGATCAAAAACGATCCGCACCTGTCGCAGGTGAAGCTTATCGCCGAGCCTTGGGATATTGGCCAGGGGGGGTATCAGGTGGGTAACTTCCCTCCGCTGTTTGCTGAATGGAACGATCATTTCAGGGACGGTATGCGCCGCTTCTGGCTGCGGCAGGATCTCTCTTTGGGAGGATTCGCCTGCCGTTTTGCCGGCTCAAGCGACGTCTATCGCCACGGAGAAAGGCTGCCCTCCACCAGCATTAATTTCGTCACCGCTCACGATGGATTTACGCTGCGGGACTGCGTGAGTTTTAACCAGAAACATAACGAAGCCAACGGCGAAGATAACCGCGACGGCACCCAAAGCAACTTTAGCAATAATTATGGCTATGAAGGACTTGAAGCCAATCTGATTACCAAGGAACGGCGTCGCGACAGCGTACATGCGCTGCTGACCACGCTGCTGCTCTCGCAGGGAACGCCGATGCTGCTCGCCGGAGATGAGCACGGTCACAGCCAGCACGGCAACAACAATGCCTACTGTCAGGACAATGTGCTCACCTGGCTCGACTGGGAGCAGGGAAACGACGGGCTGGCCTCCTTTACTGCGGCGCTCATTCACCTGCGGCAGGCTATTCCCGCGCTGACCGCCAACCGCTGGTGGGAAGTCGGGGACGACAACGTTCGCTGGCTGAACAAAGAAGCGCAGCCCCTGAGCGTCGATGAGTGGCAGTGTGGCGTTCACCGCCTGCAAATCCAGCTTTCCGATCGCTGGCTGATAACCATTAACGCAACCGAAGACGTTGCGGACATCGTTCTACCTGAAGGGGAATGGCGCGCCGTTCCTCCATTTGCCGGAGAGGACAACCCGGTCGTGATGGTCTTATGGCATGGTCCTGCGCACGGAGTCTGCGTGTTCCATAAGTCATGAAAAAGGAGTTCGTTATGGTCAGGTTTGAGAAAAACGATCCGCTGATGCTGGCCCGCCAGCTGCCCATCAAATCCGTTGCGCTAATTCTGGCTGGCGGCCGCGGGACCCGGCTGAAGGATCTTACGTCGACACGCGCCAAACCTGCGGTCCATTTTGGCGGCAAGTTCCGCATTATTGATTTTGCACTTTCCAACTGCATTAACTCCGGTATTCGCCGTATTGGGGTGATTACTCAGTACCAATCACACACCCTGGTGCAGCATATCCAGCGCGGCTGGTCTTTTTTTAGCGAAGAGATGAACGAGTTTGTGGATTTGCTGCCCGCCCAGCAGCGGGTGCATGGTGAAAACTGGTATCGCGGAACGGCGGACGCCGTGACCCAGAATCTGGACATTATCCGCCGCTATGACGCCGAGTATGTGGTGATCCTCGCCGGGGACCATATTTATAAGCAGGACTACTCGCGCATGCTGATCGATCACGTCGAGAAGGGCGCACGCTGCACCGTGGCCTGCATGCCTGTGCCGGTGGCAGAGGCTTCGGCGTTTGGCGTGATGGCGGTGGACGTTGATGAAAAGATTGTCGACTTCGTGGAGAAGCCGGAAAACCCGCCAACGTTGCCAAATGACAGCAGTAAGTCATTGGCAAGCATGGGGATTTATATCTTTGATGCGGATTACCTGTTCAAACTTCTGGAGGAAGATGACCAGGATGAGACCTCCAGCCACGATTTTGGCAAAGACATCATTCCTAAAATTACGCGGGCGGGAGAGGCTTATGCTCACCCGTTCCCGCTCTCCTGCGTGCAGTCCGATCCTAACGCCGAGCCTTACTGGCGCGATGTGGGAACGCTGGAAGCCTACTGGAAGGCGAACCTCGACCTGGCCTCGGTGATGCCGGAACTGGATATGTATGACCAGGCCTGGCCCATCCGAACCCACATGGAACCGCTGCCGCCCGCGAAGTTTGTGCAGGACCGCTCCGGCAGCCACGGCATGACGCTGAACTCGCTGGTTTCCGGCGGCTGCATTATCTCCGGCTCGGTGGTTGTGCAGTCGGTGCTGTTTCCGCGGGTGCGCATTAATTCATTTTGCAACATCGACTCATCCGTTCTGCTGCCGGACGTTATCGTCGGCCGCTCCTGTCGATTGCGCCGCTGCATTATCGACCGCGCCTGCGTAATCCCCGAGGGGATGGTGGTTGGCGAGAATGCAGAAGAGGATGCCCGCCGTTTCTATCGCTCTGAAGAGGGCATTGTACTGGTTACGCGCGCGATGCTGGCGAAGCTGTAGAGCTAAAGCGCGTAGAAGATTAGCCTGCGCACGGGTAATGCCGTGCGCGGTTATTTTATCGTTTGGCGTTGCCTGATGGCTAACACAGCGCCGCGACTTTCCGAAAATGGGAGCGATAATGCAGGTCTTACATGTCTGTTCCGAGATGTTTCCTCTGCTAAAAACAGGCGGCCTTGCGGATGTGCTGGGCGCTTTACCGGCGGCACAAATCGCCGGCGGCGTCGATACACGCGTGCTGCTTCCCGCCTTTCCTGATATCAGGCGAGGAATCGAAGATATTCAGGTGGTTGCCCACCGACAGACGTTCGCAGGCGAGATGCGCCTGCTCTACGGTCACTACAATGGCGTTGGGATCTACCTGATTGATGCGCCTCATCTCTATGACCGGCCGGGAAGCCCCTATCACGACACCAATCAGTTTGCTTACCAGGACAACGTGCTGCGATTTGCGCTGCTTGGCTGGGTAGGCGCGGAAATGGCCTGTGGGCTTGATCCTTTCTGGCACCCGGATGTGGTGCATGCCCACGACTGGCACGCCGGGCTGGCCCCGGCCTATCTGGCCGCGCGCGGGCGGCCTGCGAAATCGGTCTTTACCGTGCATAACCTTGCCTATCAGGGGATGTTCTATGCTCACCACTTAAGTGAAATCGAGCTTCCGTGGTGGTTCTACGACATGAATGGACTGGAGTTTTACGGGCAGATCTCCTACCTGAAGGCCGGGCTTTATTACGCCGATCATATTACCGCCGTCAGCCCTACCTATGCCCGGGAGATAACCGATCCGCATTTTGCCTATGGCATGGAGGGGCTGCTGCGCCAGCGCCAGCGTGAGGGGCGGCTGTCGGGTATTTTAAACGGCGTTGACGATAAAATTTGGGACCCGAAAAACGATCTGCTGTTGGCTTCACGCTACACCCGCGATGCGCTGGAAGAGAAGGCAGAGAACAAACGCCAGCTTCAGATAGCGATGGGGCTCAAGGTGAATGACAAAGTGCCGCTGTTTGCGGTAGTCAGCCGGTTGACCAGCCAGAAAGGGCTCGATCTGGTGCTTGAAGCGCTGCCCGGGTTACTGGAGCAGGGAGGGCAGCTGGCGCTGCTGGGAGCCGGAGATCCCGTGCTGCAGGAAGGGTTCCTGGCCGCAGCGGCCGAATATCCTGGCCAGGTTGGGGTACAAATTGGTTATCACGAGGCATTTTCCCACCGCATCATGGGCGGCGCGGACGTCATTCTGGTTCCAAGTCGCTTTGAACCCTGCGGCTTAACACAGCTCTACGGCCTGAAATACGGCACTTTGCCGTTGGTAAGGCGAACAGGTGGCCTGGCCGATACCGTGGCTGATACCTCGCTGGAAAACCTGGCGGACGGTATGGCGACCGGTTTTGTATTTGAAGACAGTAATGCCTGGTCGCTGCTCCGCGCGATCCGGCGTGCTTTCGTGCTGTGGTCCCGTCCGTCGCTGTGGCGTTTTGTGCAGCGGCAGGCGATGAATATGGATTTTAGCTGGCAGGTAGCGGCGCAGGCATACCGCGACCTTTATCAACGCTTGTTGTAATTACCCATACACCAGGAATCACTGATATGAACGCACCCTTTTCCTATGCATCACCCACGCTGAGTGTCGAGGCACTGAAACATTCCATTGCCTATAAGTTAATGTTTACGATAGGGAAAGACCCTGCTATCGCCAATAAACATGAATGGCTGAACGCCACCCTTTTTGCCGTTCGTGACCGGCTGGTTGAGCGATGGTTACGTTCTAACCGGGCCCAGCTGTCGCAGGATGTCCGCCAGGTTTACTACCTGTCGATGGAATTTCTTATCGGACGTACGCTGTCGAACGCGCTGCTCTCCCTCGGCATTTATGAAGATGTGAAAAACGCCCTCGAGGAGATGGGGCTTGAACTGGAAGAGTTGATTGACGAGGAGAACGACCCCGGCCTTGGCAACGGCGGTCTTGGCCGTCTCGCCGCCTGTTTCCTTGATTCTATGGCCACGCTGGGTTTACCGGGGCGAGGCTACGGCATTCGCTACGACTACGGTATGTTTAAGCAGAATATCGTTGATGGCCGCCAGAAAGAGTCGCCGGATTACTGGCTGGAGTACGGCAATCCGTGGGAGTTTAAGCGCCACAATACGCGCTACAAGGTGCGTTTCGGCGGGCGTATTCAGCAGGAAGGCAAAAAGTCGCGCTGGGTCGAAACTGAAGAGATCCTCGCGTAGCCTATGACCAGATTATTCCGGGGTACGATACCGACGCGACCAACACCCTGAGGCTGTGGAACGCTCAGGCGAGCAGCGAGATAAACCTGGGTAAGTTTAACCAGGGCGACTATTTTGCGGCGGTGGAGGATAAAAACCACTCAGAGAACGTTTCCCGCGTGCTTTATCCCGATGACTCCACCTACTCGGGCCGGGAACTGCGCCTGCGCCAGGAGTATTTCCTGGTTTCCTCCACCATGCAGGACATCCTGAGTCGCCACTATCAGCTGCATAAAACCTACGCCAACCTCGCGGATAAAATTGCGATCCACCTGAATGACACCCATCCGGTGCTGTCGATTCCCGAGCTGATGCGGCTGCTGATTGACGAACATAAGTTTGAATGGGAAGAGGCGTTTGAGGTCACCTGCCAGGTCTTCTCCTACACCAACCACACCCTGATGAGCGAAGCGCTGGAAACCTGGCCGGTAGAGATGCTCGGCAAGATCCTGCCGCGCCATTTGCAGATAATCTTTGAAATTAACGATTACTTCCTGAAGACGCTGCAGGAGCAGTACCCGGACGACACCGGACTGTTGGGCAGGGCGTCTATCATCGATGAATCCAACGGCAGGCGTGTGCGCATGGCGTGGCTTGCGGTGGTGGTTAGCCACAAGGTCAATGGCGTGTCTGAGCTTCATTCGAACCTGATGGTGCAGTCCCTGTTTGCCGACTTCGCCAGCATTTTCCCGATGCGGTTCAGCAACAAAACGAACGGCGTTACGCCGCGCCGCTGGCTGGCACTCGCCAACCCTGCGCTTTCCGAAGTGCTGGACGAGAATATCGGGCAGACCTGGCGTACCGATCTGAGCCAGCTGAACGATCTAAAACAGCATATCGATTACCCGACGGTGCATCAGGCGGTCCGTAAAGCCAAGCTGGCCAATAAAAAACGGCTGGCGACTTATATCGGCCAGCAGCTCAACGTGGTTGTTAACCCGGATGCGCTGTTCGACGTGCAAATCAAGCGTATTCACGAGTACAAGCGGCAGCTGATGAATGTCCTGCACGTGATAACCCGCTATAACCGCATCAAGGCCGACCCGTCAGCGGAGTGGGTACCCCGGGTGACGATTTTTGCGGGTAAAGCGGCATCGGCCTACTACATGGCGAAGCACATTATCCACCTTATTAACGACGTAGCAGAGGTCATTAACAACGATCCGCTGGTGAAAGATAAGCTGAAGGTGGTGTTTGTTCCCAACTATAGCGTCAGCCTCGCGCAGCTCATTATTCCGGCGGCGGATCTCTCTGAGCAAATCTCGCTGGCTGGCACCGAGGCTTCCGGAACCAGTAACATGAAGTTCGCTCTCAACGGCGCACTGACTATCGGCACGCTGGACGGCGCCAACGTTGAGATGCTGGAGCATGTGGGCAAGGACAATATCTTTATCTTCGGCAACACGGCGGAAGAGGTCGAGGCGCTGCGCCGCAAAGGCTACAATCCGCGTGAGTATTACGAGAAGGATGAAGAGCTGCGCCAGGCGCTGACGCAAATCGCCACCGGCACCTTCAATGCCGACGAACCTGGGCGTTATCGTGACCTGGTTGATTCTCTGATTAACTTCGGCGATCACTACCAGGTGCTGGCGGATTACCGCAGCTACGTGGACTGCCAGGATAAAGTGGATGAGCTTTACCAGCAGCCGGAAGAGTGGACCATCCATACCATGCATAATATCGCCAATATGGGCTACTTCTCGTCAGACAGGACGATTCAGGAGTACGCCGACGAGATTTGGCATATTAAGCCGGTAAGATTGTAGATTCTCCCCTCACCCTAACCCTCTCCCCATTGGGGAGAGGGGACCAGAACGGCGATGTTCCTTTCTCCCTGCCATTAGGGTAAAACCTCAGCACAGCTCCAGCTGCACGTTATTCTCTTTAATCACCTGCATCACTCCCGCAGGCGGTGTCACATCCGTATAGACGGTATCCACCAGGCTAATGCTGCCCAGATTCACCATCGCATTACGGCCGAACTTCGAGTGGTCTACGACCAGCAGGACGCTGCGGGAGTTTTCGATGATCGCGCGCTTAGTGCGAACTTCGTGGTAGTCAAACTCCAGCAGTGAACCGTCGCTGTCGATACCGCTGATGCCGAGAATGCCGTAGTCGAGGCGAAACTGGGAAATAAAGTCGAGCGTCGCTTCGCCGATGATGCCGCCATCGCGGCTGCGCAGTTCCCCACCCGCCAGGATAATACGGAAATCTTCTTTCGCCATCAGCGTGTTAGCGACGTTGAGATTGTTAGTCACAATGCGCAAGTTGCTGTGGTTAAGCAGGGCGTGAGCCACGGCCTCCGGCGTCGTACCGATATCGATAAACAGCGTGGCGCCGTTAGGGATCTGGCTCGCTACCTTCTGGGCAATACGCTCTTTTTCAGCGGTCTGCGTCGCCTTTCGGTCGTGCCAGGGCGTGTTGACCGAGCTGGAGGGCAGGGCTGCGCCGCCGTGATGGCGCAGGATCATGTTCTGATCGGCCAGGTCGTTCAAATCGCGGCGAATGGTTTGCGGGCTGACGGCAAACTGTTCCACCAACTCTTCGGTACTGACGTATCCCTGCTGCTTAACCAGTTCAATAATCGCGTCATGACGTTGTGTTTGCTTCACAAGCTACTCCAGCGTTGTTATGTTCGTTTTCGCGCATTCAGGGTGTCTACCAGCGCCATCGCCAGCCCGACCAGCATGCCGGTGAGGTGGGCGGGAATGACGGAGGATTGGGTAAACACCTCAATAGCCAGCCAAATCACCGCAAAGGCCAGCAGGCCCCGCTGCATCTGGAGACCGCTTTCGGGATCCCGCTCTCCACGCAGCCAGACATAGCCCATCAGGGCAAACACCGTGCCCGACAGGCCGCCAAACAGCGGGCCGGTAAACTTCGCCTGCATAAAGCCGCTCAGCAGAGTGGAGATCAGCGTCAGCGTAAGCAGTTTGCCGGTCCCAAGACGCTTTTCCACTGCGCCGCCTAAATACCACCACCATAGTAGGTTAAAGAGAATGTGCATCAAGGAGAAATGCAGCAGGCCGTGGGTGAAATAACGCCAAATCTCAAAGCGCTGCTCGGCCACCAGCGGCCAGCCAAGTATGGAAATTACCGGGCCAAAGCCGACGATATTCAGCAGGACAAACAGCGCGATGCACACGCCGATGACGATAAGCGTCAGCGGCCCTGCGCGCTCCTTGATAGTGGCTAAAAACGGATAGCGTTTGTAGCTGAATGCTACGCCGCTGTGGCCGGTGCTCCAGCTGGCAGCCTGGTAGCGAGGGTCACCAGGGTTAGCGACGAACCTTTCCAGCTCCGCACGCACATGCTGTACCTGGCTTTCATCTGCCAGCCAGACATCGCTTTGCGTATGCTGCTGAATAGTAAGGATTACGCCCTGAGTTGCCATGTAATCGACAAAAGCCTGCGCCACGCGCGGGTTGGCGAAAGAGGTGATCATGATCATGAAAGTTTAACCAAGTTCGTCTATAAAGCCGTACAAAGGCAAGCAGTATACCTGCAGGGAGCGCAAACGCCTGAACTTTACGCGTCGTGAGCGACTTCGGCAGGAAAATGGCGGTGCCAGGCATCAAAACCGCCGTCGATGCTGTAAACCTGGTCGTAACCCTGCTGCAGCAGATACTGAGCTGCGCCTTTACTGCTGTTGCCGTGGTAACACATCACCATGACCGGCGTCTCGAAGTCGGTTTGCTGCATAAAATTCACCAGCGTGTCGTTGGTGAGGTGGTAGGCCCCCGGCGTGTGTCCCATGGCAAAGCTTTGCGGATCGCGGATATCTACCAATACCGCCTGCTGCTGCTGGAGTTTCTGGTGTGCTTCTTCCACACCAATACATTCAAATTGATCCATGGTTTTACTCGTCGAGAAAGAAAGGAAACAAAGGGCATGTTAAGGCATCAGGCCCTGCTGGCGCTGATATTAACGCCAATATGTTATCCATATCACGTAGAAATGTTTTTATTTCGTTACCAAAGCGGACGAACACTTGCTATCATGAGCGATATCGAACATTTTTGAGCTTTAACGAAAGTGCGTGAGGGCAACATGGAAACCAAAGATCTGATTGTAATTGGCGGTGGAATCAACGGCGCGGGTATTGCGGCGGACGCCGCTGGCCGCGGGTTATCCGTGTTAATGCTGGAGGGGCAGGACCTGGCTTGTGCCACCTCTTCCGCCAGCTCTAAGCTGATTCATGGCGGCCTGCGCTACCTGGAACACTATGAGTTTCGCCTGGTGAGCGAGGCTTTGGCCGAGCGTGAAGTGCTATTGAAAATGGCGCCGCATATTGCCTTCCCGATGCGTTTCCGTTTGCCGCATCGCCCGCACCTTCGTCCGGCGTGGATGATCCGCACCGGTCTGTTTATGTACGACCACCTGGGAAAACGTACCAGCCTGCCGTCCTCTACCAGCTTGCGTTTTGGCGCAGACTCCGTGCTGAAGCCGGAAATCGTGCGCGGATTCGAATATTCCGACTGCTGGGTGGATGATGCCCGACTGGTGGTGGCTAACGCCCAGATGGTGACCCGCAAGGGTGGGGAAGTAAAAACCCGCACTCGCGCTATTAAAGCGACTCGTGAGAACGGTCTGTGGGTGGTTGAAGCGCAGGATATTGATACCGGTGAAACCTTTACCTGGCACGCTAAAGGTCTGGTTAACGCGACCGGCCCATGGGTGAAAACCTTCTTCGATGAGGGCCTGCACCTGCAGTCTCCTTACGGTATCCGCCTGATCAAAGGTAGCCACATTGTGGTGCCGCGCGTGCATAGCCAGAAGCAGGCTTACATCCTGCAAAACGAAGATAAACGCATCGTGTTCGTGATCCCGTGGATGGATGAATTTTCCATTATCGGCACCACCGACGTGGAGTATCACGGCGACCCGAAAGCGGTCCAGATTGACGAGAAAGAGGTCAGTTACCTGCTGAACGTCTACAACGCCCACTTTAAAAAGACGCTGACCAAAGACGATATTGTCTGGACTTATTCCGGCGTGCGTCCTCTGTGTGACGATGAATCTGACTCTCCGCAGGCCGTGACCCGTGACTACACTCTGGATATTCATGACGAAAACGGTCAGGCTCCGCTGCTGTCGGTGTTTGGCGGTAAGTTAACCACCTACCGTAAACTCGCCGAACACGCGCTGGATAAGCTTGAGCGTTACTACCCTAATATCGGACCGGCCTGGACCAAAGATTGTCGTCTGCCCGGCGGTGATATCGGCGGCGATCGGGATGACTATGCGGCGAAACTGCGTCGTCGCCACGCTTTCCTGACCGAAAGCCTTGCCCGCCATCTGGCTCGTACCTACGGCAGCAACAGCGATCTGGTTATTGGCGATGCGAAAAGCCTGAGCGATTTGGGTGAAGACTTTGGCCATGAGTTTTATGAAGCCGAGCTGCGTTACCTGGCGGAGCATGAGTGGGTAAGATGTGCTGAAGACGCGCTGTGGCGTCGCACCAAGCTGGGCATGTGGCTCAACGAAGAGCAGCAGGCGCGGGTGGCGCAGTGGCTGGTAAAGCAGGCCGCTAAGTCAGGGCTGTCCCTGGCATCGTAAACAGCTTTGCAGCGGTGACGCTGCCTCGTGCTAACCCTCTCCCTCAAAGGGAGAGGGGATATCCCAGAAGCCCGTTTCCAGAGCGTTTCCGATTAAACCCCATACCCCATCATCTTCAGCAATTCCTGCGCATGCTGTACCGCGTCCTGGCGGTGCGCTACGCCCAGCTTCTGATACAGATTCCTGATATGCGTCTTTATGGTGGTGGCCGCCACGTCCAGTTCCCCGGCGATCTGCTCGTTGCTGTAGCCTGAGTAAATCAACCCCAGTACCTGCCACTCACGCTGCGTCAGCGGGCTGGTGCGAATAAGCTCTGGCACTTCCGGGTGGTTGAGCAGCCGGTTCACAAAGCTCTCGTCAAAGTGCGCAAATTTGTGGCGATGATGCTGATTTATCTCGCGCAGGATGCGCTGAGCACGATGCTGGTCCAGCTCCGGCAGCGTGTTCAGCTGGATGAGCTGGCGCAGCTGCTGCGCCATCGCTTCCCCTTCGATCACAAAGTGGCTGATAAAGCCGGTGCGGTTTGCCAGCGACAGGGCTTCCAGCAGCACGCGCTGAGCGTCGCTTTTACGCCCATCCTGCCAGTAAAGCTGGTTTAGCAGCAGCAGGTTGCGGTTGAGGTCGCTCATCAGGCGCAGGCTGCGGGCATTTTCGTTTAGCTCTTCCAGCACCATTTCTGCCGGTCCGTACTCGCCCAGCAGGATTTGGACGCGGGCGATGTTACGCCACTGGCTTTGCAGGAAGTGATTATTGGCAAATTCCGGCTTCGGCGTCTGGCGCAGCCAGTTGGCCGCTGACTTCTTATCGCCCGTCATTTGCCAGTAGATCACCCTTACCTTGTCGGCGTTGGAGACCCAGTCGCTGTGCCAGGGACCGTTCCCAAGCAAATTTTCAAGGCGGTTAAGGTGATTACGAGCATTATCCAGGTCGCCGCGGGCCAGAGAACACTGCACCAGCAGCGCCAGGCATTGCAGCTGCTGCTGCGGCTGGAAGCTGGAAAGGACCTCCATGCCGCTGCGTGCCGCCGCTTCGGCTTCATCCAGTCGCGCCCACGCCCAGAGCAGTTGAGCGCGGATGCGCTGCAGGAATTCGTGCAGCGGCAGCTGCTCAAGATGCTGCTCGCGGATCAGCACAAAGGCTTTTTCCTGCGTTTCCCAGGCGGCCTGCAGGAACCCCTGGGCCAGCAGGATTTCGCTCTGCTGAATGAGGCTCCACAAGGCGTAATGCCAGACATCGTGGCGGCGCGCCATCTGCTCCGTCTGCTGCATGACGGAAAGTGACTTTGTGAGGTCGCCTTTGCAGTGCAGGACCTCACCGTGGACCGAGGTGGCCACGATGCGGCTGTAGAAATTAGCCAGCGGCAGCATCTCCAGCGCCACCATGGCCAGGCGCTCGGCTTCAGCCGGGTCACCCGCGTTGATGGCAACCTGAGCGCGCAGGGCGTTGAATTCGCCGTGCAGCGTGTCGTCGATGACCAGGTTCATCTCCTGCTCGGCGCGCGCCAGCAGGGTATTGACTTCGCTATAGCGGTGCTGGCTTTGCATCAGCCAGGCCTGCAGCAGCACCAGTTTTGGGTTTTCCAGCAGGCTCTCCCACGGCAACGCCTTAAGCGACTCTTCCAGCAGGGTCAGCTCACTGTGGTTAAACAGCGCCCACGCGTGGCCCAGCAGGATATCGCGCAGCATATTGGCATCCCCCGCCGCCAGCGCGTGGTGAATCGCCTCGCTGGGGAACCCCTGCGCCATCCAGCTTTCTGCTGCGGCCCGGTGAATGTCCGGTAACTCTGCGGCCAGCTCCCACTGGCAGCGCTGGCGCAGAAAACTGCCAAACAGCGGATGGAAGCAAAACCATTCGCCGGAGTCGTCCATCCGCTGGAGGAACAGGCCCTGGCGCTCGATCTCTTCCAGCCGCATCTGACCATTCTCTTCGCCGGTGACCTGGGCGATAAGCGCATCATTCATCGAGCGCAGGATAGAGCTTCGCAGCAGGAAGTTGCGGGTATCGGCGTCAACGTTATTCAGTACCTCATCCACCAGGTAGTCTGAAAGATGGCTGGCGTTGATCCCCGACAGGCGGCGTGCGGAGTGCTGGGCCGGCGTATTGCTCTGGCGTGCGGAGAGGGCAATCAGCTGGAGTGCCGTGACCCAGCCCGCAACGTCGTCACAAAGACGACTGCTGTCCGCTTGCTCGATTGGCGTTGCCAGGCGATTGTCAAAAAACTGCTTCGCTTCCTGGTGGGTAAAGGCGAGCTGCTGGCTGCCGATTTCCAGCAGCTGGTCGCGTACGCGTAGGTTGGCGATGCCAAGCTGCGGCAAATTGCGCGACAGAATGACCAGCGTCAGGTTTTCCGGCTGATGGCGAATAAAAAAGCGCATCGCTTCATGAATCACCGGATTGGCAATCAGGTGGTAATCATCTATCACCAGATATAGCGGCTTATCCCAGCCGGCCAGCTCGATGAAAAGTTGGGAAAAAAGCGAGGATAGGCTGGCATATTGCCGTTTTTGCGCCATGATTTCGCTACTTATACAGTGTCCGCCGGTGGCGTACTGTACGGCGGCAATCAGGTAGCTGGCAAAGCGCTCCTGCTGGTTATCCCCTTCATCAAGAGAATACCAGCCCAGCTCTTTTCGCCCAGCAGCCCACTGGGAGACCAGGGTAGTTTTACCATAACCGGCAGGGCTGGCGATCAGTGCTAAGCGGTAGTTGGCGGCAGTCGAAAGCTTCACCAACAGCCGGTCGCGAACCACAGTGTTTTCCAGCCGAACAGGGCGACTTAATTTGGATGGGATTAACATAGTTGATCACTTCACTGTGTAAAAATTGCCCCGACATCTTCCACACCAAAGGGCGGAATTACCGCGCTACATAAGGGATCATGGAGGGAAATGTTCTGGGATTCGATTTTTTTTACGCTTCGTAATTAATGCTTACGGATAAGGTCGGCCAGAATGCCCTTTATTGCAAGATTGTTGAACTTTCCGTGCTCCGTAAGTTGCACCCTGTCACAGTTCCATTTTTTTCATGAATATGATTGCTCACTCCTTGCGCCAGCGTGGCTGAAACCCGTTACATCGCCGCATCGAGTGGCAGAGATCACATTTTTCGCTCATCCTCACGACTCCTCCCCGCCGATTACGCACCGGGATGAGGAAGTCACCCAGGCTGCCCGGCACACTATCGGGTAATGATTTTCGAACATTACAGGACGGATCCCCTATGTCACAGCCGATCTTCAGTAAAGAACAGTTCCAGTCCGCTCTGACGCGCCAGTGGCAGCGTTACGGTCTCCAGGATGCCAGCGAAATGACCCGGCATCAGTGGTGGCACGCCGTCAGCGGCGCGCTTGCAGAGCTTTTAGCGGCTCAGCCAGCGGCAAAACCCGAGGCTAAACAGCGCCACGTCAACTATATCTCGATGGAGTTTCTGATTGGCCGCCTGACCGGGAATAACCTGCTTAACCTTGGCTGGTTCTCTGAGGTGAGCGACGTGCTGCAGGATTACCAGATTAACCTCACAGACTTGCTGGAGGAAGAGACGGACCCTGCATTAGGAAACGGTGGGTTAGGGCGACTGGCGGCCTGCTTCCTGGATTCGATGGCAACGGTCGGGCAGTCGGCTATCGGCTATGGACTGAATTATCAGTACGGCCTGTTCCGGCAGTCCTTTAAGGACGGCAAGCAGATGGAAGCTCCGGACGACTGGCAGCGCGGCAGCTACCCGTGGTTCCGCCACAACAGCGCGCTGGATGTGCAGGTGGGCGTCGGTGGTAAGGTGGTGAAGAGCGGGAAAAACCAGCGCTGGGAACCCGCCTTTATTTTCCAGGGGGAAGCCTGGGATTTACCGGTGCTGGGCTACCGAAACGGCGTGGCGCAGCCATTGCGCCTGTGGCAGGCAAAGCATGCCCATCCGTTTGATCTGACGAAATTTAATGACGGTGAATTCCTTAAGGCCGAACAGCAGGGTATCGACGCCGAGAAGCTGACCAAGGTGCTCTACCCGAACGACAACCATCTGAACGGCAAAAAGCTGCGCCTGATGCAGCAGTATTTCCAGTGCGCCTGTTCGGTGGCAGATATCCTGCGTCGGCATCATCTGGCGGGCCGCAAGCTTGCCGAGCTGCCGGATTACGAAGTGATCCAGCTCAATGATACTCACCCGACCATTGCCATCCCGGAACTGCTGCGCGTGCTGATTGACGAGCATCAGCTTAGCTGGGACGATGCCTGGGCTATCACCAGCAAAACCTTCGCCTACACCAACCACACCCTGATGCCGGAGGCGCTGGAGTGCTGGGACGAGAAGCTGGTGAAGGCGCTTCTGCCTCGCCATATGCAGATCGTCAATGAAATCAATAAGCGCTTTAAGGTGCTGGTGGAGAAAACCTGGCCGGATGACGAAGCCGTCTGGGCGAAGCTGGCCGTGGTGCATAACAAGCAGGTGCGCATGGCAAACCTGTGCGTTGTGGGCGGCTTTGCGGTTAACGGCGTTGCCGCGCTGCACTCTGAGCTGGTGGTTAAAGATCTGTTCCCGGAATACCACCAGCTGTGGCCGAACAAATTCCATAACGTCACCAACGGCATTACGCCGCGCCGCTGGATCAAGCAGTGCAATCCCGCGCTTGCGGCGCTGTTTGATAAGACGCTGAAAAAAGAGTGGGCGAACAATCTCGACGTGCTGGAAGGGCTGGAAAAACATGCCGATAACGCAAAGTTCCGCCAGACCTGGCGCGAAATCAAGTACCAGAACAAAGTGAAGCTGGCGGCGTTTGTGAAGGCGCGTACCGGCATTGTGATTAGTCCGGATGCGCTGTTCGATGTGCAAATCAAGCGCCTGCACGAGTACAAACGCCAGCACCTCAACCTGCTGCATATTCTGGCGCAGTACAAGGATATTCGTGAGAATCCGGACGCGGACCGTGTACCGCGCGTTTACTTGTTTGGCGCGAAGGCGGCGCCGGGGTACTACCTGGCAAAAAATATTATCTTTGCGATCAATAAGGTGGCCGAGGCGATCAATAACGATCCGCGGGTGGGCGACAAGCTCAAAGTCGTTTTCCTGCCGGACTACTGCGTGTCTGCGGCGGAAATTATGATCCCGGCGGCAGATATCTCCGAGCAAATTTCGACCGCGGGTAAAGAGGCCTCCGGCACCGGCAACATGAAGCTGGCGCTGAACGGCGCCCTGACGGTCGGCACGCTTGACGGCGCCAACGTTGAAATCGCTGAGAAGGTGGGCGAAGAGAATATCTTTATTTTTGGCCACACCGTCGAGCAGGTTAAGGCCCTGAAAGCCAAAGGCTATGACCCGGTAAAATGGCGCAAAAAAGACAAAACGCTGAATGCTATCCTCAAAGAGCTGGAGCAGGGCAAATACAGCGAAGGCGATAAGCACGCCTTTGACCAGATGCTGCACAGCATCGGCAAAGAGGGCGGTGACCCCTATCTGGTCATGGCCGACTTTACGGCTTATGCCGAAGCGCAGAAGCTTGCCGATAAGCTTTACCTCGACCAGGAGGCCTGGACGCGCGCGGCGATTTTGAACAGCGCCCGCTGCGGGATGTTCAGCTCCGACCGCTCGATTCGTGATTATCAGCAACGTATCTGGCAGGCAAAACGCTAAGGGAGCGCCATGGAACGTAAAAGCCTTGATAGTGCCGCGCTTGCGGCAGGCATCAGCCCGCATTACATCAACGCGCACGGAAAGCCGCAGAGCATTTCCGGAGAGACAAAAAAGCGCCTGCTGGAGGCCATGCATAAGGAGTCAGCAACAAAACGGGCGAAATCTCCGGTGCCAGAGGTTCAGGTTTACACTTACGGGCAGCGTATGCAGCTGCCGGTTGAGGGCGAGGGAGAATATGCCTGGCAGCTGACAACCGAGGACGGCACTCTGCATCAGGGGATAATCAGCGGTGGAAAAAAACTGTCGCTGCCCATTAAGCTGCCCGAGGGTTACCACGACCTCGTTGTCAGCCATCACGAGCAGCGCTGGACGAGCCGGATTATCATCGCCCCGCAGCGCTGTTACGAACCGGCCGCCCTACTTGAGGGTGAAAAATTGTGGGGGGCCTGCGTGCAGCTTTATACGCTGCGCTCCGAGGCAAATTGGGGCATCGGCGACTTTGGTGATCTGAAGCAGATGCTGGCGGATGTGGCAAAGCGGGGCGGGTCGTTTATCGGTCTTAACCCCATCCATTCGCTTTATCCCGCGAACCCTGAAAGCGCCAGTCCATATAGCCCCTCGTCACGGCGCTGGCTGAATATCATCTACATCGATGTAAATGCGGTAGAGGATTTTGAGCGCAGCAAAGCGGCACAGGCGTGGTGGAAGAAACGTTCCGTGCAGCAACAGCTCAAGGCAGCGAGAGACGCAGAGTGGGTGGATTATTCCGCCGTCACGGCCCTTAAAATCGCGGCGCTGCGCCTGGCGTGGCAGCAGTTCTCGCAGCGCAGGCCCGAAGATGAGCAGGTGGCCGAGTTCAACCGGTTTGTCATTGACGGCGGCGAAAGCCTGCACTACCAGGCGGCCTATGATGCTCTACACGCTCATCAGGTCAGCGAAGATCCGGGGCGCTGGGGCTGGCCTGTGTGGCCGGAGAACTATCGTGATGCCCACAGCCCGGAGGTTAAACGCTTCTGCGAGCAGCAGCGCGACGAGGTTAATTTCTGGCTTTGGCTGCAGTACCTCGCCTGGCATCAGTTTAAGGGCTGCTGGGAGGCCAGCCAGCAGGACGGCATGCCGATTGGTCTCTATCGCGATCTCGCGGTGGGCGTGGCGGAAGGTGGGTCTGAGACCTGGTGCGACCGTGAGCTCTATTGCCTGAAAGCGTCGGTTGGCGCGCCGCCGGATATTCTTGGCCCGCTCGGGCAGAACTGGGGACTGCCGCCGATAGATCCTCACATTATGGTCGCCCGCGCCTACAAACCTTTTATCGAGCTGCTTCGCGCCAACATGACCCACTGCGGCGCGCTGCGTATCGATCACGTTATGTCGATGCTCCGCCTTTGGTGGATCCCCTACGGCGAAACGGCGGATAAAGGCGCTTACGTGCAGTATCCGGTCGACGCTTTGTTCTCTATTCTCGCCCTCGAGAGCCAGCGACACCGCTGTATGGTCATTGGTGAAGATCTGGGGACGGTCCCGGTGGAGATCGTCAGCAAGCTGCGTAATAGCGGCGTGTACTCATACAAAGTGCTCTACTTTGAGCAGGACGGCGAGAAGCAGTTTAAAGCCCCGGACTCCTGGCCGAGGCAGTCGATGGCGGTTGCCACGACCCACGATCTGCCAACGCTTCGTGGCTACTGGAATAGCGGGGATTTAGCGCTCGGTAAAACGCTTGGTCTCTATCCGGACGAAGAGGTGCTGGCGGGGCTTTATGAAGACCGCGAGAGATCTAAGCAAGGTCTGCTTGATGCTTTGCATCAGCATGGCTGCCTGCCGAAGCGGGTGGGGCATAAAGCGGCCTTAATGACGATGACCGACACGCTCAATCGTGGAATGCAGCGTTTTATCGCCGAAAGCAGCAGCGCGTTGCTGGGCTTACAGCCGGAGGACTGGCTGGACATGGCCGAGCCGGTGAATATTCCCGGGACTAGCGATCAGTATAAGAACTGGCGCCGCAAGCTGACCGCCCCGCTGGAAGCGATGTTTGCCGATGAGCGAGTGAACAGGCTGCTGAAGGATTTGGATAAGCGGCGCAAGAATATGTGATTTGATGCCCCTCTCCTTGGAAGGGAGAGGGGCTTATATAATTAGTAGTAAGAGTGCTCACCGCGCTGGTGTTCGGTCAGGTCACGAACGCCTTTCAGCTCAGGGAATTCAGCCAGAAGCTGCTTCTCGATCCCTTCTTTCAGCGTTACGTCGACCATAGAACAACCGTTACAGCCGCCACCAAACTGCAGGATGGCGTAGCCTTCATCGGTGATTTCCATCAGCGTGACGCGACCACCGTGACCGGCCAGCTGTGGGTTAACGGTCGCCTGCAGCATGTACTCAACGCGCTCCATCAGCGGCGCATCGTCAGACACTTTACGCATTTTAGCGTTAGGGGCTTTCAGCGTTAGCTGGGAACCCAACTGATCGGTAACGAAGTCAATTTCGGCGTCTTCGAGATAAGGCGCGCTCAGCTCATCGACATAGGCCGTTAACTGCTCAAACGGCAGCGCCGTATCGGTCGCTTCAACCGCATCCGGCGGACAATAAGACACACCACACTCCGCATTTGGCGTGCCAGGATTGATTACGAATACGCGGATTTGCGTCCCTTCTTCCTGATTTGCCAGCAGCTTGGCAAAGTGGGATTGTGCAGCATCGGAAATACGGATCATAACGATTGCTCAATAGTTGACTATTTTAGTCGGTTATAATACGCCCATCGTCGAGGGTCTACAAGGTTCGACACAGGCACCATACCTGGACAGTCGCCGCGCCCTGCCTTTTCAGCAATCGCGCTATCTCCGCAACAGTACTACCCGTCGTCACGACATCATCCACAATAGCCATATGGCGGCCGGCAACCGGGATTTCAACCCTAAAGATGCCTTTCAAATTCCTCTTTCTCTCTTTGGCGGTCAGCGTGTGTTGTGCCGGAGATGAACGTATACGTTTGATTGCAAAAGGGGAATATTTTCGGCCCAGCCAGTGAGCCAGCGGAGTAGCAATAAGTGCGCTTTGGTTATAGCCGCGCCGCCACGCCCGGGTGTGATGCAGCGGTACGCTCACCAGGGTATCGGGCAGCTGAATGCGTCCCTCTCGCCTGGCGGCCAGGATGCGCAGCAGCAGCAGGCGGGCCAGGGCGGGCGCGAGTGACGGGGTGCCGGTAAATTTCAGGTGGTGGATTAGCGTGCTGAGCGGCGGGAGGTAATCGCTGACGTAGGTTATTGTGTCCCACTCCGGCGTTCGCTGCAGGCACCGCCCGCAGGGTGAATGCCCCCTCAAAGCGGGTAAGCCGCACTGGGGGCAGCAGGCCTGCGGCTGAATAAGCGACGCGGTACAGCTGGAGCAAATCCCCCAGCCCGGGCAGGCAAGCGCTAACCGACATAGCCAACAGCGGCCGGGGATTGTTAGCATAGTCTTCTCCTTGCTGATGAAAATGGGAACGGTAACTGATGAGCGAGCTGTGGTGGCAAACAAAAGGTGAAGGGAAAAACGATCTTGTGCTGCTGCACGGATGGGGACTGAACGCGGAGGTCTGGCATAACATAGAAACAGAACTCGGCTCGCATTTTCGGCTGCACCTGGTCGACCTGCCGGGGTATGGTCGGAGCAAAGGTTTTGGTTCACTCACGCTGGAGAAAATGGCCGACATTGTGCTGGCTAAAGCTCCGGAGCGCGCCATCTGGCTTGGCTGGAGTCTGGGAGGGCTGGTGGCAAGCCAGATAGCGCTCGTCAGTCCTGAGCGAGTAAATGCGCTGGTGACGGTGGCCTCTTCTCCGTGTTTTACCGCTGCAGAGGGCTGGCCAGGCATTAAACCCGAGGTGTTGGCCGGCTTCCAGCAGCAGTTAAGCGAAGATTTCCAGCGTACCGTTGAGCGTTTTTTGGCGCTGCAAACGTTGGGAACGGAGACTGCCCGTCAGGATGCTCGTCTGTTGAAGACCGTAGTTCTGGCGCAGCCGATGCCGGAGGTCGCCGTCCTTAATGGGGGACTCGAGATCCTCAAAACCGCCGATCTGCGAGCGGATTTAGCCGACTCAGCCGTGCCCCATCTACGCCTCTATGGCCGACTGGATGGCCTGGTGCCACGCAAAGTGGTTCCTCTTCTGGATGCCCTGTGGCCGCATTCCCAATCACTTATTTTCGATAAAGCCGCACACGCGCCGTTTATCTCGCATCCGGCGGAGTTTTGCCAGGCGGTACTGGAGTGGGAGCAGCGCTTAAAAGAGTAAGTGGTTCATCTGTGGCGAAAAAAATATTTTGTGCCAATACTCAATTATTCACCCTGCGAAGGGTGAATAAATAAACCGTTGCGGGATGAATCCCGGTTATTAAAAAAGCAGATACCTACGGAGAGTACTGGCGATGAAATTGATAACAGGTGTGATTACTGGGTTGTTGGTTGGTGCTGTTTCCTTTGGTGCGTTTGCGGCTAAAGAAATTCAAAAAGATAAAGTTGCAGAGTTGAAGCTAACGAAGATCGGCACGATCGTCACGGATAACACTTCTGCACCAATGGATGCGAAGCGCGATCTGATTAAGAAAGCCGATAAGCTGGGGGGTGACTACTACGTGGTCACCAGCGCCGAAAAATATACTAAAAACGTTCGTGCTACCGCGGATGTCTACAAGGTAGCGAAATAACTCACGTTACATAAAGCAAGGCGGGGATAACCCGCCTTTTTTTATCGTAGCGCCCAGAGCTCCCGCACACACTGTTTCCCTTCCGGGCAGCTTTTGCAGCTCCCCGTCAGGCAGCTGCTCGGGTCTTCACTGACGCGTATCGCTTTGCCCATCGCCTCCAGGCGTTCGAGCATCGCGGCGACCAGCGGCAGAGGCGTAGCAAGCTGCTGGCTTATCTGCTTCGCTTCGAGGCGGCCCTGAAGCGCCAGGGCGTTACGGATATCAATCAGGCTTGCCACAGGCGCCTCCTTAGTGACAGTCGCCGGTGCTGCTCTGGCAGCAGGACGACGGCGTTTTTCTGGTCGCCAGCAGTGAGACGTCCACGCGGCTACGGGCGCGGCGAAGCCCGCCAAGCAGCAGCACGTTAAACAGCACGACCGCCAAAATAGAGACCAGGCTGAACTGCGGATGTTCGCTGAAGGTCACGCTCTGGTAGTAGAGCGTTGAGAGCGAATAAGCGATATTCAGTCCCCAAAGCACGGAAAACGTCATCCAGCCCCGGCTGGATTCGCGGGCAATGGCACCCATCACCGAGATGCACGGAATATAGAGTAGGACGAAAATCAGATAGCTGTAGGCGGCGGCTTCGCTGCCAAACTTGCTGCTCATGACGCCCATTGGCCCGGAGGACATTTCGCCGTCGCCCTTGCTCGCTTCGATTGGGTTCGCCAGCACGCTCAGGCTAAAGGTGTTTTTCAGCCCCTGCCAGGTTTCATCGGCGGCGGCACCCAGCTCATCAAGTAGATTAAAGCTTGCGGCATCGAACTCTTCGTTATGAATATCTTCGGCGGTATAAAGGGTATTCAGCGTACCGACTACCACCTCTTTTGCCATCGCGCCGGTAAACAGCCCAACGGTGGCCTGCCAGTTGTCGTCGTGGACGCCAATCGGCTTCAGCAGCGGCGTTAACACGCGGCTGACGGAGGCAAGCGCGGAGTCATTGATGTTATCTACTGGCTTGCCGCTAAAGGAGAAGCTGTTCAGCGCGCCGATGAAAATACTCACAATCACGATGACTTTACCGGCGCGCAGGACGAAGCCTTTCAGGCGCTGCCAGGTCTGCAAAAGCAGGCTTTTAAGATGGGGAACATGGTAAACCGGTAGCTCCATCACGAACGGTGAGGCTTCGCCGCGCATAATGGTGTGCTTCAGCATCAGGCCGGTAAGGATGGCCATCACGATGCCGAGGATATAGAGCGAGAAGACCACCAGCGCACCCTGCTGACCAAAGAAGGCGGCGGCAAACACCGCGAAAATCGCCAGCCGTGCACCGCAGGACATAAACGGCGCCATCATGATGGTCATCAGTCTTTCTCGCGGCGCATCAAGGGTGCGGGCGCCCATGACCGAGGGTACGTTGCAGCCGAAGCCGACGATCAGCGGTACAAAAGATTTACCCGGCAGACCAAGAGCCTGCATCAGGCGGTCCATTACGAAAGCGGCGCGGGCCATGTAGCCGGAGTCCTCGAGGAACGACAGGAACAGATACATCATGCCGATTTGTGGGACCAGCGGCAGCACGGTGTTGATCCCGCCGCCGATGCCCTGGGCCAGGAAAATAGTCAGCCATTCCGGGAAGTGGAGCGTATAGCCAAGCCACTGAATGCCGTGAATAAATATCGCCACCGAGCCTGCATCAAAAATAGGCTGCAGCGCGCCGCCGATGTTAATCGCCAGCAGGAACATCAGGTACATCACCAGCATAAAGATCGGCAGGCCGAGGTAGCGGTTGAGGATGATTTTATCCATTGCCACCGTCAGGCGGTTTGGTTCGGCGGTCATGCTGTTGCTAACCGCGTCGCACACGGCAGCGATGCTTTGATAGCGTGCATCGGCAATCAGCAGGGCAGGATCGTCAATAGCCTCTGCGAGGCGAGCGTGCGCGGCCTCAAGCTTCTCTGTGGCGTTGCCCGCATAAGCCAGGCTGTAGATATCCCCTTCCAGCATCTGCAGCGCCAGCCAACGGCGCTGCCCTGCCGGCATCGCCTGAGGCATATCAGCGGCCAAATTTTCCGCTTCCTGCAGCAGAATCTGAGGATAGTGGACCAGCTCGTTTTTCTGGTTGGGCTGTTTGCGGTCGATGGCGAGTTTCAGGCTGTCAATACCGCGTCCTCGGGTAGAGACCAGCGGCACGACCGGGCAACCGAGGCGGGCGGCAAGCGCGTCGATGTCGATGCGGATCGCCTGTTTCTCGGCGATATCCAGCATATTCAAAGCGACCACGCATGGGATGCCCAGCTCCAGCAGCTGCAGCGTCAGGTAGAGATTGCGCTCAAGGTTTGAAGCATCAACCACGTTGATGAGCAGATCCGCATCGCCGCTAAGGATGTAATGACAGGCGATTTGCTCATCTAGCGAGGTCTGCGACGAAATGGTGGTGAGCGAGTAGGTACCGGGCAAATCAACCAACGTGACCTGGTGCTCAAGCGTGGAAAACTGACCTTCTTTGCGTTCTACGGTGACGCCAGCCCAGTTCCCCACGCGCTGGCGGGCGCCCGTCAGCTGATTAAATAACGTGGTTTTACCCGAGTTAGGGTTGCCGATTAAACCTATGGTTAAGTTTTTCATTTTTGTTCGTAGACTTCGTTGAGTTTGCAAAAAGCGCGTACGCTCGCCCGCCGTTAAACAACAGCTTCGATATTCACCAGCGCGAGATCTTTTTTGCGCAGCACCAGGCTTACGCGGCGAGTTTCTATATGGATAGGATCGCCGAGGGGCGCCACGCGAACTACGTTGAATGAAGAGCCTGGCAACATGCCGAGAGACAATAATTTCTGGCGGTAAGCCGGGCTGATTTCACTGGCGAAGCCGGTAATTTTCCACGCGCTATTCGGTATGAATTGCATAGGACCTACTTAGAGCTTGGCTCTGCATTGGCGCTGACTGAACGATCGTTTTAACCACCAGTCACGCGAACATTAAAAGCGAATTAAGCTAGAGAAAGAGAAGAGATATCGTTCAACACAATGATAATGAGAATGGTTACCGTCGACAATATTTATTTTTCTTCTCAAATTTAACCTAAATAGGGAACTCCGCCGGGCAGGCAGAGAGGGAATAATCAACAGGTCAATAACGAGATTTATTAACTGATTGAATACATTGGCAATGCATTAAATTCTCGCAGCCTTGAGTGTTATTTGGCTATTGCCGATGTTACAGAAGTGATAATTACTGGTTTCACGATGGGGTAAATATTGAAAATTGATTTAAATCAAAATTAAGTTATTTTTTAGATTATAGCGGGGGAGCGGAAATAAAATCTCTCCCCGAAGGGAGAGATGAAGAAGGAATTAACGCTTTTTGCCCATAGCGGCGGCCAGGGCATCCATCATAGCGCTATTTCCGCCGCTGGCGTTGTCCCGTCCACGCGGCTTTTGCTGCGCTGCAGGTTTGCCCTTTTGCTCGCGGGAGGCGTTACCGCCGTTGCCGCGACGGCTGCCGCTTTCGCCAGGTTGTTCGTCGAGGCGCATGGTTAAGGCGATGCGTTTGCGCTGCAGGTCAACTTCCAGCACCTTGACCTTCACGATATCGCCCGCTTTCACCACCTTATGCGGATCGTCGATAAACTTGTCCGACAGGGATGAGATGTGAACCAGCCCGTCCTGATGCACGCCGATATCCACAAACGCGCCGAAGTTGGTGACGTTGGTGACCGCACCTTCCAGCACCATACCGGGCGTCAGGTCGTTCATCGTTTCAACGCCTTCGGCAAACTGTGCCGTTTTGAACTCAGGGCGTGGGTCGCGACCCGGCTTTTCCAGCTCTTTAATAATGTCCGTCACGGTAGGGACACCGAAACGTTCGTCGGTAAACTGGCTGGCTTTGAGGTCACGCAGCTCGCTGCTGTTGCCCATTAAATCCTGCAGCGCCTGTTGGGTTGCGGCGAGAATACGCTCGACGACCGGATAGGCTTCCGGGTGAACGGTAGAGGCATCCAGCGGGTTATCGCCGTGGTTGATACGCAGGAAGCCGGCGCACTGCTCGAAAGCTTTTGGCCCCAGGCGGCTGACGTTAAGCAGCTGCTGACGGTTCCGGAAGCGGCCATTTTCGTCACGCCAGCTGACGATGTTCTGCGCCATCATGCGGGTCAGGCCGGCAACGCGGGTCAGCAACGGCACGGAGGCCGTGTTCAGATCCACGCCAACGGCGTTTACGCAGTCTTCCACTACCGCATCCAGCTTTTTCGCCAGCTGGGTCTGGCTTACGTCGTGTTGATACTGGCCCACGCCGATAGATTTCGGATCGATTTTCACCAGCTCGGCCAGCGGATCCTGCAGACGGCGGGCGATGGAGACGGCGCCGCGGATAGAAACGTCCAAGTCCGGGAACTCCAGCGCCGCCAGCTCGGAAGCGGAATAGACGGAGGCGCCTGCTTCGCTGACGATAACCTTCTGCGCGGTCACTTTTGGGAACTGTTTCTGCACGTCCAGGAAGAAGCGTTCGGTTTCGCGGGAGGCGGTGCCGTTACCGATAGCGACCAGCTCGACGTTGTGCTTCTCGCAAAGTGCCGCCACGGCAACGGCTGCTTTAGCCGCCTGGCCGGTATGTGGATAAATAGTATCGGTGGCAACCAGCTTGCCGGTGGCGTCAACCACCGCGACCTTCACGCCGGTACGCAGGCCCGGATCGAGGCCCATTGTGGCACGCAGGCCAGCCGGAGCCGCCATCAGCAGGTCATGCAGATTACGGGCAAAGACGTTAATCGCTTCGTCTTCCGCGCGTTCGCGCACGGTGCCCATCAGCTCGGTTTCAAGGTGCATCAGCACCTTGATGCGCCAGGTCCAGCTCACTACGGCCCTGCGCCAGCTGTCGGCAGGGGCATTGTTCAGGCGCAGATTAAGATGGTTGATAATCAACTGCTCGCAATAGCTCTCGCGCGGCGGCTCATCAAACTGCGGATCGGCATTCAGCGACAGCTGTAAAATGCCTTCGTTGCGCCCGCGGAACATAGCCAGCGCACGGTGGGAAGGAATAGTGGCAATCGCTTCGTGATGAGCGAAGTAGTCGCGGAATTTCGCGCCTTCCTCCTCTTTGCCGCTAACAACGGCTGAGACCAGGTGGGCATTTTTCCACAGATAGTCGCGGACCTTGGCCAGCAGCGCGGCGTCTTCAGCGAAACGCTCCATCAGGATGTAGCGTGCGCCGTCCAGCGCCGCTTTGGTGTCGGCAACGCCTTTATCGGCGTCCACGAAGCGGGCAGCTTCCTGCTCCGGATCGTGCGTAGGCTCGTTCCACAACACATCGGCCAGCGGCTCAAGGCCCGCTTCAATGGCGATTTGCCCGCGTGTACGGCGCTTCGGTTTATAGGGCAGGTAAAGATCTTCGAGTTCAGTTTTGCTCAGCGTGCCGTTGATGGCGCCGGCAAGGTCATCGCTCAGTTTGCCCTGGTCGGCAATGGATTTGAGGATGGTCTGGCGGCGCTCTTCCAGCTCGCGCAGGTAGCTAAGACGAGTCTCCAGTTGACGCAGTTGCGTGTCATCCAGACCGCCGGTGACTTCCTTACGATAACGTGCGATAAACGGCACGGTATTCCCTTCATCCAGCAGGCGAACGGCAGCTTCTACCTGTTCGTTTCTGGCCTGAAGCTCACCCGCAATAATGCGGCAAAGCGAATCATTCATCATGGCTTTTCATCTGTGTAGTACGGAAAATTCAGCAGACAGTTATACGGATCGGGGCACGAAAATGCCAGCCGTCGACCCGCGGATATTGGGTTTCGGACAGTTCTGTTCACATTACTCAGGTTTCGGGTACTCAATGTCATTGACGTACCACTGCGCTTCTCCGGCTGGGGTCTGCACCACGGCCAAATCGCCCACCTCTTTTTTGAGCAATGCTCGTGCCATCGGCGAGTCGATAGAGATGTAGTCCTTGCGGCCAAAGATTTCGTCGTAGCCAACGATACGAAAGCGCAGCAGGTCGCCGTCGTCATTTTCTATTTCGACCCAGGCGCCAAAGAAGACTTTGCCTTCCTGCTGCGGTGAGTAATCGACGATTTTCAGCCGTTCCAGAGATTTGGTGATGTAGCGAACCCGGCGGTCAATTTCACGCAGGCGCTTTTTGTTGTACTGGTAGTCGGCGTTTTCACTGCGATCGCCCAGGCTGGCGGCCCAGGTCACTTTTTTGGTCACCTCAGGGCGCTCTTCACGCCACAGGTAATCCAGCTCCTTTTTGAGCTTCTCGTAGCCTTCACGGGTGATTAACGGCGTTTTCATCTTTCAGCCCTGTAGCCTGTAAAATCAGAGTGTGATTTAAACCGATGCTTAATGAAGAATGCAACCGGCGCATTTTGGGAAGCAAGTCACCAAATTTTGATTTAAAACGTTGATAACCGACTGTTTAATATGCTTTGTAACAATTTCGACTAGAATGTATACCAGAATTGACTGGTTGTATTAGCGCAGTTTTTTAAGAATACACACTCAACTGTTCGAGCCTTTGGGAGTACTTACGATGCAAGAGAACTATAAAATTCTGGTGGTCGATGACGACATGCGCCTGCGCGCGCTGTTAGAGCGTTATCTCACCGAACAGGGCTTCCAGGTTCGCAGCGTCGCCAACGCCGAACAAATGGATCGCCTGCTGACCCGCGAATCCTTCCACCTGATGGTGCTGGATCTGATGCTGCCGGGCGAGGATGGTCTCTCTATTTGCCGCCGCCTGCGTAGCCAGAGCAACCCAATGCCGATCATCATGGTGACCGCGAAGGGTGAAGAGGTCGACCGTATCGTCGGCCTGGAAATTGGCGCGGATGATTATATTCCTAAGCCGTTTAACCCGCGTGAGCTGCTGGCCCGTATTCGCGCCGTACTGCGCCGTCAGGCTAATGAACTGCCGGGTGCGCCTTCTCAGGAGGAAGCCGTCATCGCGTTCGGCAAGTTCAAACTGAACCTCGGTACCCGCGAAATGTTCCGCGAAGATGAGCCGATGCCGTTGACCAGCGGCGAGTTTGCGGTCCTGAAAGCGCTGGTGAGTCACCCGCGTGAGCCGCTTTCCCGCGATAAGCTGATGAACCTGGCGCGCGGCCGTGAATACTCCGCGATGGAGCGTTCCATTGACGTACAGATCTCCCGCCTGCGCCGCATGGTGGAAGAGGACCCGGCGCATCCGCGTTATATCCAGACCGTTTGGGGTCTTGGCTACGTCTTCGTCCCGGACGGCGCTAAGGCATGAGGCGAGTTCGCTTCTCACCAAGAAGCTCGTTTGCCCGTACGCTGTTGCTGATCGTCACCCTGCTGTTCGTCAGCCTGGTGACGACCTATCTTGTCGTTCTGAACTTCGCAATCTTGCCGAGCCTGCAGCAGTTTAATAAGGTGCTGGCGTACGAAGTCAGAATGCTGATGACCGACAAACTGCAGCTTGAAGACGGCACCCAGCTTGTGGTGCCGCCTGCGTTTCGTCGCGAAATTTACCGTGAGCTGGGCATTTCGCTTTACTCCAACGAGGCGGCGGAAGACGCTGGCCTGCGCTGGGCGCAGCACTACGAGTTTCTGAGCCAGCAAATGGCGCAGCAGCTCGGCGGCCCAACCGAAGTGCGCGTTGAGGTGAATAAAAGCTCCCCCGTCGTCTGGCTGAAGACCTGGCTGTCGCCAAATATCTGGGTGCGTGTCCCGCTGACGGAAATCCATCAGGGCGATTTCTCCCCGCTGTTCCGCTACACGCTGGCGATAATGCTGCTGGCGATAGGCGGCGCATGGCTCTTTATTCGAATACAAAACCGACCGCTGGTCGACCTGGAGCACGCCGCGCTTCAGGTCGGTAAAGGGATCATTCCTCCTCCGCTGCGTGAATATGGCGCGTCGGAAGTGCGGTCGGTGACGCGGGCATTTAACCATATGGCCGCGGGCGTAAAACAGCTGGCCGACGACCGTACGCTGCTGATGGCGGGCGTCAGTCACGATCTGCGCACGCCTCTGACGCGTATTCGCCTGGCGACCGAGATGATGGGGCAGGAGGATGGCTATCTGGCCGAGTCGATTAACAAAGATATCGAAGAGTGTAATGCGATTATCGAGCAGTTCATCGACTACCTGCGTACTGGCCAGGAGATGCCGCTGGAGATGGCGGATCTTAACAGCGTGCTCGGCGAAGTGATTGCCGCCGAAAGCGGCTACGAGCGTGAAATCGACACTGACCTGCAGGACGGCGAGATCCGCCTCAATATTCACCCGCTCTCTATCAAGCGTGCGGTGGCGAATATGGTGGTCAACGCGGCGCGCTACGGCAATGGCTGGATCAAAGTCAGCAGCGGCAGCGAGCTGAACCGCGCCTGGTTCCAGGTGGAAGATGATGGCCCGGGCATTGAGCCAGACCAGCTTCAGCACCTGTTCCAGCCGTTCGTGCGTGGCGACAGCGCCCGTAGCACCAGCGGTACCGGGCTGGGCTTAGCTATCGTGCAGCGCATCATCGACAACCATAACGGGATGTTAGATCTCGGGAAAAGCGAGCGGGGAGGGCTGCGTATCAGGGCTTACCTGCCGCTGCCGATAGCCCGGGTTGTTGCCCACCGAGAAAGCTAAGTTGCCGTTAGCCCAATAAAAAAACGACCCTCGAGAGGGTCGTTTTTTTTCGTCTTAGCTTTCTGAATTACAGCTTAGGACCGGCTTCTACCAGCGCCGCGCCGGCAGGGGTGTCGGTGTACTTCTCAAAGTTTTCTACAAACAGCTTCGCCAGCTGCTCCGCTTTTTCCTGCCACTGTTCCGGAGACGCGTAGGTATTCCGTGGGTCAAGGATCCGGGGATCCACGCCCGCAAGCGAGGTGGGGATCGCGAGGTTAAACATCGGCAGCGTGAAGGTTTCTGCGTCGTCCAGCGAGCCGTCAAGAATGGCGTCGATGATCGCGCGGGTGTCTTTGATGGAGATACGTTTGCCGGTGCCGTTCCAGCCAGTATTCACCAGGTAAGCCTGCGCGCCCGAGGCCTGCATGCGCTTAACGAGCACTTCTGCATACTGCGTTGGGTGCAGCGACAGGAACGCCGCGCCGAAGCAGGCGGAGAAGGTTGGCGTTGGCTCGGTTACGCCGCGCTCGGTGCCCGCCAGTTTGGCGGTAAAGCCGGACAGGAAGTGATACTGCGTCTGGTTTGCGGTGAGGCGAGAAACCGGCGGCAGCACGCCGAAGGCGTCTGCGGTCAGGAAGATAACTTTCGTTGCATGACCCGCTTTCGACACCGGCTTAACGATGTTGTCGATATGGTAGATTGGGTAAGAAACGCGGGTATTTTCGGTTTTTGAGGCGTCGTCGAAGTCGATGGAGCCGTCGGCACGCACGGTGACGTTTTCCAGCAGCGCATCGCGGCGGATCGCGTGGTAAATATCCGGCTCGGCCTCTTCCGACAGGCGAATCGTTTTGGCGTAGCAGCCGCCTTCGAAGTTGAACACGCCGTCGTCATCCCAGCCGTGCTCATCGTCGCCAATCAGGCGGCGTTTCGGGTCGGTGGAGAGCGTTGTTTTACCGGTGCCGGACAGGCCGAAGAACACCGCAACATCGCCTTTTTCGCCGACGTTTGCCGAGCAGTGCATGGAGGCGATGCCTTTCAGCGGCAGCAGGTAGTTCATGATGGAGAACATCCCTTTTTTCATCTCGCCGCCGTACCAGGTGCCGCCGATAAGCTGCATGCGTTCAGTCAGGTTAAACGCCACGAAGTTTTCGGAGTTCAGGCCCTGTTCCTGCCAGTTAGGGTTGGTACATTTAGCGCCGTTCATCACCACAAAATCGGGGGTGAAGGTCTCCAGCTCTTCGTCCGTTGGGCGAATAAACATGTTCTTCACGAAGTGTGCCTGCCAGGCGACTTCGGTAATAAAGCGAACGGAAAGGCGAGTATCGGCGTTGGCGCCGCAGAAGGCGTCGACGATAAACAGGCGCTTGCCTGACAGCTGCTGCGTTACCAGGCCTTTGAGCTCGTGCCAGGTCTCTTCGGAAAGCGGTTTATTGTCGTTTTTGCCTTTTCCGTTGTCTGACCACCAGAGCGTATCGCGGGTGGTGTCATCGCGAACGATATATTTATCTTTAGGCGAGCGGCCGGTAAAGATTCCGGTATCCACGGAAACAGCGCCTAAGGTGGTTACCACGCCGCGCTCAAACCCTTCCAGTTTTGGGTCGAGCTCTTCGCGGTAAAGGGTGTCGTAGTCGGGGTTATAGACGACTTCGCTGACGTCATTAATGCCATAAGCCTTGAGATCTTGCGGGGTTATGCCTTTAACTCGCATTTCACTGCTCCTTAGCCAATTTAAACTGCCTGATATTGTAGGGTTGTTTAGGGGGTGTTAACCGCGACCACTATCATAAATTTACGCGCCTGCTTAAATTTAACAGGGGAAATGCTTAGGGGATGCCTTAGCGGGGGCAGAGTATGGCAGGAATTCACCGCTTCTCGGGGAAAATATGGCGAATATGTTAACAATTAGGATAAAAACGGAGAAATATGTGAATGAACGCGCTCTCATACGCAACGCGATGAAACAAGACCGTCATTGGCATGTCGCAGCGCACCGTTACACCCGGTCAAAAATGAGCTCATAAGGGATGACTACCATGTTCGTGTCCGATCCGTTACCGAAGGCAACCCGCTGGGGCATTTTGCTGGTGGGATTTCTTTCAGGCGTGCTGCTGTACCTGACCGAAGGTCACCGGGCAGGCGGCATCTGGCTGCAGGGGAGTGAGCAGGCCCTGTACCTGCGTTCTCTCTCTGTGGTGTTGGCAACGACGCTGGCGCTTCTCGCCGTACGTTTTAATGACCTGCGGTTCTGGGCGCTGGCGCTTATCCCTCTGCCGGTGGTTGCGCTGATGAGCGGCTGGGTAAACTGGACGACGCGGGGGCTGGAGGGCTGGGATCGCCACGATATTGTGTTGGGATATCAGTGCTCGCTGGCCGCGATGCTATTTTTGGCGCTGCCATGGCTTCAGGGGCGTCTGCGTTCAAAGACGGGCTGGGGAGGCTGGTCGGCCTTTTACGGTCAACTCTGGCGCAACGGTATTACGCTAATGTTAACCGGGCTGCTGGTGCTCTTTTTCTGGGGCGTACTGGCGCTGTGGGCCGGGTTATTCAAGCTGGTGGATATCACTCTTTTCGACAGCCTGTTCTTTAATTCTTCGGCATTTGCCTGGATTGCCACCTGTACCGCGGCGGCGCTCGCCGTAACCCTTTGCCGCGATCAGCAGCGGGCGGTGAATGCGGTAAAACACTTCTTCAGCGTCTTTGCGACCGGCCTGCTGCCGTTGCTGTCGCTGATTTCACTGATGTTTCTGGCGACGCTGCCGGTGGTCGGTCTGGGTTCTGTTTCGCAGCATGTTTCCTGCAATGCGCTGCTTAACACCCTGACGTTGATGGTGATGGTCGCCGCCGCGGTGGCCTGGCATCCGGAAAGAGAAACCCGGCCTTATCCTGTTTTGCTGGACGGCGCGATTAAACTGACGCTGCTACTCTCCCCGATTTACGCCCTGCTGGCCAGCTATGCGCTGTGGCTACGTGTTTCGTCATACGGATGGACGCCGACGCGTGTCTATGCCGCTCTTATCACGCTGACGGTGCTGGTCTGGGCCTGCGGCTATGCTGTCACGTTGATTCGCCAGCGTCGGCAGGCTGTTTTGCAGCCGGGCGGTATCAACCGTGCGGTCCTATTACTGGCGCTGGCCCTGCTGGTTGCGGTGAATTCTCCGCTGCTGGATCCTTATCGCATCAGCGTAAATAACCAGATGGCGCGTTACCACAGCGGGGCTTTGCAGGCGGATAAGCTGAGCATTACGATGCTGCAATCGTCCGGCAGACGAGGCTATGAGGCGATGCGACAGCTGCAGAAAGATCCGGGATTTAGCGCGAACCCGGAACGTAAAAAGCAGCTTGCAATGCTGCTTAGCGATGGCAAAGCGGGGAGCACGGGGGCGATGAAGTTGAGTGTTGAGTCGCTGCGTCAACGTATCGTGCTGGCAGATAAAAATCGCGTACCGGAAAACGCGTGGTGGCAGGCGATGGTGAAAGACGAAAGCTACCAGGCCCGGGAATGTCTGGACGATGAGGATAAGTGCCTGCTGGTCGGGATGGATCTTAACGGCGATGGCCAGGATGAATGGCTGCTGTGCCAGCCGGAAATGAACTACTGCAAAGTTTACGGCAAAATTGGCGGGAGCTGGAAGGATATCGGGCAAGCGCGGGATCTGGATAAAAACCAGATGATGGCGGCTTTAAAGCAGGCGGCTTCTGAAGGAAAACTTACGGCGGCGCCCAAGGTGTGGCAGGACGTGATGGTTCAGGGGCAGCGGATCAAGGTCGATTATTACCGTTAAAATTGAACGCCTCCGGTGAGGAGGCGTTGAGCACCCTTAGTGAACCTGGGGATCTGCCGGAGAGGCATTGTTGCGGATTGCTGCTATGTCCATGGAGTCAAAAACATAGTGGCTGCCACAGTAGTCACAGTTCATGTCGATTTCGCCATCTTCCGCCAGAATACTGTCGATTTCTTCATCCGGCAGCGTACGCAGCGCATCCGCACAGCGTTCACGCGAGCAGGTGCACTTAAATTCTACGTCCTGCGGATCGTACAGGGTGACTTCTTCTTCGTGATAGAGACGCCATAACACGTCGTTCGCCGGCAGCGTCAGCAGCTCTTCAGCCTTGATGGTTTCGGTCAGCGTGGCCAGGTGGTTAAAGTCGTCGGTTTCGGCATTCTGCGCAGGCAGTACCTGCAGCAGCATACCGCCTGCCGCCGCTTTACCTTCCACTTCGCCGGTGCGGATAAACAGGCGAGTCGGCAGCTGCTCGGAGCGCATGAAGTAATCTTCCAGGCAGGCGGCGAGGGTATCTCCCTCCAGCCCGACCACGCCCTGATAGCGTTCACCTTCGCCTGGGGTGATGGTGATCACCAGATAGCCGTTGCCGACCAGATCTTTTAACGCCGCATCAGCGGGGATATCACCCTGAACGCGAGCTACGCCGCGCATTTGCTGTTTGTTGTTACCGTTGATCACGGCCAGCGTCATCGGGCCATCGCCCTGCAACTGAACGGTGATGTCACCGTCAAACTTCAGCGTGGCGGTCAGCAGGCTGGTGGCAACCAGCAGCTCGCCGAGGATATTTTTAACCGGCTGCGGGTAGTCATGGTTTTCCATGATCTGCTGCCAGGTTTCAGAAACCGTCACCAGCTCGCCGCGCACGGCGTAGTTTTCAAACAGATAGCGGTGTAGTTGGTCGTGTTGAGTCATCGTCATCTCTCTTGCTGGTCGGCGGATTTACGCTTCGCCACCGTGTTTAAATTTCATCAAGTCCCGCCGCTCTTTTTTATCCGGGCGGCGATCGGGGTGGGGCATGGTCAGCGCGTTCATTTTGCGTGCCAGCGCCATTTTTTCCCGTTTGGCGATGCTTTCCGCCGTCTCTTCATACAGCTGAGTGGCTTCCGCTGCCGGCCTGCGCTGATCGGTAATCGCGAGGATGGTCACGGTGCGCTCGTCATTGCCCTGACGCAGCGTGAGCACCGCGTTCAGCTCAACCAGTTTACTGGGTTTACCGCGCTGGCCGTTGTAGTGCACTTTACCGCCTTCAATCATCTCCCGCGCCACGGCACGGGTTTTGTAAAAGCGAGCGGCCCACAGCCATTTATCGAGGCGTACGCCTTCGGCCGTTTTTTCTTTCATTACGCCTCCTTAAACGGAAAGCGACGGGATCAGGCTGCGGTAATCGCTAAGGCCGGGGTGGCGCTCAAACGTTTTTTCCGCTTCACCTGAATCCGGGTTGAGGACGCCTAAGCAGTAGCGAATACCAAACTCCGCCGCGGCATCAAGAATCGCTTCGCTGTCGTCGATAAATACCGTTCTGGCCGCGTTGAACCCGGTATGTTCGGCCACCGCCTGCCATAAACGCTGATCTTCTTTCGGATACCCAAATGTGTGGGTAGAAAGTAATAAATCAAGGTGCTGGTTCAACCCGGTGTGCTCAAGCTTCACCGCCAGATTGTGCGGGTGGGCGTTGGTCAGCAGAATACGGCGTTTGCCGCTGGCTTTTGCCGCCTTAAGAAACGGCACCGTATCTTCACGGAGTGCGGCTTTTGGCCCCTGCTCGGTGGTCATCGCACGGATATCCAGCCCGAGGCGTTCGCTCCAGTAGTCGAGACAGTACCAGTTTAGCGTATGCTGCACGGCGTGGTATTCGCGGGAAATCAGCTGATGCGCTTCCTGCAGCGGCATGCCGCGCTGGAGGCTAAGGGTTTCCGGTACCAGCTTTTTCCAGAAATGGTTATCAAAGGCCAGGTCCAGCAGGGTCCCGTCCATATCCAGCAGCAGGGTGTCAACCTCCTGCCACGCAATAGTACCAGACATCGCTTTAGTCTCGAACAAGGGGAAAATAGCGTACCAGGGTAGCACAATCCGGTACGCAAAGTTTACCCGTAACGGCTACCTCAGCGGTGAGGGAGGCGTAAGCGTAGGGTTGAGGCAGCTGTCATAGTAACGATGAATTTCGGCCAGCCGCGTGCTGGCACGACGATAGCGGATGACGGCCAGCACGCCGTTGATCGCAGCACAGGCCAGCATCGCAATGAGCATCAGAGAAATACTGATGTAGCTCCACAGGCTATGCGCATCAGATATCCGGTGCAGCGTGACGTGCTGAGTTCCGTTGGCATCGGTATAGATGCCGGTAATGATCCCTTCGGCGTGGAACGGCGTTTGCAGCAGCATTTCCGCCAGCCGCTGGAATTCGGTCCACTGCTCCTGGGCCGGGAAGTCATACAGCGACATCGGCGGCAGTGGTTGGTCTACCAGATCGCCGCCTTCGTCATTGATGATGACATAGCCGCCGGGCGCAGGACTGTTTAGCGACTGTGCGGCGCGCGTGGTTTCGCGAATAAAGAAAGGTGCGGTTGAGGTGGCCACGAGGTTATCCAGCGACTCAGCGCTAACCGGCCGCAGCAGGACGTTTACCCCGGTCAGTTTTCCGGAGTCAGCGCGCTTTATAAGGGAATCCCAGTCCTTGGTATTGCCCAGGTTCACCAGGGCATTTTTCAGGCGCACGCACTCTTCTTCTGCGGTACACAGCGCCTGCGTTTTTTTCACAATTCCGGCAAAATCATCCAGTAAAACCATGCCTGATTTCTGGATAGCATCGGCCAACTGCGGGTTAACTTTGCTGTCGCCTTCTCCCCCCTGAGGGTGGAGCTGCCCGCTGACGGCTTTGGTCAGGGCTACCGCCTTGTCCATGATTTCAGACTCCGGCAGCGGCAGAGGGCGCGCGGTATTCCAGATAATTTGCGAGCAGTCGAACGGTGTGAACGGGACATTTTGGCGAGAGTTATAGCTGCCGGGGGCGTGGATATTACACATCCCTGTTCCCTTCACTCTGAGCGTATCGCCCACCTGAAGCCTGTATTTTGCGAGGTCCTGTACGCTGGTCGCTTCGATGGATTCGGCGCCCTTCAGCCATGAGGCGCTAAGTTTGATGGGCATTTCCAGGGGAACCCAAAGAGTCATCATCAGCAGAACCAGCAGCGCACCGGAGGAAATTAACAGGTTACGCACCCAGTGCTGAAGCGGGAAGTTACGCACTTCGTCATGCAGAGAAAGGAAGCGGCCCTGACGCACGACGTGTCGGTCCAGGTAGATATCAATGTCGGTTTTCTGCCCCAGGTCCTGGCTTACAAAAGGCTGCCAGTGCGGCGGGTAAATCAGATCGATAATGCCGAGCGAGATATTGTTCATCTGCTCCTGGTTAGATTCGCCGAACAGCCCCCAGCGCTTAGGCGTGCCGCGCAGGCAGTGGATCTCCCTCAGCGCCGTTTTGGCCGGTGGCGCAAATAGCCCCCACAGCCCGGCGGCAATCAGCAGAACGGCACCGCCAGTCAGCCACGGCAGAAACACCGGCGGCGTCACCAGGCTCAGGAACAACATGACGAATGCGATGCAGATAAGCGCCGCTTCGCGCACGCCGTCCGGGCGGCTAAGGGAGTACTCTTCCTGCGTCTCCTGACGGATATTCAGCAGCTCAATCTGTTCGCTTTCCTCACCGCGAATCGACGCCTGGGTGCCAGAATAGCCCTCAATGGCGTACTGCTGCGTGTCGAGCGTATCGTTTTGCAGCGTATTGCCGTTCAGCGAAATCACCAGCGGGATACTGCTGGTGCGGATAAGCTCCACGTCGTTGTCGTTGGTGATGTACTGTTCCCAGAACGGCGGCAGGTGAACTTCTACGGAATCAAGATAATAGCGCCATTTGTTGGCGTCATCTGCCGAAAGGCCGTAGCGTGTGATGGAGCGGCTCAGGGAGAAAACGGTATTGCTCTGCGCGGTGAGCGTTAGCGTAGGCGGCGGATTACTCGCGCCTGAGGGGCCGATCAGCTCCTGGGAACGGGAATAGCGCTCGAGATAATTGTCGACGGCAATGCGCTCTTCCGGGGTTAGCTTGCGCGTGGAGGCTCCGGAGAAGGCACGATCGTGCGATACCCGGGCACGTAGCCTAAGGCTTCGCCAAATCAGCCATCCGGCAATCAGCGCACAGGCCAGCATAGCAGCGAACAAAAATAATAAGGTGCTCATGCTTTCCCCATCAAACCATCGTCTTTTTCATCAAGCTCGGCAAAAGATCGGCCTTTCAAAAAGTTAAAAGATCAGAAGTCATTATCGGCAGGTAAAGGTGCAAACTTGAGCGATTTTTAAGGCGACCAACCTACAGTAACACAATGTTAGCAAAGCGACTTCGTCCGAAATACAAGTAAATTCCTATTCAATAGTACCTGTCTTGACAGGTAGGCGCATTACGTGTTTTGGGAAAAGATACGTTACAAAAATGTAAATAATAGCCAATGCTCGTTGCACGATATGTGCGGCATGCAGCACAATAACTTACCCCTTTCACTGTTGATCCCGTGCACATGAGCAAATCATTAAAAAAACCAACGATTTTACATGTCGAAACCGTGGCGCGTTCGCGGCTGTTTAACGTTGAAACGGTGGACCTGGAGTTTAGCAATGGCGTTCGTCGAGTCTACGAGCGGATGAGACCTTCCTCCCGCGAGGCGGTGATGATCGTCCCTATTGTTGATGACCACCTGATCCTGATCCGTGAATACGCCGTCGGCACAGAGTCCTATGAGTTGGGGTTCTCCAAAGGGCTGATTGACCCGGGCGAAACCGTGTTTGAGGCCGCTAATCGCGAGCTAAAGGAGGAGGTCGGCTTTGGGGCAAATCAGCTGACGTTTTTGAAAAAACTGACGATGGCGCCCTCCTATTTTTCCAGCAAAATGAATATTGTGATTGCAGAAGATCTCTATCCCGAGTCGCTGGAAGGGGATGAGCCGGAAGAGCTGCCGCAGGAGCGATGGTCGCTGGAAAACATGATGGATTTACTGAAGGAAGAAGATTTTAGCGAAGCCCGTAACGTCAGCGCGCTCTTCCTTGTGCGGGAATGGTTAAGACAGCAGGGCAGGCTGTAAGCCAAACCGAGAAAGAATTAAAAAGGGCCGCTATGCGGCCCTTTGCTATTTTGTCCGGGTTTAGAACAACTCGTGTTCTTCCCCGTTATCGATAACCGTAGTCCCTACCTCATGCACCGCCTGCTGCGTAGGCTGCGTGCCTTCAATGAAGTACTCTTCACGGCTGTTGCCGCCGTTAGCCAACTGGCCGGTGCTGCGGTCGATATTGACGGTGACGATACCCGGCGGCGGCGTCAGCGGCTCTTCCGGCACGCCAGCCAGGGCGATTTTCATAAAGTCATCCCAGGCCGGCTGAGCGCTTTTTGCACCCCCTTCATAGCCGGAGATTTGATCTTTAATCGCGCCTGAGGCCGTGGTTCGGCCAAGATCGCGGCGGTGATCGTCAAATCCAATCCAGACTGACGTCACGACGCCGGGGCCGTAGCCGGAGAACCAGGCGTCTTTAGAGCTATTGGTGGTCCCGGTTTTGCCGCCGATATCCCGACGCTTCAAATCCCGGCCCGCACGCCAGCCGGTGCCCTGCCAGCCTGGTTCGCCATAAATATTACTGTTAAGCGCGCTTTTGATCAGGAATGACAGCGGCGTGTTGATCACGTGCGGAGCATATTCTTCGGCCTGCGCTTTGGCCACCAGCGCGCTGTTGGCCTGCTCCAGCTGCGGCATTGGCACGCTGCTGTTTTGCGGCGTTTGCGAGACGGCAACGTCTTCTACATCCTGGTTTTCCAGTACCGTTGATTTCGGCGTATCGCCGTAGATGACCGGAATATCGCAGCTCGCACAGGCGACTTTAGGTTTCGCCTCGAACACGGTATTGCCGGCATCATCAACGATTTTGGTGATGTAGTAAGGGTCAACCAGGAAGCCGCCGTTTGCCATCACCGAGTAGCCGCGGGCAACCTGCATTGGCGTGAATGACGCCGATCCCAGCGCCAGCGATTCGGTATGAACGATATTCGCAGCCGGGAAACCAAAGCGCTGCAGGTACTCAGCGGCGTAGTCTACGCCCATCGCACGCATCGCGCGCACCATGACAACGTTTTTGGACTCCCCAAGGCCCTGACGCAGGCGAATGGGCCCTGCATACTGCGCCGGAGAGTTCTTCGGCCGCCAGTCTGAGCCGGCACCCGCGTCCCAGCGTGAAATAGGCACATCGTTAAGGATGCTCGCCAGCGTCAACCCTTTGTCCATTGCGGCGGTGTACAGGAAAGGTTTGATGTTGGAACCCACCTGACGCAGCGCCTGGGTCGCGCGGTTAAATTTACTTTGGTTAAAGTCAAAGCCGCCGACCAGCGCCAGCACCGCGCCGTCGTGTGGATTGAGCGAGACCAGCGCAGAGTTAACGTCAGGCACCTGGGCGAGCCACCATGCCTCATCCACCTTACGAACCCAAATCTGCTGGCCCGCCTGTACCACGTCGGTCACTTTACGCGGCGTAGCGCCTTGCGCGGTATCGGAGCGATACGGACGCGCCCAGCGCATGCCTTCCATGCCAAGTGAAACGGAGCTGCCGTCTGCCAGCATCGCCGTTGCTTCGTCAGGTGCTGCGCGGGTCACTACGGCCGGGAATAAGGGGCCGTAGACCGGAAGGTTTTTCAGCGAGTCGGTGATTTTCTTCTCATCCCAGGCGCTTTCGCCGACTTTCCACAGCACATTCGATGGGCCGCGGTAGCCGTGGCGCATATCGTAGGCCATGACGTTATTGCGAACGGCATCCTGTGCGCCCTGCTGAATCTTGCGGCTGAGGGTGGTGTAGACCTTGTAGCCGTCTTCGTAGGCTTTGTCACCGTAGCGGCTGACCATCTCCTGGCGCACCAGCTCTGACAGATAAGGCGCAGAGAAGGCGATTTCAGGCGTGTGGTAGCTGGCGTCGATAGGCTGGTTGCGAGCTTCGTCGTACTGGCTTTGGCTGATGTAGCCTTCGCTCAGCATACGTGCCAGCACCACGTTGCGACGTGCCGTTGAGCGATCCATAGAATAGAGCGGGTTAAACGTTGACGGCGCTTTTGGCAGCCCGGCAATTACCGCAATCTCGCTCAGGGTCAGTTGATCGACCGTTTTGCCAAAATAGACCTGAGCGGCGGCGCCAACGCCATAAGCGCGGTAGCCGAGATAGATTTTATTCAGGTAGAGCTCGAGGATCTCATCTTTGCTCAGCATCTGCTCGATGCGCACGGCAAGAAAAGCTTCCTTGATTTTACGCATCAGCGTGCGTTCCGGGCTCAGGAAGAAGTTACGGGCCAGCTGCTGCGTGATGGTACTGGCCCCCTGAGAAGCGTGGCCAGAAAACAGCGCAACGCTGGCGGCACGGAAGATGCCCACCGGGTCAACGCCATGGTGCTCGTAAAAACGGCTGTCTTCCGTTGCGATAAACGCTTTTACCATCACCGGAGGGATTTGGTTAAGGGTCAGCGGAATACGACGTTTCTCGCCGTACTGAGCAATCAGCTCGCCGTCAGCGCTGTAAACCTGCATTGGAATCTGCAGTCGCACATCTTTTAATGTCGCCACGTCGGGCAGCTGGGGCTCAATGTATTTGTATAAACCGTAAATCGAGCCAGCTCCCAGCAGAACGCAACAGACTGCAAGGATTAATAAATACTTTACGAACTTCACCTTAAATTTCCCATCAGGTTTCAATTGGGCAGTTTCTAAACAACCGCGCGGTAGTATAAAGGCAAGCCAGGAGCTTTGATATACCCGTGAAGGTTTCGGGGTCAGGGCTGTTCATCATCCGGATAAGGAGATCGAAACCATGATGTTTCCTGGTTGGAGGATTGGCCTGGATATCCAGGCGGAGGGCATACGCGCCGCGGCGGTGCAGTGGCACCGGCAAGGGTGGCAATTGCGCCATTGGTGGTATTTACCCTTCCCGAAACAGAGCGTTGCGGACGGCATGTTACCCGAACCCGCCACGCTGCGCGAGACGCTTGCCGCATGGCGTAAAGAAATCCCCCGGCGTCACCAGCTGCGGGTCGGTTTTCCGGCGCAGCGCACTTTGCAGCGCCAACTCCCGCCGCCAGCCAGCCGGCTGCAGGAGTCTGCTCAGGAAAAGTATATCGCCGGCGCAGCGGCTCGCCAGCTGCAGCTGCCCGCCAATCAGCTTTGCTATGACTATGTAGATAACGGAGGGTCGCTTTGCGTGACGGCGGCTAAGCAGGAAGAGATCGACGCGCTGCTGGCCTGCCTTGCCAACGTAAAACTCTTTCCCCGGACCCTAACGCCGGGAGACAAAATTCTTGGCGCATTACCCCAGGACTGTTACGCCGGGAAGTGTCGCTTTTTGGTTCATGAAGAGCGGGGCTATTGGCTCTGGGCCTCCGTGAACAATCGCGAACGCTCCGGCTGGCTGGATAAGCAGCAGGTGGCCGACTTTCCGGCGCTTTGCCAGCAGCTGGACGCCTGTGCCGGCGACATCGCCTATAGCCACGCAGAGGGAGACGGCGCCGTACCTGCCGGAGCCGAACGGCTTAATGCCTGGCATCCCATTGTTCGCCATCAGCCGCCGCTGCCGAGGCATGGCGGTCTTTATACGCTCGCGCTGGGGCTGGCTCTCGGGTCGGAACGCTAATGACGCCGCTGATAAACCTTCTGCCGTGGCGAACCCTGAGGCGTCGCTACCGCCTAAAGCTGTGGGGCGGGCTTGGGCTGTCCGGCATGCTGTTGGTCGCTCTGTTGATGCTGCTTTGGACAAAGCCGCTGGTCAGGCAGGCCAGTCTGCAGGAGGCCAGGGCCAGCGTGCTTGAGGCGCAGCAGGCTGCTTTGAAGTCACTGCTGCTGCGTAAGCAAACGGAGCTGAAAGAGAACCAGCAGCGGCTGGCGGTGATACGGGCTGAGGTGGCGCGGAGGATCGATCTTTCACGGTGGGAAAGCGTGCTGAATGCGCTTGCCTCTCAACTGCCTGAAAACAGCTGGCTGCAGAGCGTGAGCTGGCAGAACGGCAGCGCTACTGTCGCGGGCGTTGCGGGAGGCGCCCGTGAACTGGGGAGGCTGGAAGCGGTGCTGGGTGCATTACCCGGCGCTTTTAAGCTAAAACCCGGCGAGCTGCGGGATGAAAAGCACAAAGGCCTTCTCTTTAGCTTCGCATTGATTCCCCTGGGAGGCGAGCGTGCTGAATAACCTCGAACGTCTTATGAGCGGACCTGTCGGGTTCCGTCTTCTGAGCCTGGCGGTGGGTCTGCTTGCTACAGCACTGGCCTGCTGGTGGCTGCTGGTTCAGCCCCGCCAGCAGCAGCTGCGCGAGCTTGAGCTGCAAAATCTGCAGCGCTGGCAGCAAATGCTCATGCTGCAGCAGAAAATTGCTGCCCTGCCGGGTATGGAGCCGCTACCCGATGTGGCTCCCTCGATGAGTTTCTCCGCGATGGCGGCGGTAAAACGTGCTGGTGGAAGGCTGGTGAAATGGCTGCCCGAACCACGCCGTGCCGTGCTTGAAATGCTCTTGCCGTGGCCCAAAGTGCCGTTGTTTTTTCGCCAACTGGCCGACTATCCGAACCTGAAGGTGCCGACCTTTATTTTGAACGGGGCCGGGGAGCAGGTTCGGGTGCTGCTGACGCTGGAGTTTACCGATGAAAGCCGCTAGCTGGATGCTGCTGGCGGCGTTTGGCTCGCCGCTGCAGGCGGTGCCGCGCAACCCTTTTCTGTTACCGCCATCGACCTGTGAAACCTTGCTGAAGCGCCTTGATGGCTGGCAGCTGCGCGGCGTGTTTTATCGACCAGGGCCAGAAAGCAGCTTTGCGCTGATGAAATTATCCCGGCAGCAATGGCAGAGAGTAAAGGAAGGGCAGTTTATTGAGCTGAATGTGCAGGTGACGACCCTTCTTGTGGGGCAGATGAAGGTTTCGCTGGGCGGCGACTGCGAAGGCAGCAATTACTACTGGAAGATACGGGGAGGAGCCGATGATAAGAGCAATCGTGGCAGTCGTACTGATGCTGCCGCCGCCGATGACCCTGGCGAAAAAGAGTATCACCCTGACGCTGGATGAGGTCCCGATTGTACAGGTCCTGCAGACGCTGGCCGAGCAGCAGGGGGTTAACTTGTTGATCGCCCCTGGGGTAACGGGAAATCTCTCACTGCGCCTCGCTGATGTTCCCTGGGAGCAGGCTTTTGGGCAGGTGCTCAGGCTGGCGGGCCTGACCTCATCAAAAGCGGGAAACATTCTTCAGATTCAGCAGAAACAGGATCCGGCAAAGCTACGCGCTCAGCAGGAGGCTGCCCGTAAGCAACACGCGCTTGAGCAGCCCTTAATTCAGATGGTCTATACGCCACGCTATGCCGAAGTCGCCGATCTCGCGGCAGGGATAAAAGCGAGCGAAGAGAAGCTGATCGGGCCCAGGGGCAGTATCACCGTGGATAAACGCACAAACCGCCTGGTGGTTCGCGACAGCGGGCCGGCGCAAAAGCGGATTGCGTCCTGGATTGCTGACATGGATGTCGCGATGGGGCAGGTTGAGCTGTCAGCCCATATTGTCACCATCAACCAGGAGAAGCTGCGAGAGCTGGGCGTGAAGTGGAGTGCCCCGGCAGGCGATGCAGCCGCGGGGCTTTATCAAACGACGGGAGTCTCAAGCCAGTTAGCCGCCAGGGCGGGGACCACAACCCTGGGGTTTAATATTGGCCGCATTAATGGCCGCCTGCTTGAGCTGGAGCTCAGCGCGCTTGAGCAGCAACAGCAGTTAGACATCATCGCCAGCCCGCGCCTGCTGGTGGCGCATCAGCAGGCGGCCAGCATCAAACAGGGGACCGAAATTCCCTATCAGGTTTCGAACGGCAAAAATGAAGCGTCCTCGGTGGCGTTTAAAGAGGCGGTGCTGGGCATGGAGGTTACGCCGACGATAGGGCACCACGGCACGATTCGCCTGCAGCTGCACATTAGCCAGAACATGCCCGGGCGCGCCATCCAGCATGCGGAGGGGGAGGTGCTGGCTATTGATAAGCAGGAGATTGAAACGCAGGTGGAAGTGAAAGACGGAGAGACGCTGGCGCTGGGGGGGATCTTCCAGCAGCAGAATAACCGTACCCGCGATAGCGTCCCGGTGCTTGGAAATCTTCCACTTATCGGCCAATTGTTCCGGTACGACGGGAAAAAACGCCAACGTCGGGAATTAGTTGTGTTTATTACCCCAAGGCTGGTTGCCTTGCCTTAGCCCGTTTCCTCCTCTGCCTGCGGATTTTTCTGCCAAACAGCACCCAGGTGTTTGACGGCAGAGAGGAATTAGCTTACAAGGTGTACCGTTTCGGGAGGCAGGGTATTGAGAACCTGTGGCCGGTAAAGCTGAAGCACGCTTTTCGCCCCGAGCCAGGCGCCAGGTGATTTATTCGGTTGCCAAACCCCCTTGAGTGTTGAGATAATTTTTAGTCTGATTCTCGAACTCACGCTTATGAGGTTTCAGTTCATGTCCCGCCGCAGCTGGTTGTTACCGGGCGGGTTTATCATCAACGAATTGTCTTAGTAGTACCGAAAAAATGGCAGAGAAACGCAATATCTTTCTGGTTGGGCCTATGGGTGCCGGCAAAAGCACTATTGGGCGTCAGTTAGCTCAGCAACTCAATATGGAATTTTTCGATTCTGATCAAGAGATTGAGAAACGTACCGGAGCTGATGTGGGCTGGGTATTCGACGTTGAAGGCGAAGAAGGCTTCCGCGATCGCGAAGAAAAAATCATTAACGAACTCACTGAAAAACAGGGCATTGTGCTGGCTACCGGCGGCGGTTCTGTGAAGTCTCGTGAAACCCGCAATCGTCTTTCCGCCCGTGGCGTAGTGGTCTATCTTGAGACCACCATTGAGAAGCAGCTTGCACGCACTCAGCGCGATAAAAAACGTCCGCTGCTGCAGGTTGAGACTCCACCTCGTGAAGTGCTGGAAGCGCTGGCGCACGAACGCAATCCGCTGTACGAAGAGATTGCTGATGTAACGATTCGCACCGATGATCAAAGCGCCAAAGTGGTTGCAAACCAGATTATTCATATGCTGGAAAGCAACTGATTCTGGCTTAATCAAGAAACGCCTGCGGGCAAAGCAACAATAAGGTGGGCTCCGCGTAATGGAGAGGCTGAAAGTCACTCTTGGGGAACGTAGTTACCCTATTACCATTGCCGCCGGGTTATTTAATGACCCGGCTTCCTTTTGGCCGCTGAAAGCTGGCGACCAGACCATGCTGGTCACCAATGAAACGCTTGCCCCGCTCTATCTCGACAGGGTTCGTGGGCTTCTGGAACAGGCAGGCGTTAAGGTCGACACCGTCATCCTTCCGGATGGCGAGCAGTTTAAAAGCCTCGCGGTGCTTGATACCGTCTTTACGGCGCTGCTGGAAAAACCTCACGGCCGTGACACGACGCTGATTGCTTTAGGCGGTGGTGTGGTGGGCGACCTGACCGGTTTTGCCGCAGCGAGCTATCAGCGCGGGGTGCGTTTTATCCAGGTCCCTACCACGCTGCTTTCGCAGGTGGACTCGTCCGTGGGCGGCAAAACGGCCGTCAACCATCCCCTCGGCAAAAACATGATTGGCGCGTTCTATCAGCCCGCTTCGGTGGTGGTTGACCTCGACTGTCTGTCTACATTGCCTGCGCGTGAGCTCGCTTCGGGCCTGGCGGAAGTGATTAAATACGGCATTATCCTCGACGGCGAGTTCTTTACCTGGCTGGAGGAGAATCTCGACGCCTTGCTGAAGCTTGACGGCAAGGCAATGGCCTACTGTATCCGCCGTTGTTGTGAGCTTAAAGCCGAAGTTGTTGCCGCAGACGAGCGAGAAAGCGGCTTACGTGCTTTACTGAATCTGGGTCATACCTTTGGTCATGCTATTGAGGCCGAAATGGGCTATGGCAACTGGCTGCACGGCGAAGCCGTAGCCGCCGGGATGGTGATGGCGGCGCGGACTGCTCAGCGCCTGGGCCAATTCAGTGAGGCAGATGTTCAGCGCGTGATCGCGCTGCTGGCACGTGCCGGGTTGCCGGTTAACGGGCCGCAGGAAATGTCTCCTGATGCATACATGCCCCACATGATGCGTGACAAAAAAGTATTAGCCGGCGAGCTGCGCTTGATTCTGCCGCTGGCAATAGGGAAGAGTGAAGTGCGCGGTGGAGTACCGCACGATGTCGTTTTATCAGCCATTGCTGATTGCCAGCAGGCTTAACAACTAGAATTTTTACAGTATTTAACTTCGGGCGTGATGCGGACATAAGCATACGCCTTTGAGTGGGGTGTTAAATGGATGAGTTTAAACCAGAAGACGAGCTGAAACCCGATCCAAGCGATCGTCGTCCTGGGCGTTCCCGCAAACCTGACGAGTTCGATAAAGAACCGCAGATCAACGTTGATGACGTCGATCTTGATGCGGACGATCGCCGTCCTTCTCGTTCACGTCGCGAGCGTGAAGAAGACGTTGAGGAAGAGTACGAAGGTGAAGAAGGCCTGGCCGCAGAACCTCGCCCGACGCGTGGACGTAAAAAGGCAGCAAAACAGAAAGCGCCTGCTTCTCGCCAGCACATTATGATGGGCGTCGGGATTCTGGTACTGCTGCTGCTTATCATCGGCATCGGTTCAGCCCTGAAAGCACCGTCATCCACCCCAGAAACTGCCGAACAAAAACCGGGCGCAGAGAAGAACATCGATCTCTCTGGCTCGAACGGTACGGCACCTGCCGATCAGGCAAACGGCGCTCAGCCGCAGCCAGGGAATGCCCCGGCTTCCGGTCAGCAGAACCCGCAGGACGTTTCGCTGCCGCCGATTTCCTCTACGCCAACTCAGGCGCAGACGCAGCCGCAGCCTGAAGGGCAGCAGCGCGTTGAGGTACCTGGAAACCTGAATAACGCGCTGACCCAGCCTCAGCAGCAGGGCCAGATTGACAATGTGGTCAGCAACTCCACGCTGCCAACTGAACCGGCTACCGTAGCGCCAGTTGCCGGCAGCAAAACCGAGCCGCGCAAGCTGGCCGGAACCCAGGAGCCAACCCGCGCCGTTGAGTCTCGTCCTGAGCGTAAGAAAACGGTGATTGAGCCGGTGCGTAAGGCTGAGCCTAAGCCGCAGGTCAAAGCTGAAAGCAAGCCAGTGGCCACGGCGAAACACAGCGAGCCTGCTCCGGTTGTTTCCGCGCCGGTGAAAGCGCCATCAACCAGCGTTGCAACGCCAGCTCCAGCACCAAAGGCCACGGTATCCGCTGCACCTAAAGCAGAACCGCAGGCGGCCGCAACCGCGAGCACGGGCGGCACCGTTACCGGTGATGCCAGCGCCATTAAAAGCGCGCCGGGTAGCCACTACACGCTACAGCTGAGCTCTTCTTCCAACTCGGCAAACCTGAATGCGTGGGCGAAAAAAGAGAACCTGCAGCACTATATGGTTTACCAGACCCAGCGTAACGGCCAGCCATGGTACGTGCTGGTGACCGGTGTTTATGCGACCAAAGATGACGCAAAACGCGCGGTTTCAAGCCTGCCGGCAGACGTTCAGGCGAAGAACCCGTGGGCAAAACCTATTCATCAGGTGCAGTCTGACCTTAAGTGAAAATAAGCGCAGTCGCTGTCGGAGCCTTTCCACAGCTGGATAAGGTGTAAATAGTAAGACAGCATGAAAAAAAATCGCGCTTTTCTGAAATGGGCAGGGGGAAAATTCCCCCTGCTGGAAGATATAAAAAAGCATCTGCCGGAAGGCGACTGTCTGATTGAACCCTTCGTGGGTGCCGGGTCGGTATTTCTCAATACCGACTATCAGCGCTATCTCCTCGCGGACATCAACAGCGATCTGATTAATCTCTACGATATTGTTAAAAACCGCGCGGATGAGTACGTGCGGGAGTCTCGTTTGCTCTTCACCCGAGAGCAAAACGAAGAGTCAGCCTATTACGCCTCCCGCATCGAATTTAACCAGTGCACCGATAAGTTCCGGCGAGCGGTGCTGTTTTTGTACCTCAACCGCCATTGTTACAACGGCCTGTGCCGTTATAATCTGCGGGGTGAATTTAACGTTCCGTTTGGCCGCTACAGCAAACCTTACTTCCCGGAAGAGGAGCTGTACCATTTTGCCGAGCGGGCCAAAAATGCCACTTTTGTCTGCCAGTCATATGATGTCAGCATGGTAAACGTTGCGGCAGGTTCCGTTGTGTATTGCGATCCGCCTTATGCGCCGCTTTCCGCCACCGCCAACTTTACCGCTTACCACACGGACAGTTTCAGCATGGTGCAACAGCAGCATCTGGCGGAGCTGGCTGAAAGACTGTGTGAGCAGAGCGTCCCGGTGCTGATTTCCAACCATGACACCGAGCTGACTCGCCAGTGGTACCAGAACGCTACCGATTTCCATAAGCTGCAGGTGCGCCGCAGCATCAGCCGAAACGGTGGTAAACGTAACAAGGTGGACGAACTTCTGGCCCTTTATAAAGCGAAGGTTGCCTGAGCCGTTTCGCCCGCCGCCGAAAGATGAATGACTCCTGGAGAAGCGGATGAAACAGTATTTGATTGCCCCCTCAATCCTCTCTGCCGACTTCGCCCGACTGGGCGAGGATACGGCTAAAGCGCTGGCCGCAGGTGGCGACGTCGTCCATTTTGACGTCATGGATAACCACTATGTCCCTAATTTGACGATGGGGCCAATGGTGCTTAAGGCGCTGCGCGATTACGGCATCACGGCGCCTATCGACGTCCATCTGATGGTGAAGCCGGTTGACCGCATCATTCCTGATTTCGCCGCCGCCGGTGCCAGCATTATTACCTTCCATCCGGAAGCTTCCGAACATGTCGATCGCTCGCTGCAGCTGATCAAAGAGCACGGCTGTAAAGCGGGCCTGGTGCTGAACCCGGCAACCTCGCTTTCCTGGCTGGATCACGTGATGGATAAACTGGATGTGATTCTGCTGATGTCCGTCAACCCTGGGTTTGGCGGTCAGTCGTTTATTCCCCACACGCTTGAAAAGCTGCGTCAGGTTCGTGAGCGTATTGATGCCTCCGGCTATGACATCCGCCTTGAAGTGGACGGCGGCGTGAAGGCCGACAACATTGCGGAAATAGCCGCTGCGGGTGCAGATATGTTCGTCGCGGGTTCCGCTATTTTCGGCCAGCCGGACTATAAAGCGGTGGTTGACCGCATGCGTTCTGAACTGGCTAAGGTAAGTCATGGATAAGTTTCAAAAAATTCGAGGTGTTGCCTTCGATCTTGACGGCACGCTCATCGACACGGCGCTTGGCCTGAGCCAGGCTGTCGATCTCGCCCTTTATGCGCTTGAGCTGCCTGTGGCAGGGGAAGATCGTGTGGTGACCTGGATTGGCAACGGTGCGGATATCATGATGCAGCGGGCGCTTAAGTGGGCGCTGAAAGATCAAGAGCCTGACCTTGCCCAGCTGAATATGGCGCGCAAATTGTTCGACCGCTACTACGCAGAAACGGTTGAAGAGGGGAGCTTCCTGTTCCCGGGCGTGGCCGCGACGCTTGCGGCGCTGAAAGAGAAAGGCCTGCCGCTTGCGGTGGTGACCAATAAACCGACGCCATTCGTGCTGCCGCTGCTGGAAGACCTGGGCATTGCTCACTATTTCCAGACCGTTATTGGCGGTGATGACGTGAAAGAGAAAAAGCCGCACCCTGAAGCCCTGTATAAAGTCATGGAAAACCTGGGGCTGGCGGCGGACGAGCTGCTTTTTGTCGGCGACTCACGCAACGATATTCAGGCCGCACAGGCGGCAGGCTGCCCAAGCGTCGGCCTGACCTGGGGCTATAACTACGGCGAAGCGATCGGGCTAAGCAACCCGGACGTTGTGTTCGATCGTTTCGAAGACTTATTGCCCGCTTTCGGGCTACCACCTTTAGCAAATCAGGAAGCAGAACATGAGTAAGCCCATCGTATTTAGCGGCGCCCAGCCGTCAGGCGAATTAACTATCGGTAACTACATGGGTGCGCTGCGTCAGTGGGTGAACATGCAGGATGATTACCACTGCATTTACTGCATCGTTGACCAGCATGCGATTACCGTTCGTCAGGATCCTGTCGCCCTGCGTAAAGCGACGCTGGACACCCTGGCGCTGTACCTGGCCTGCGGCATCGACCCGAAAAAAAGCACCATTTTTGTTCAGTCCCACGTGCCGGAGCACGCGCAGCTGGGCTGGGTGCTCAACTGCTACACCTATTTTGGCGAGCTGAGCCGTATGACTCAGTTCAAGGACAAGTCCGCCCGTTACGAAGAAAACATTAACGCCGGCCTGTTCGACTATCCTGTGCTGATGGCGGCAGACATTCTGCTGTATCAGACCAATCAGGTCCCGGTGGGCGAAGACCAGAAGCAGCATCTGGAGCTGAGCCGCGACGTGGCCAGCCGCTTTAACGCGCTTTATGGCGAGATTTTCAAAGTGCCGGAGCCGTTCATTCCTAAGTCCGGCGCGCGCGTGATGTCCCTGCTGGAGCCGACCAAAAAGATGTCCAAGTCCGACGATAACCGCAACAACGTTATTGGCCTGCTTGAAGATCCGAAATCGGTGGTGAAGAAAATCAAACGCGCGGTCACCGACTCCGAAGAGCCGCCGGTCGTGCGTTACGATGTGAAGGAGAAAGCGGGGGTTTCTAACCTGCTGGATATTCTTTCCGGCGTCACCGGCAAAGCTATCCCGGAGCTCGAGGCGAGCTTCGAAGGCAAGATGTATGGTCACCTGAAGGGCGAAGTGGCGGAAGCCGTATCCGGTATGCTGACCGAACTTCAGGAGCGTTATCATCGTTACCGCAACGACGAAGCTTTCCTGCAGCAGGTGATGAAAGAGGGCGCTGAAAAAGCTCGCGCTCGCGCCGGAGAGACGCTGAAAAAGGTGTACGAAGCCATCGGGTTTGTCGCTCACCCATAATCTTTCCCTATGCATAACCCGTCGCCAGACGGGTTATTCGTTTTTTGTGACTCCATTCTCCTTTTGTTATTTTCCCCTTTGCCATCTATATTCAATTTTATGAAGATATATTCATTCAATAAATTGAAGATAACAGATGAGCCGCAGCTTTATTAAAAAAGAGGGCGTCGCCCAATCCAGTCTCGCCCGTTATTTACTCGGTGAGAAATGTGGTAACAGACTGAAAACCATCGATGAATTAGCGGGCGAATGTGGGTTTTCCGTTGGCCTGACGCAGGCGGCTTTGAAGACGCTGGAGAAGGCCGGCGCGGTGAGCGTTGAGCGCCGGGGCCGCAACGGCAGCTACCTGTTGAGTATGGATAACAAAGCCCTATTGGCGTTCGCGGATATCGGCAATGTAGTGTGTGCTATGCCGCTGCCGTACACCCGGCTTTATGAGGGGCTTGCCAGCGGCCTGAAGGCGCAGTTTGACGGCATTCCGTTTTACTACGCCCACATGCGAGGGTCTGATGCTCGCGTGGAGTGTCTGCTGAATGGCGTTTATGATCTTGCCGTAGTCTCCAGGCTGGCGGCGGACAGCTACCTCAGCAATCCGGACATTTTCATCGCGCTGTCCCTGGGGCCGCACACCTACGTGGGCGAACATAAGCTGATCTGCCGTGCCGGGCAGCAGGAGAGCATCCGCCGTATCGGCATTGACCCGCGCTCTGCGGATCAGCGCATCATGACGGATGTCTATTTCGCCGGGCAGGATGTGGAGCTACTGGATGTGTCGTACCACGAGTGCCTGAGCCGCATTGCTAAAGGCAACATAGATGCGGTGATTTGGAACGTCAGCAACGAGGCTGACCTGACGGCGCTGGGGCTTACGGCTCTGCCGCTGAGCGGCGATAAATGTTTTCTGGCGGCATCGGAGGCAGTGGTGCTGACCCGGAGCGAGGACATCCCTATCCAGCAGCTGCTGAGAACGGTGGTGGACAAGAGTGAACTGCTGGCTCATCAGCAAAGCGTGCTGAAGGGCGAGCAGGAACCCAGCTATTGACAGAGGTAATCAGTATGGAAGATCGGCTCAACCTGCTGTGTGATGCAGGCGTCATCGACCGGGATATTTGCGATGGCATGAAAGTGGTGGTTACGCAGTTGGAGAGCCAATGGGCTATTCCGCTGCAGAGCGATCAGGGGGCGATGGCGATTACCCACATGGCTAATGCGCTGATGCGCAGCCGCCGGGGCGAGGAGATCGGCCCGCTGGATGACGATCTGCTGGCGGAGATGAAAACTGACAGCGTGTTCGGCGAAGTAGAGCGGGCACATCATGCGTTGCTGGTACCGTTCAACGTGCAGCTACACCCTAATGAAGAGGGATACCTGCTCGCTAACCTGTTCAGCCTTTGGCGGCTTCACAAGAGCTAACGGGTATATGGGCAGCAGTTTTTCTCAACTTAAATATTCAAAAAAATGATTATTTAGGCTGGTTTATTGATCAGGTCGCGAGGCAAGGCATGTTTATAGAGGCACTCAAGGCACAGAACCCGGCGTTGATTGACGCAGCCAGAACCCTCTGGCGGCAGGGCGCTGTGCTACCCGACACCTGGATTATCGATGTCGATCAGGTACTGGAAAATGGCCGAAAACTGCTCGCGGCCGCGCAGAAGCACGGTATCACGCTCTACTTTATGAGCAAGCAGCTAGGGCGCAACCCCTGGCTTGCCGGCAAGCTGATTGAGCTGGGCTTTAAAGGCGCTGTAGCCGTCGATTTTAAAGAGGCCAGAACGCTGCGCAATGCACATGTTCCGGTTTCGCATGTGGGCCATCTGGTGCAGGTGCCGGTGGCTCAGGTAGCTGAGAGCGTGAACGGCGAAACGGAAATCATCACGCTGTTTTCGCTGGAGAAAGCTCGGGCAGTGTCCGAGGCCGCTCTGGCCTGCGGGCGTGTTCAGCCGGTTATGTTGAAAGTGTTTGCCGAACACGACCGCCTTTACCCAGGTCAGGAGGCCGGTTTCCCGCTTCATGAACTGGATGCTATTGCCCTGGAGATCCGTTCGATGCCGGGCATCAAGCTTACTGGCCTGACGCATTTCCCCTGCCTGCTGTGGAACGAAGAGCAGCAGCAAACGCAGCCGACCCGTAACCTGATGACGCTGCTCAAAGCGCGCGACCTGCTGCATGAGCAGGGCATTCAGATCGAGCAACTCAATGCGCCTTCGGCCTCAAGCTGTAACACCCTATCTACGCTTGCCGAACACGGCGTGACCCATGCTGAACCCGGCCACGCGCTGACCGGCACCATCCCGGCTAACCAGCATGGCGATCAGCCGGAAGCCATTGCCATGCTCTATCTGACGGAGATTTCCCATCAGTTTCAGGGCAAAAGCTACTGCTTCGGCGGAGGTTACTACCGTCGCGGCCACGCGCAGCATGCGCTGGTGTATAGCGGTGATGGTCAGCCTGAGCAGGCGCGGCTGCTGCCCGTGGACAACACCAGCATTGATTACCACCTTGCGCTTGAGGGCCTCTACCCGGTAGGCAGCCCGGTGGTGATGTGCTTCCGTACGCAAATTTTTGTTACCCGCAGCGACGTGGCGCTGGTGTCCGGCATTCAAAGCGGAAGGCCGGTGCTCGAAGCGCTGTATGACAGTCTGGGTCAGCCTGTTACCGGAGGTCGGCGTGAGTAAGTTTTTGGTGCTGGTGATAGACAGCTTCGGCGTGGGGGCGATGGACGATGTACCGGAGGTCAGGCCGCAGGACATCGGGGCGAATACCTGCGGGCATATTTTGCAGCGCTTTCCTGAACTGCGTCTGCCAGCGCTTGAGAAGCTGGGGCTGATAAATGCGCTGGGTTTTGCGGCCAACGTTATGCGGCCGAATGCCGATGCCGTGTTTGGAACCGCTGCCCTGCAGCATGAAGGCGGTGACACCTTTATGGGGCACCAGGAAATTCTGGGTACAAGGCCACAAACGCCTTTACGTATGCCGTTTTCTGACGTTATCGACGAGGTTGAGCGCGAGTTAGTCAACGCTGGCTGGAAGGTCGAGCGCAAGGGCCGCGAGCTGCAATTCCTGTGGGTGAATGAGGCAGTTGCCGTCGGCGATAACCTTGAGGCCGATCTCGGGCAGGTGTTTAACATCAGCGCCAATCTTAGCGTCATCCCGTTTGAGCAGGTGCGCGCCATCGGTGAAGTGGTACGTGGCTGCGTTAAAGTCGGGCGAGTCATTGCCTTTGGCGGGCTGCTTGAGAGCAGCGAGCGGCTGCTCAACGCTGCCGAAGAAAGACAGGGCGTTTATGTCGGTATTAACGCCCCCCGTTCCGGGGTATATAAAAGTGGGTTTCAGGTGGTGCATATGGGCTACGGCGTGGATGCCAGCGTTCAGGCCCCGCAGCAGCTGCATCAGGTCGGGGTTAAAACCGTGCTGGTGGGGAAAGTAGCCGATATTGCGATTAACCCGCACGGTATCAGCTACCAAAACCTGGTGGACTCACAAACCATTCTCGACATTACCCGCGAGGAGCTGAACAAACCCGGCAGCGCGTTTATTTGCACCAACATTCAGGAAACAGATCTGGCGGGTCATGCGGAAGACGTAGCGCGCTACGCCGAGCGGCTTGAGCTGGTCGATAACAATCTGGCTTTATTGATGGCGGATATGCAGGCAGAGGATTGCCTGGTGGTGATGGCCGACCACGGCAACGATCCGACCATCGGCCACAGCAAACACACGCGAGAAAACGTCCCTTTGCTGGTGTGGCAACCCGGTATAACAGGCGCTTATCTGGGCGCACGCGCTACGCTTTCTGATGTAGGCGCAACGGTTTGTGACTTCTTTCGGGCAGCTGCGCCGCAGAACGGTACTTCGTTCCTGCCGCTGCTGAAGAGCTCTTCTGCGGGTGGGGTGAATCATGACAGGGTATAAATATATCGATCCATCGGGCTATACCTATGCCCATGAGCATCTTCATATCGATCTCTCCAGCTTCAAGGACAATATCGATTGTCGTCTGGATCAGTACGAGCTGATTTGCGGGGAGATGAAGTCACTCTATGAGCAGGGCGTCCGCAATATCATAGAAATGACCAACCGCTATATGGGGCGTAACCCTCAGTTTCTGCTGGATATCATGCGTGATACCGGGATCAACGTAATGGCCTGTACCGGCTACTACCAGCACGACTTCTTCCCGCCGCACGTGGCGACCACGCCGGTGAAAGTGCTGGCGCAGGAGATGATCGATGAAATTGAGATCGGCATCGACGGCACGGCATTAAAGGCCGGGATTATTGCGGAAATTGGCTCCAGCGTGGACGTTATCACCCCAGTGGAGAAGCGAGTTTTCCAGGCGGCGGCCATTGCACACCATGAAACCGGCAGGCCGATTTCTACCCACACTTCATTCAGCACCATGGGCCTTGAGCAACTGGCGTTACTGAAGTCCTGGTGCGTGGATCTTTCCCGCGTCACCATCGGCCACTGCGACCTGAAAGATAACCTCGATAACCTCCTGCGGATGATCGATCTGGGCGCTTACGTTCAGTTCGATACCATCGGCAAAAACAGCTATTACCCGGACGTAAAACGTATTGCGATGCTGAGCGCGCTCAAAGATCGCGGGCTGCTCGACCACGTCATGCTGTCGATGGACATTACCCGTCGCTCCCATTTAAAAGCGAACGGCGGGCCTGGTTTTGATTATTTGCTTACCACGTTTGTGCCGATGCTGCTGGAGGCCGGTTTCAGCCAGCCAGACATCGATTTGATGTTACGTGACAACCCCTCTGTCTTCTATAAGTAAGGATTTCCCATGAAAAAGATCGGTGTCGCTGGCTTACAGCGCGAACTTATCAAACAGACCATCGAAACCGCCGCGCCCGGCAGCTTTGAAGTGTTTATTTATAACGACATGGACGCCGCGCTGAAGGTGAAATCCGGCCAGCTTGATTACTACATTGGCGCCTGTAACACCGGGGCGGGTGCGGCGCTGTCGATAGCCATCGCGGTGATTGGCTATAACCGCAGCTGCACCATCGCCAAACCCGGAATCAAAGCCAAAGAGGAGCAAATCGCCCGCCTGGTCTCCGAAGGCAAAGTGGCGTTTGGGCTCTCCGTGGAGCATATCGAGCATGCCATCCCGCTGCTGGTTAACCATTTAAAATAAAGGCATCCGTATGGAATTTTACCTTCACCTTGTTGTTGTTGCCTTGCTTACCGGGATGACAGCTTTACTGGCACACCGCTCTGCGGCGGTGTTTCACGACGGTATCCGCCCGATTCTGCCGCAGCTGATAGAAGGGAACATGAACCGCCGCGAGGCGGGCAGTATCGCCTTTGGCCTGAGTATTGGCTTCGTGGCTTCAGTTGGGATCTCATTCACCCTGAAGACCGGCTTGCTGAACAGCTGGCTGCTGTTCCTGCCGACCGATATTCTTGGCGTGCTGGCGGCGAACAGCGTGCTGGCATTCGGGCTTGGCGCCGTCTGGGGCATTCTGATCCTCACCTGCCTGGTGCCGGTGAACCACCTGCTGACTGCGCTGCCGGTAGATGTTCTCGGCTCGCTTGGCGAACTGAGCTCTCCGGTGGTTTCCGCTTTTGCGCTGTTTCCGCTGGTGGCGATTTTCTACCAGTTTGGCTGGAAGAACAGCCTGTTTGCGGCGGCGGTTGTACTGCTGACGCGCGTGCTGGTGGTGCGTTTCTTCCCGCAGTTAAACCCAGAGTCTATCGAGATTTTCGTCGGTATGATTATGCTGCTGGCGATCGCGATCTTCCAGGATATGCGCTCGCGGGGCGAGAATGAAGACGATGCTCACGGGCAATCCGTGTTTGAAGAGCGAACCTCGCGGATTATTAAAAATCTGCCTTATATCGCCATCGTGGGCGGCCTTATCGCCGCCGTTGCCAGCATGAAGCTGTTTGCTGGCAGCGAGGTGTCTATCTTTACGCTGGAAAAAGCCTACAAGATTGGCCTCGATCCGACCCAGTCCCAGAGCCTGATAAATCAGGCCGCGCTGGCCGAGTTTATGCGTGGCCTTGGCTTTGTACCGATGATTGCCACTACGGCGCTGGCGACCGGCGTGTACGCCGTAGCGGGCTTCACCTTCGTGTTTGCCGTTGGCTATCTGATTGCTAACCCGCTGATCGCCTTTGTGGTCGGCGCGCTGGTAATTTCTGCCGAAGTTCTGCTGCTGCGCTCCATTGGCAAATGGCTTGGGCGTTACCCGTCGGTGCGCAACGCGTCTGACAATATCCGCAACGCGATGAATATGCTGATGGAGATGGCGCTGCTGATTGGCTCTATCTTTGCCGCCATCAAGATGGCGGGCTACACCGGGTTCACTATCGCGACAGCGCTCTATTTCCTTAACGAATCGTTGGGCCGCCCGGTGCAGAAAATGGCCGCGCCGGTGGTGGCGGTGATGGTAACCGGCATTGTGCTGAATATTCTCTTCTTCTGCGGCCTGTTTATCCCGGCCTAAGGGAGGTTGTGTGGAAAGCTGGCCGCTGCAAAGCCTGAGCCTGGCTCAGGCCCAGCAAAAGCAGTTTCAGCTGGTGGATATTATCTGCCAGCATTTTCCCGGGGCTGATTTCCTCAGCCAGGGCGATGCCGGGCTGGTGCCTGGCCTCAACCAGCCGAAGACTACCCGGCGGGTTGAGGCGGTTCTGGCCGACTTCTTCTCTGTGCAAGCCGCTGCGCTGGTGCAGGGAGCCGGAACCGGAGCGATTCGCAGCGGGCTGGCGGCTTTGCTGAACGCCGGCGATAAATTGCTGATTCATCAGGCGCCTCTGTACCCTACCACGGCGGTCATTGCCGAACAGATGGGGCTTGTGCTGGTTCGGGCGGACTTCAATAAATTAAGCGAAGTGGAAACCGCTATCGCTGCGCATCGCCCGGCGGCCGCTTTGATTCAGCATACCCGCCAGACCCTGGAGGATGCCTATTGGCTCGCAGATGTCATTGCCTGCTTTAACCGCCACGGTTTGCCATCGCTGGCCGACGATAACTATGCGGTGATGAAGGTCGATAAAATCGGCTGCGAGTGCGGGGCAACGCTGTCGACCTTCTCCTGCTTTAAGCTGTTTGGCCCTGCGGGTGTGGGGGTAGTTGTCGGCGATGAGGCGGCAGTCCGGAGCGTGCGCCAGGGGATGTACTCCGGCGGCAGCCAGGTTCAGGGCTTCCAGGCTATGGAGGTCCTGCGTGGCATGGTCTTCGCTCCGGTGATGCATGCCGTGCAGGCGAAGGTTAACGATGATCTTGTCGAGCGGCTGTCTCAAGGCGCGGTGCCTCAGGTGAAAAATGCCTTTATCGCCAACGCGCAGTCAAAGGTGCTGCTGGTGGAGTTTCACCAGCCGGTTGCCGAAAAGGTGCTTGCCGCCGCGCAGAAGCTGGGGGCGTTGCCTTATCCGGTTGGGGCAGAATCTAAGTATGAGATCCCGCCGCTCTTTTACCGGATTTCCGGGACCTTCCGGCAGGCTGAACCAGATCTTGAACAGCGGATGATCCGCATCAACCCGAATCGAAGCGGGGCGGAAACCGTGCTGCGAATCTTGCGGGAAAGCTGCGCAGAGGCAGAAAAGTAAAGGGGAGGCGAATGCCTCCCTTTGTATTTAGTGGTTTGAGAACCAGTTAAGTTTGTCGCGAAGAGCGACAACGGGCCCAACGATAATTAATGCCGGGCTGCTGACCTGCGTGGCCAATTCACCTAACTGGTTCAAGGTGCCGTCCACAACTCGCTGGTTAACCGCCGTGCCGTTTTCCACCAGCGCCACCGGCATGGTTTCCTCCATGCCGTGGGCGATCAGCTGCTGCTGAATAGCAGAGGCCTGGTTCAGACCCATATAGAACACCAGCGTCTGCTTTTCTGCGGCCAGGTTAGCCCAGTCAAGCTCGCTGCCGGTTTTCAGATGGCCGGTGACCAGACGAACGCTTTGCGCGTAATCCCGGTGCGTAAGCGGAATACCGGAGTAGGCAGAGCAGCCGGAGGCTGCGGTAATCCCCGGCACCACGGAGAAAGGAATTCCGCCGTTGCATAAGGTTTCAAGCTCTTCACCGCCGCGCCCGAAGATAAACGGATCGCCGCCTTTCAGGCGCACGACGCGTTTGCCCTTTTGCGCTTCCCGCAGCAGGATTTGGTTAATCTCTTCCTGTGGAACGCAGTGGTAGCCAGCCCGTTTGCCGACAAACACGCGATCGGCATCGCGTCTTACCAGATTCATGATGTCGTCCGACACCAGACGGTCGTAAACCACCACATCAGCCTGCTGGATCTGCTGCAGGCCTTTTAACGTCAGCAAACCTGCATCGCCGGGGCCTGCGCCGACCAGCACAACTTCTCCGCGGTGATCCAGCGGAGTGGTGAACAGCGACTCCGTCTCTTTTTCAACGGCGAGCTGGTCTTCATTGGCCAGATACTGGGCCAGACGGTCGTTGGTGAAGAACTTCTCCCAGAATCGGCGGCGTTCGCCCATGGTGGCAAAAGTTTGCTTCACGCGGCCACGCAGCGTACCCGCAAAGGCGGCAATTTTACCCAGGTGCAGCGGCAGGCTGGCTTCCAGCTTTTCGCGCAGCAGCCTGGCCAGAACGGGAGAGGTGCCGCCGGACGAGATAGCGACCATCAGCGGGGAGCGGTCAATGATTGACGGCATGATGAAGCTGGCCTGCTTCGGCGCATCGACCACGTTGCAGAAGATACGACGGGACTCGGCGGCATCGCTGACCTGCTGATTCACCTCGTCGTCGTCGGTGGCGGCAATCGCCAGCCAGCATTCGTCCAGCAGCATTTCTGAGAATGAGCCTTCCGCCAGCGTCAGCATATTTTGTTCAGCCCACACCTTAAACTGCGGGCTGAACTCGAGGGCGTTAACGGTGATGCGCGCACCTGCCTCCAGCAATAAGCGCGCTTTGCGTTCAGCGACATCGCCACCGCCTACCAGCAGGCAGGCGCGGCCACGTAACTGACAAAATATCGGCAGGTGATCCACGGTCAATCCTCAATTAATTACGGGCGGTTTCCGGTGCGCCTGCGACGGCAGGCAGCGGGCGTTCGGCTTTCGGCGTAGCATACCAATAACCCAGACCCATGAATACCACGCCAGAAAGGGTATTCCCCAGCGTGACCCACAGCAGGTTATGGCCGATACCGGTCAGCGTATAAGCTTCGCTGTGGTGACCGAACCAGGAGAGGGCAAAGAGCGTCATATTGGCAACGGAGTGCTCGTAGCCGGAGGCGATAAACGCCAGCAGGCACCACCAGATAGCGATGAACTTCGCCGCACCTTCAGTACGAATTGCCATCCAGATTGCGAGGCAAACCAGCCAGTTACATAGCGCACCTTTAAAGAACAGCACCATCGCCGGCGCGGTAGTTTTTGCCAGCGCTACGGCGTGCACAATGCTGGTATCTACCGGCAGCAGGCTGCCGCCGCCCCAGCTATAGAGCAGCGCGACAAACACGGAACCCACCAGATTACCAAGCCAGGTCTGCGGCAGGATCGCCCACATCCTGCCGTGAGAGATTGTGCCGGCTTTTACGCCAAAGGTCAGAAACATGGTGTGGCCGGTAAACAGTTCGGAACCGGCGATAATCACCAGCGTCAGGGCGATCCCGAAGGTTGCTCCCATCACCAGCGGACGAAGGGAGGGATCGAGTAAATTACCAAGGGTGAAAATCAGGATGATGCCAAGGCCAACGTAAGCGCCCGCCATGGCGGAACTGACCCAGAAGCCCAGAGGATTCGTCTGCGAGAGACGGTTTATTCGTGCGGCATTCGCCGCACACTTATTGATAGTATCGGTGAACATTTTTGTTATCCCAATGAAGTTAAAAAAGAAAAATTAAAAATAAATTACCCTCACCCCCTCCCTGAGGGAGAGGGGATCCCCGGCGAAGCCTTCGTGACTTTCTCCCTCTCCTTAAGGAAGAGGGCCGGGGTGAGGGTTGTGTTAGATATTAAGCTTTTATCTGCACCAGCCCGTCCTGCACGCGTGCTTCGTAGTGCGGTACGGAGCGGCTTTCATCTTCCATGCACAGGCCGTCTCGCAGGCGGAAGCGCTGTTTTTTCAGCGGGCTGGCAACCCACAGCTCATCCTGATGTTCTGCTATCAGCCCGCGTGAGAGCACGCTCGCTTCAAAGAAGGGATCGATATTGCTGATGGCATACACCTGCTCGTCTTTACGAGGGCGGAAGATGGCAACCTGCGCCGAGCCTACCAGGGCGCAAACGCCGGTTGCAGGCAGGATGTCGTCTAGCTGACAAACGGTTGTCCACTGGCTCATGCGTGTTCCTCCACTTCTACCAGAGTGACCGGGATACGCTCGTAAGGCGTGGCCGGACGGTGTTGATCGCGCTCGCCGACAATTTGCACATTCGGATCGCGGTGCGGGCTGTTGATAAAGTGTTTGAAGCGGACCTGCGCCTGTGGGTTATTCACGGTTTCGGTCCACTCGCAGAGCACTTTCTCGCGCAGGCGGTTTAGCTCGGACTCCAGCTGATCGTTGAGGCCAAGTTTGTCGTCAATAATCACGCTGCGCAGGTAGTCGATACCGCCTTCGAGGTTTTCCAGCCACACGGAGGTACGGGTAAGTTTATCTGCGGTGCGGATGTAGAACATCATGAAGCGGTCAAGATATTGGACGAGGGTGTCATGGTCGAGATCCGCCGCCAGCAGATCCCCGTGGCGCGGCTTCATGCCGCCGTTACCGCAGACATACAGGTTCCAGCCTTTCTCAGTGGCGATGATACCAACATCTTTACCCTGAGCTTCGGCACATTCGCGGGTACAGCCGGAGACGCCAAACTTCATTTTGTGCGGAGTGCGGATGCCTTTGTAACGGTTTTCCAGCTCGACGCCGAAGCCGACGCTGTCGCCCACGCCGTAGCGGCACCAGGTGCTGCCCACGCAGGTTTTCGCCATGCGTAACGCTTTTGCATAGGCGTGACCGGTCTCAAACCCGGCTTCAATCAGCTGACGCCAGATTTCCGGCAGGTCGTCTTTTTGCGCACCGAATAGCCCAATGCGCTGGGAGCCGGTGATTTTGGTGTACAGGTTGTATTCACGGGCGATACGACCCACTTCCATCAGCCCTTCAGGCGTAATTTCACCGCCGGCAGAACGTGGGATCACCGAATAGGTGCCATCTTTCTGGATATTGCCGAGGAAGTTATCGTTGGTGTCCTGCAGCGGGGTCAGCTCCGGCTGCAGAATATAGTCGTTCCAGCAGGAGGCCAGCAGCGAGCCAATGGTCGGCATACAGACTTCGCAGCCGTAGCCCTGGCCGTGTTTCTCCAGCAGTTCGTCGAAGGACTTGATGCCCTCCACGCGGATCAGGTGGTACAGCTCCTGGCGGGAGTAGGAGAAGTGCTCGCAGAGGTTGTTGTTCACTTCGATACCGGCTTTTGCCAGCTCGGCGTTCAGCACCTGGGTAACCAATGGGATACAGCCGCCGCAGCCGGTGCCGGCTTTGGTTTCCGCCTTCAGCGCGGCCACGGTGTGGCACCCTTTGTTGATGGCTTTGATCAGGTCGCCTTTGGTGACGTCAAAGCAGGAGCAGATTTGCGCGCTTTCAGGCAGCTTATCAACGCCGATAGAGGGTTTGCCGCTGCCTGCGTGAGCCGGCAGAATCAGCGAGTCCGGGTTTTCAGGCAGTTCGATGGCGTTCAGAACCAGCTGCAGCAGGTTGCCGTAGTCGCTGGTGTCGCCAACCAGCACCGCGCCCAGCAGGGTTTTATTGTCCTCGCTGACCACCAGACGCTTGTAAACCTCTTTGCTTTCATCGAGGTAAACGTAGCTGCGGGCTTTCGGGGTGCGGGCATGCGCATCGCCAATACCGCCTACGTCAACGCCGAGCAGCTTCAGCTTGGCGCTCATATCAGCGCCTTCAAAGATGTTTTCCGTGCCGAGCAGGTGGTCTGCGGTGACCTGCGCCATTTTATAGCCCGGTGCGACGAGGCCGAAGACGCGATTATGCCAGCTGGCGCATTCACCGATGGCGTAGATATCCGGGTCGGAAGTCTGGCAGCTGTCGTTGATAACGATGCCGCCGCGCTGGGCAATTTCAAGCCCACACTGAGTGGCCAGTTTGTCCTGAGGACGAATGCCGGTAGAGAAGACGATGAAGTCAACTTCCAGCTCGCTGCCGTCGGCAAAGCGCATGGTTTTGCGCGCTTCGCTGCCCTGCTGGACGATCTCCTGGGTATTTTTACCGGTATGCACGCGAACGCCCATGCGCTCGATTTTGCTGCGCAGCTGCTCGCCGCCCATGCGGTCTAGCTGCTCGGCCATCAGCATTGGGGCAAATTCAATGACGTGAGTTTCCACGCCCAGGTTTTTCAGCGCGCCGGCGGCTTCCAGCCCCAGCAGGCCCCCGCCGACGACGGCGCCGCGCTTGCTGCGGCGGGCGCAGGACTCAATGGCGTTAAGATCTTCGATGGTGCGATAAACGAAGCAGTCCTGGGTTTCCGAGCCTTTGATGGGCGGGATCCATGGGTAGGAGCCCGTCGCCATCACCAGCTTGTCGTAATACACGGTGCGGCCGGTATTGGAGTGGATCACTTTTTCCTGACGGTTGATGGTGATTGCGCGCTCGCCCACCAGCACTTTTACGCCATGTTTTTCGTAGTAGCCGTCGCGGACGAGAGAGAGTTCTTCAGCAGTATGATGGGAGAAATAAGAAGAGAGGTGCACACGGTCGTAGGCTTTACGCGGCTCTTCACAAAATACGGTGATATCGAACTGGTCCGGCTGGGCTTTATCAAGTAAGTCTTCGATAAAGCGATGGCCAACCATGCCGTTACCGATAACTGCGATTCTGACTTTGCTCATAATTGCCTCAATTTCTTTTCTATTACCGCCTACCTTAACGATTCAGCTACGGTGATTATTGATGCAAATCAAATGCGCCTTTATATACCTCTTAATGGGTATATGTTTGATTTTGATGGAGTTTTGTAATTTATGGAATTGGTTGGTTTTTCGCCGCTGAGGCGAGGAGGCGAGATTTAGTTCAATAGCGGATTGGCGCGGAGCCGGGCAACGATAAAGTCAACGAACGTCCGTACTTTGGCGGAGACGTGGCGGCCTTCGGTATGGACAACGTGAATGGGCAGGGGCGCTAATTCGTACTCGCTAAGTACAATCTGCAGCGTGCCTTCACGCAGGGCCGGAGCAATCTGGTAATCCAGAACTCGGGTCAGGCCCCAGCCTGCCTTTGCCGTTGCAATCGAGGACTCGTTGTTATTGCACTGGAGGGTGGCGTTGATCATCACTCGCTGGTCGCCAGCAAAGCGCCACTCCGGCGAAGCCCAGGCACTGGCCGAAGAGGCAATACGATGATTTTTAAGGTCAGCAGGCGTTTGGGGAATACCATGTTTCTCAAGATAGTCTGGCGACGCACAAACAACACGACGGACGGTGCCGACTTTGGTTGCCGTCAGCCCTGAGTCGGGCAGGTGCCCGATGCGGACGGCAACGTCGATGCCTTCTTCAATGATGTTTACCTGGCGGTCAACGAACAGCGATCTGGCGCGCATGGTTGGCCACGCATCAAGATAATCCGTGATAACCGGCAGGACGAACTTCTGACCAAACAACACGGAAGCCGTAATCGTCAGGACCCCTGACGGCGTGGCATAGGAGCCCGCCGCTGCGGCTTCGGCTTCCTCTATGCTGGCGAGGATTGTGCGGCAGTCGTTGAGGTACCGCAGGCCCGGCTCGGTCAGCTTTACGGTGCGTGTGGTGCGAATGAACAGGCGTGTACCGATGGCGTCTTCCAGCGCAGCCACCGCACGAGTTGCCACCGGCGCGCTGATATGAAGCAGGCGTGCGGCAGCGGCAAAACTCTCGGTTTCTGCGACTTTGACGAAGATTTTCATCGCATGCCAACGATCCATTAATGATCTCATCACCAGTCTAAAAGGAACTTCAGTATCGGTTATTCGCCGAGGCTGGCGCAATGGGGGGCGTTACAGCTCAAGCTGAATGCGGTTTTCTTCGCCCGCGGGCAACTGGGCCGGGACTGCGCAGCAAATCAGGACTTCATCTTGCCCTCTGCTTGCCGATGGCGTTTTAAGGTAGGTCACCGAGCCTTTAAGCAGCTTAGTCCGGCAGCTTCCGCAGTGGCCTTCCCGGCAGCTAAACTCCGGGCTTAATCCGCGAGCTTCGGCCAGCTCTAAAAGTGAACCTGAATCCGGCATCCATCGAGCCTCTTTCAGCGAATGCATAAAAGCGACCGGCACGGGGCTGGTGGATGGAGGAGGGGCGTCGGGTTTTAGGGCTGCGTGCTCTGTCGAGCGTACCAGCGATGAAGGACCAAAGGCTTCTGCATGGATTCTGTTATCGCTGACGTTGTATTTCCGCAGCCCTTCATAAAGAGACTGAGTGAACGCAGCTGGACCACAAAGATAAAAATCGTAGTCGTTAAACGGCAGACGGCTCGTCAGCAACGGCATATCGATACGGCCATGAACATCATACTCCACTGCGTGCTGAGCGCCGTCAGGCTGACTCAGCACTCGTATCACCTGCACGGCCCCTTTCGCCGCCGTAACCAGCTCATTAAGTTCACCGGTAAAAGAGAGATCTTCAGCCTGCCTTGCAGACTGGAATAAGAACGTTTGTCGAATACGCTGTTTGCGCAGCCCTTCATAGACGATGTGCCGAAGCATAGCGATCATCGGGGTAATGCCAACGCCCCCTGCCAGCAGCACAGCAGGGCGTTGCTCGTGGGCGTTAAGGGTAAAATTACCCGCCGGAGCAAGGACGTCAATAATATCGCCAACGGAAACGTCGTTATGCAGGTGGCGAGACACGCTGCCATCCCGCTTAACGCTGATGCGGTAAAAACCATCCGATGGGGCTGAGGAAATCGTGTAGGTGCGAATAACCGGCCTTTCTGCGTTGAGAATTTTCACGCAAACAGGCAGATGCTGCCCGGCGAGGTGGGGGAGCATGCCTGCGCCATCGCCGGGTTGAAGATAAAAAGAGCGGATCGAGCGGCTCTCATCGGCAATCTTTACCACCTGAAAAGGTCGCCAGCGCGTTGCCAACTCTGCCGCTTTTATCCTGCTCGCCGCCTCCTGCCAGCTGCCTGTCATCAGCGAATGGGGAGACGCGCCTTTATCCTCAAATCTCCAGCGCAGCGCCAGCGCGTTGCGGCGGCGTACAATACGGCGCGCTTTAAACGTCCAAAGCCGCTCGGCACCCTGGAACGCGGCGATTTCCGCTGAATCCAGAATTACTGCCGCTTCGCCGGACATTTGCAGCATATCGCCGCTGTTAAAATCCACGAACAGCAGGCCCGCCTGGCCGTTGAGCAGGAGGTTACCGAGCGTGGCGAAAAAGAGGTTGCCGTTGAAGTCTGGAATGGTCAGCGTGCCGTCGTCGCTCATTCGGATAAAGCCCGGTTTGCCGCCGCGGTGCGAAACATCGGCCTGCCGCTTACCGTCCCTTTCGGTCCAGGAGGCGACAAAAAAAGCGTCCGCCGTCTGGATAAGGCTGCGGGCCTCCTCATCTGCTTCTGAAAGTGTTTCAACTGACCCGCTGGTATGGCCGCCCGGTTCGTGCGCGAAAGTGAACTCTCGCAGCTGAATATAGCGCGGGCAGTTACCAAAGCTCTGCTCGACTTCAACCTCGAAGCCGTCGCTCGTCTGCAGCAAAGTACCATTCATTCGGTTACGTCGGCGGGTATGGAGCTCTATACCCAACAGGCCTATGCAGGCGCGGTGACTCATCCCTTCGGTGGCCGGATCTCCGTCAGCTAGTCGTGCTGCTATCGTCAGAGTTGTTGGCGTAGGGGAGGTGATAAAGCCGGGCTCGCCTTCCAGAAGGGTTGCCCATGCTTCGCCGCTCGGGGAGACGCTGCCTGCGACGATAAAAGGCAAATGAGCGTAGAAGTCGCGATGCTGCTCGGGCATGTAATCGCGTATCACCCGCTGGCCGACTTCCGCCATGCGCTCGGTGACGCCAACCTTATCCTGAAGGAAGATTTCACCTTCATGCCAGCTGGGCTGTTTTGTCATCTTCTCGCTCATTTTTTCCCCCTTCAGCGTGGGATTAAGCTACGGCGTTAAGGCCTGCGGCGGTTTTAACGAAGGGGACAAATCCCGGCAGCGCTTCGATACGGCGCAGGAAAGCGTTCACAGCTGGATAGCCGGAGAGGTCTACATTGCCCTCAGGCGCGCTGGAGGTATAGCTGTAAATAGCCACGTCGGCGATGGTCGGGTGGTCGCCTACCAGCCATTCGCGGTTGGTAAGATGCTGCTCAATACGCCCCAGAACGACGTGAGCGCGGGCAATCACCTCTTCAGGATTGAACTTTGCGCCAAAAACCGTCACCAGACGCGCGGCGGCCGGGCCGAAAGCAAGATCGCCTGCTGCGACGGAAAGCCAGCGCTGGACGGCTGCTGCGCCCTGCGGATCGTCCGGCAGCCAGCTGCTTTGGCCGCTCTTTTTGGCCAGGTAGACAAGAATGGCGTTGGAGTCTGGGATCAGCGTACCGTCATCGTCCAGCAGAGGTACCTGCCCAAACGGGTTAAGCGCCAGGTATTCCGGCTGTTTGTTGGCACCGGCTTTCAGATCCAGCTCAACAATTTCATGGGGGAGGCCGAGCAGGGAAATGAATAAGCGTGCGCGGTGGGCATGGCCTGACAGAGGAAAGCTATAGAGTTTCATGCTTAGAGTCCTGATTGGCTGATCGGGAGGAGTCCCGAACGATGCAAACAGGTTGCCACAGGCGATCTTTGGCAGGAATAAGCCTTATCGGCAATTCATTATTGTGGAAAACGTAATAATAGCGGGAGAGATTGAGAAGGCCCCCTCCGTTTGGAGAGGGCGGATTGCAGGGCAATCAGTGCGCGGTAGCTTCTGCGCCGTGGCGACGGTGTTTGGTCACGAAACCCAGCACCAGGCACATGACGAATACCACAGCATACAGGCCATTCGCGGTGTGCAGGGCAGCCAGAGGGCCGCTGTGGGCGACGATTGGACCAGTGACGATGAAGGTCAGCATGGTGCCTACGGTGCCGCAGGTCAGCACAAAGTTAACCAGCTTCGGCGAAGAGATTTTGGTCTGCTGAGAACCCAGGGTGATGATGGTGGTGTAAATCGCGCTGGAGAAGAAGCCAAGCGCCAGAATAAACCAGGCCAGATGAGCCGGATCGCCGTGGTTGAACAGGTACATCAGCACGGTAGCAGCCCCTGCCAGTACGGTCAGAATACGCTGCAGATCGAAGAAGCGCAGGATGAAGCTGAACGCCCACATGCCGAACATGTAAGACATCCAGAAGTCACTGACCAGTTTACCGGCATCATTAATGCTCATGCCGAGACCTTTAGCGTACTCCGGTACCCAGGAGATAAAGCCAAGCTGGCCGAGGATGTAGCACAGCGCCGCGATGGACAGGAACAGCACGCCGATACCCCATTTTTCCTTGGTAGCCGGCTGGTCTTCTTTCTTCGCGTGTTTGCCCAGCGCCGGGAACTCGCAGCCCAGGGTCAGCAGGAAGATAGCCACGTAGACCAGGCCGATACAGACGTAGACCCAGTACCAGTTGATGCTGCGAGCCAGCAGGATAGCGGCGACCATCGGGAAGATCATCCCGGCCATGCTGAAGAAGGAGTCGGTAAACAGCAGACGAGAGCCGCGCTGACGCCCTTCATACATATGGGTAATCAGGAAGGTACCGATCGACATGGTTATCCCGCTGACCAGCCCCAGCACGAACATGGAGGCGGAGAAGATAGCCAGGTTATGACCGAAGATCAGGCCGGCAACGGCCAGCACCATCAGCAGGAAGCCAAAGCGCAGCTGGGTTTTCAGCGGGACGATTTCCATCAGCCAGGCGTTCAGGAAGATAGAGATCAAAATACCGGCGTTAAGGAAAGTAAACGTGTTACTCATGCTGGACACCGGCAGATTGAAGTATTCTGCGATGTTTCCCATCACCATTCCGGTGACGATCACCAGCGCACCCGGTGAGGGCGTAGGAGAAGAAGCTAATCCATAAAAGCTTGGTTCGGTTGCTGTTAGTCATAACGAGCCTGTGCAAGGAAGTGTAAAGCGCATTGACAGCGCGGCGGACGGGCAGATTTTAGTCATTTGCGTGATCTATTTAAATGAATTATGAATTTATTACATAAATAAACTGAGCGATTCATGAGGTTCGTCACACATTTCAACTTGTTTCAGCACGTTAGCGTTGTAACTTATTGATTTGCGTAAAAGTAAAAAACCGTAAATGGCTGGCGTCTCTTGCAGCGCCTCTTTACAATCAAGCCACTTGCTTCACTCACAGCCTTCGTAAGGAATTGTTCATGCTCAAATCGACACTGGCGGCCGTTGCAGCTGTATTCGCCCTCTCTGCGCTTTCTCCTGCGGCGCTGGCTGCTAAAGGCGACCCGCACGTCCTGTTGACCACCTCGGCTGGCAATATTGAGCTTGAGTTAAATAGCCAAAAAGCGCCGGTTTCGGTGAAAAACTTTGTGGATTACGTCAACAGCGGTTTTTATAACAACACCACCTTCCACCGCGTGATCCCGGGCTTTATGATTCAGGGTGGCGGCTTCACCGAAGATATGAATCAGAAGCAGCCTAACCCGCCTATCAAAAATGAAGCTGACAACGGCCTGCGTAACACCCGCGGGACTATCTCCATGGCTCGTACCGCAGATAAAGACAGCGCAACCAGCCAGTTCTTTATCAACGTTGCCGATAACGCTTTCCTTGACTATGGCCAGCGCGACTTCGGGTACGCGGTATTTGGTAAAGTGGTAAAAGGTCTGGACGTTGCCGATAAGATTTCCCAGGCACCAAGCCATGACGTGGGGCCTTACCAGAATGTGCCTTCAAAACCTATCGTGATCCTTTCCGCAAAAGTTCTGCCTTAAGATTTTCTGCGCGGGCCTTTCCGCCCGCGCGACTCCTCTCCTTCAGCAGAGAATTTCACTAAAGGGGTGAGCCCGGCAGGGGAAAGCGACTAGAATAGCGCCTTCTTTTTTGCCCGGGAGCCGCCATGCTACTGCTTATCGACAACTATGATTCCTTCACCTGGAACCTCTACCAGTATTTTTGTGAGCTGGGTGAAGACGTGCTGGTTAAGCGTAACGACGACATCGGGCTGGACGATATTGAGCGCCTGGCGCCGGAAAAGCTGGTTATCTCTCCCGGTCCCTGTACGCCAACCGAGGCTGGTATCTCTCTGGCAGCCATCAAACACTTCGCCGGCCAGCTCCCTATTCTGGGCGTTTGCCTCGGGCATCAGGCTATTGCGCAGGCTTTTGGCGCAACCATTGTGCGGGCAGAGCAGGTGATGCACGGCAAAACTTCCGCGATCAACCACAGCGGCAGCGGCGTATTTCGTGGGCTGAATAACCCGCTGACCGTAACCCGCTACCACTCGCTGCTCGTCGATCCTAAAACCCTGCCGGACAGTTTTGAAGTGACGGCCTGGACAGACAAGCAGGAAATCATGGGGATCCGTCACCGCTCGCTGGCGCTGGAGGGCGTGCAGTTCCACCCCGAAAGTATTCTCAGCGAGCAGGGGCATGCGCTGCTGGCAAATTTCCTTAATCGGTGAATTGTTGCTTGCCTGATTTTGGTTTTTTATGCATATTTCGTGATTATATTTTCATTCATATTTGACGCATAATAACGGGCGAGAATAAATGGCAACTGAACAATCAGCGGTTACGCGGGCGACCTTCGATGAAGTGATTCTGCCGATTTATGCACCAGCAGAATTTATTCCTGTGAAAGGGAAGGGCAGCCGCGTGTGGGATACCGCCGGCAAGGAGTACGTGGATTTCGCCGGCGGCATCGCCGTGACCGCGCTGGGGCACTGCCATCCTGCGCTGGTGGAGGCGCTGAAAACCCAGGGTGAAACCCTGTGGCATACCAGCAACGTCTTTACCAATGAGCCTGCCCTGAAGCTTGCCCGTAAGCTGATTGACGCCACCTTCGCCGAGCGCGTGGTCTTTATGAACTCCGGTACGGAAGCGAACGAAACGGCCTTTAAGCTGGCCCGCTACTATGCCTCAACCCGCCACAGCCCGTACAAAAGCAAAATCATCGCCTTTTATAACGCGTTTCATGGCCGTTCGTTGTTCACCGTCTCCGTAGGCGGACAGGCCAAATACTCCGACGGTTTTGGCCCGAAACCGGCCGACATTATCCACGTGCCGTACAACGACCTTGCGGCGGTGAAAGCGGTGATGGATGACCATACCTGCGCGGTAGTGGTGGAGCCCATTCAGGGCGAAGGCGGCGTTACCGCTGCGACGCCGGAGTTCCTGCAGGGGCTGCGCGAGCTCTGCGATGAGCATCAGGCGCTGCTGGTGTTTGACGAAGTGCAGTCGGGAATGGGGCGCACCGGCGAACTGTTCGCTTATATCAACTACGGCGTCATCCCGGATATTCTGACCAGCGCCAAAGCCCTCGGCGGCGGCTTCCCGGTGAGCGCGATGCTGACCACCAATGAGATTGCCTCCGCGTTTCATGTAGGCAGCCACGGCTCAACCTACGGCGGCAACCCGCTGGCGTGCGCGGTAGCCGGTGCGGCTTTCGATATCATCAATACACCAGAAGTGCTGAAAGGCGTGGCCGCGAAGCGCCAGCTGTTTGTTGAGCAACTGCAGAAGATCAACGAGCAGTTCGATCTGTTTAGCGACATCCGTGGCATGGGCCTGCTGATTGGTGCAGAGCTTAATGAGAAGTACAAAGGGCGCGCGCGCGAGTTTCTCTATGCCGGAGCGGCTGAAGGCGTGATGGTGCTGAACGCCGGCCCTGACGTGATGCGTTTTGCCCCGTCGCTTATCGTTGAGGACGCGGATATTCAGGAAGGAATGCAGCGCTTTGCGAAAGCCGTTGCCCGGGTAGTGGCTGGCTAATTTTAATCTGCGCGCCGCAGACGACGGCTCAGCCAGATCCCATGATGAGGCCGCTGGCGCCAGGCTACCGAGGAGATGGTATGCATGGTGTTAAGGTGGCCAATAATCCGCTGTAAATGCTGTTCCATGGTGCTTAGCGGCCCCGTGGGCAGCGTGTCCACATCCAGAATATTGGCGTCGTTCGACCCGCCAGGTCCGTCATACTCCAGCCTCTGCTGGCAGCGCTGGAGCCCGATTTCACAGGATTGCAGATACTTTTGCGCCAGGTCCGGCGTCAGCATGTTGTGCTCGCGCGCCAGGGTGGTCATGGCGTTGATGTGCTCGACAATAAACTGGCTGTGGGTGACCCAGAGCTTCATGTCTGCGAGATAGTGGGAGTTAAAGCCGGGCTCCTGCATCGCCTGGTTGAGCGAGTTAAACAGGGCGTTGTGCGCCTGGTTGACCCGCATCCGTTGCCAGGCCAGCGGCGTGGGCTCCGGATCGTCGCTCAGGATCAGGCGAATAGCCTCCTGGTCGGCCTCCAGCGCGTCGTGGGCGTTCTGGCGCAGCAGGCCGGTTTGCCACTGCGGCCAGAGCCAGATCATGCCGCCAAAGGCAATCATGCAGCCGAGCAGCGTGTCGATAAGCCGCGGGATGATGTAGTTCTCAGCGCTGAGCGTAATAAGCTGCAGGGTATATACCGCCGTGACGGTAAAGCCGATGGTGGCCCAGCCGTAGCTTTTGCGGATAAACAGATAGCTCACCAGGGTAATCATTAACATCGCCAGTAGGGTGTAACCGTCCGGAACATGGAAGTGCAGGGTGATACCGGCGATACACAGGCCCGCCATGGTGCCTGCCGCCCTGTGGACAATTCGTACGCGCGTCGCGCCATAGCCGTTTTGCGTCACAAACATCACCGTCATCAGGATCCAGTAAGGTTTAGGCAGATGCAGGAAGGAGCCAAGCAGGCTGGCAATCGTCAGCATTACGCCTAAACGCGCGGAGCTGCGCAGCGCCGATGATTTGAACGAGAGGTAGTTTTTCAGCGCCGGGAAGAACGGCAGGCGGCGCTCCCTGTCCTCCATCAAATCTCTCACATACAGCGGCCGCTGGGTTTTCAGCACTCGCGCAATCCGGCTGAAGTGGTAGTGGCAGAACTGCCCGACCGGGTTGTCCGGGTGCTGGCGGGCAATCTTTTCCAGGGCGTCGATTTGCTTATCCATGGTAAAGCGCGTGGGATAGCGGTGATAGAGAATATCGTCTGCCAGCACCCGCAGACGTTTGGCGATGGTTTGGGCATTCCAGCGGATCACGGCCTCGGCATGACTTTGCTCGACCAGCTTCTGAACCTCTTCCGGCTGATGCAGGCTCACCGAGATGTGTTCCTGCAAATCCAGAGCGACCTGGAAAGCGCGCAGCAGGCGCTTGTAGCCGTTTTGCTGGTTTGCCGACAGCATGTGCAGCTGCTGGTAGCAGGTGGTGATCAGGTCGACGGCTTTCTGCTGACGAATCAGCAGCGGCGGCAGCGCTTTTTCGGGATCGGTGTGCTGGGTCAGCAGGCTGTATTTCGCTTCACAGTACTCCGCAAGCTGGCGGTACAGCAGGCTTAGCGACTCCCTGAGCGGCTGCTCGCGCCATAACCGGAACCAGAACCAGTTGAACGCGCCGTACCAGATAGTGCCGAAGATATAGAGCACCATCGGCTTCCAGACAGGCATATTGCCGGCCATGCTGAGCGTAAAAATGGCGGCAATCAGCGAGGCGGGCAGCAGGCGAGCATGCAGCGAGCTTATCTCCGCCGTGACGCCGAGCAGCAGGGCCATCGCGATCAGTATCGCGGGCAGCGGAACGTGGGTATAAAGCAGCAGGAGCTGCATGATAAGGCTGCTGACGGCGAACAGGCCGCCGCCAATGATCAGACGTTTGAAGAAGCGTTTATGCGGCGTGTCGAGCCCGGCAATGTTGCAGCAGGCGGGGACTAACGAGAAGAGCAGGCCGTTTTGCAGGCTGCCGAGCACCAGGCCAATAGCCACGGGAAGGCACAGCACCAGCGTCTGCCGAAGCGCGTAGTTAACTTCCGGGTGATAAATTAATCTCTGCCACATAGCCTGAATTGTAGAGACAAAAAAGGCGTGTTACCGAAGCGACACGCCTTTATAGGGCTAATTAACGAGTACCGTAAACGACAATCGTTTTACCGTGTGCGGAAATGAGATTCTGGTCTTCCAGCATTTTCAGAATACGGCCAACGGTTTCGCGGGAGCAGCCCACGATCTGACCGATTTCCTGGCGGGTGATTTTAATCTGCATCCCGTCCGGGTGGGTCATGGCGTCCGGCTGTTTCGCCAGATTCAGCAGCGTCTGGGCGATGCGGCCGGTCACGTCGAGGAAGGCAAGGTTGCCGACTTTCTCGGAGGTGACCTGCAGACGACGTGCCATCTGGGAAGAGAGGCGCATCAGGATGTCCGGGTTGACCTGAATCAGCTGACGGAATTTTTTATAGGAAATTTCAGCTACTTCACAGGCTGTTTTGGCACGAACCCAGGCGCTACGCTCCTGGCCTTCTTCGAATAAACCTAATTCACCAATGAAATCACCCTGATTGAGATAAGAAAGGATCATCTCCTTGCCTTCTTCATCTTTAATCAGAACAGCTACGGAGCCCTTGACGATGTAGTACAGCGTCTCCGCCTTTTCACCCTGGTGAATCAGCGTGCTCTTCGACGGATACTTATGAATGTGGCAATGAGACAAGAACCATTCGAGAGTCGGGTCTGTTTGCGGTTTGCCAAGCACCATGCGCGGTTATCCTCTGTTGTAAACTGGCTACCAAAGACAAGACTCGGAACCTCTTGTCTGGCGTTGCAATCGTGAAATTTTCCCAAACCATGGGAACTGGCGGGCAGGTCAGTCCTGCGGCCTGTAATTAGTCGTTTCCTCTGCTTACGGCATAAACGTCTCTGTATCGCAGCAGCATCCGAATTGTTTTAGCATAGCTTTTGGTAAGTGTCTTGTATTGTCTCGTTTCAGCATGACCTGGATCGCCTTACGTTGCCAGTTTCGACGTAGGCGCGTAATCTGAAAGACAATTTTGTTACTGGAGTCGGTAAAATGCAGGCACGTGTTAAATGGGTTGAAGGGATGACTTTCCTCGGTGAGTCCGCTTCTGGCCACCAGATCCTGATGGACGGTAATTCTGGCGATAAAGCGCCAAGCCCAATGGAAATGCTGCTGATGGCGGCGGGCGGCTGTAGCTCAATTGACGTGGTGTCGATTTTACAAAAAGGCCGCCACGAGGTGACGGATTGTGAGGTGAAGCTAACTTCGGAACGCCGTGAAGAAGCGCCGCGTCTTTTTACACGCATTCACCTGCATTTCGTTGTGACCGGTAAAGAGCTGAAAGAGAGCGCGGTGGCTCGCGCCGTTGAGCTCACGGCAGAGAAATACTGCTCGGTGACGCTGATGCTTGAGAAAGCCGCAGAGATAAGCCACAGCTACGAAATTATTGAAGCGTAAAACTAGAAGGGCGGTACCCACGCCGCCCTGACGCCATCAGGCAATTTTTCTTCCTTCCGCCAGTCGCTGCACCAGCGGCCCCATAATCAACTCCATCGCCAGCCCCATTTTTCCACCAGGCACCACCAGCGTGTTGATGTGGGAGATAAACGATCCTTGCAGCATCGCCAGCAGATAGGGGAAGTCGATGTCGTCCAGCCCCCGGAAGTGGATAACCACGAAGCTTTCATCCAGCGACGGAATGGCACGGGCGGCGAAGGGGTTAGAGGTGTCCACCGTCGGGACGCGCTGGAAGTTAATATGGGTGCGTGAGAACTGCGGCGTAATAAAGTTGATGTAATCGTCCATCGAACGCACGACGGAGTCCATCACCGCTTCCCGCGAATGGCCGCGTTCGCTGGTGTCGCGAACCAGTTTCTGAATCCACTCCAGGTTAACAATTGGCACCACGCCGACCAGTAAATCCACGCAGTCGGCAACATTGTGCTGAGGCGTGACCACGCCGCCGTGCAGGCCCTCATAAAACAGGACGTCGGTTGGCTCCGGCAGCGGCTGCCACGGCGTAAAGGTGCCCGGCACCTGGTTCCAGGGCACGGCTTCATCGTAGGTATGCAGATATTTGCGTGATTGCCCCTTACCGGTCTGGCCGTATTCGATAAAGGTTTGCTCCAGCAGACCGAAGTCATTGGCTTCCGGCCCAAAGTAGCTGATGTGGCGGCCTGCATCGCGCGCTTTGCGGATGGCCATGTCCATTTCCGGGCGGGTATAGCGGTGGAAGCTGTCGCCTTCAACTTCGGCAGCTCGCAGGTTGAGCTGCTGGAAAATCTTGCGGAAGGCGAGGCTGGTGGTGGTGGTTCCGGCACCGCTGGAACCTGTTACCGCAATAACCGGGTGTTTGGCTGACATAGGGTGAAAACTCCATGAGGGATCGGAAAAGAGGTCGGCATCCGCTGGTTATACTTTTCAGCCAGTATAGATCACCCCGCCGGTTAGCGGTCAGCCGCGAAACTGCCCGCGCGGCATAATGTTCACCGTTTCATGGAGTTCAGACCAAACCAGCACGGCTTCGCCGCTTTGCAGCTGGCGCTTCACGTCGGCCACTTTTTGCGTCAGCGAGCGCTCCTGCTCACCATAATCGGTGCCTTCGCGTAATACAAAAGATTCAATCAAATTGTCGAGGGTTTCAGGGTCGAGATCTTGCCAGGGAACGATCATTTCAGTGGTCCAGATAACGGGTTAGCCAGTCAGGGATGCGCTGTTCCAGCCACATTTGCGGGCGCAGCAGGGTGCCGCCAACAAAGCCGACATGGCCGCCATAAGTGGTGAGCTGGTAGTGGATATTGGGCGGCAACGTTTCGCGATCCGGGATGACATGGTGGTCCATAAACGGGTCGTCTTTGGCGTGGATAATCAGCGTTGGCGAGGCAATATCCGGCAGAAGCGGCATGGCGCTGCACTGGCGGTAGTAGTCCAGCGCGTCGGCAAAGCCATGAATCTTCGAGGTAATTAAATCATCAAACTCGCGAATACGGCGCAGGCTTTTAAGCTTACGCAGGTCAATAGGCAGCGAGCCCGGGTAGCTCTTTAACTTGCGGGCGGCATTTTTCTTCAGCAGGTTCAGCAGGTAGTGCTGATAGACGCGCGAGAAGCCCTGTTCCATGTGGTAGCAGCACTGTTCAAGCATCAGCGGCGCGGAGACAATCACGCCCGCTTTCAGCGAGCAGGCCGCGCCCTGTTTAGCCATCAGGCAGGCGAGCATGTTACCGCCCAGCGAGAAACCAACCGCAGCGGTCGGGACTTCGCCGTAGCGCTGATTGAGCCAGTCGAGGAAGTAAGTGCCGTCTTCGGTTTCGCCGGAGTGGTAAATACGCTCTTTACGGTTTGGTACGCCGCTGCAGCCGCGAAAGTGCATCACCACGCCTAACCAGCCGCGCTTTTTGGCCGCCTCAATCATGCCGTGGGCATAGGGACTGTGAAGGCTACCTTCCAGCCCGTGAAACACCACCAGACGTGGTTTGTGCATGGCGGTTTGCGGATCTTCGCTCCACGCGAGATCGACAAAATCCCCGTCCGGCATATCAAGGCGCTGCCAGTGGGGTTTGAAATTGATTCGGCGGCGAATCAAACGTGGGATCATGGTTTGCAGATGCGGGTTACTGAGTCCGCGCATCGGGCGGAAATCGTCACCTTCATCATGATGAATATTCAGTTCTAAAGGACTTGTACTGGCCATATCACACTGTTAGTTTCGTTGAGTTCGCTAATTATTCTTCGGGTGTGGAGCACCCAATTCATGGACTTAACGCTTTTTCTTTCGATGCTGGGCTTTCTCTGGGTCGCCGCCATTACACCTGGTCCCAATAATACGCTACTTACCGCATCCGGCGCGAATTACGGTTTCTTCCGTAGCCTGCCGTTGATGATTGGCGTGATGCTCGGGATGCAGTGCATTTTAGTGCTGGTGGCCTTTGGCGTCGGGAGTTTAATCCTCCTTTACCCGGCGTTGCACCTTATCCTGAAGATTGCTGGGAGCGTTTATCTTTTGTGGCTGGCCTGGAAAATTGGTACCGCGAAATACGAACGGCTGGAAACGGATGCCGCGCCGCCTTCTCCAGTGCCTTTCTGGCAGGGCGGCCTGCTGCAGGTGATCAACCCTAAAGCCTGGCTGATGGCGCTGGGCGCGGTGGCCAGTTTCAGCCTTGCGGGCGCCGATTATCTCCATTCCGTGGCGATGATTAGCGTTGGTATTGCGCTGGTGAACATCGTGGCCGGCATTATCTGGATTGCCTTTGGCAGCCTGATTGGCCTGTTCCTGCGCAGCCGTCGCTCCTGGGCCATTTTCAACATCAGCATGGGCGTGTTAACCGCGGCCTGTGTTCTGCTTATCTGGCGCTGATGCTTACCCTCTCCCTGCCGGGGAGAGGGGCTTAATGCTTCGCCTTTATTCGCTCTGTAACATCTGTTCGAGCTGTTCCTGAGCGTCCAGCCACTCCATCTCACACTCTTCCAGCGCCGACTTCACCTTCACCTGAGTTTGCAGGCATTCGTTCATCTCGGCCTTGCGGCTTTGGTCATAAATGGCGCTGTCTGCCAGCTTCTCTTCAACCTCTGCAAGCTGGGCGTTTAGCTTTTCCATCTGTTTTTCAAGCTGGGTGATTTGCTTGCGCAGCGGCTGGGTTTGCGTACGAAGCTCGGCCTCACGGCGCTTCTGGTCTTTACGGGCTTGTGCGCTGTTGGCGTTGTCCTTCGCGGTATCTGCAGGCTGGTTTTCCTGCTTTTGCAGGTCACTCAGCCACTGCTGGTAATCTTCCAGATCGCCGTCGAAGGCTTCCACTTTGCCGTCATGGACCAGATAGAGATCGTCGGTGGTGGAACGCAGCAGGTGGCGGTCATGCGAGACCACAACCAGCGCGCCTTCGAAGTCGATTAACGCTTCGGTCAGCGCCTGGCGCATGTCGAGGTCAAGGTGGTTGGTCGGCTCATCGAGCAGCAGCAGGTTGGGGCGCTGCCAGACGACCAGCGCCAGCACCAGCCGGGCTTTTTCGCCGCCGGAAAACCGTGCCGTTTGCTCCGTGACCTTATCGCCCTGGAAACCAAAGCCGCCCAGGTAGTCCCGCAGCTGTTGTTCCAGCTCGCGTGGAGCAAGTCGAGCCAGATGCTGAAGCGGTGACTCGTCGGCACGCAGGTATTCCAGCTGATGCTGAGCGAAGTAGCCGAGCTTGATGCCCTTAGCCAGGCCAATATCACCCTGCAGCGGCTCCAGTTCACCGGCCAGCAGTTTGATTAAAGTGGATTTACCCGCGCCGTTACGCCCCAGCAGCCCGATGCGTGAGCCGGGAACCAGATTCAGCTTGATGGAGTTCAGGATCACTCGCTCGCCGTAACCTGCGCTGACCTTTTCCATCCGTAGCAGCGGGTTTGGCAGGTTTTCCGGCGCACGGAAGCTGAAGTGGAACGGGTTGTCGACGTGCGCCGGGGCGATCAGCTCCATGCGTTCCAGCATCTTGACGCGGCTTTGTGCCTGCTTGGCTTTAGAGGCCTTTGCCTTGAAGCGATCGATAAAGCTTTGCAGGTGAGCGACTTTTTGCTGCTGGCTTTCATACATCGACTGTTGCTGAGACAGGCGTGTCGCGCGCTGGATCTCGAATGAAGAGTAGTTGCCGGTGTACTCGAACATATTTTGCTGTTCGATATGGATAATTTTATCTACCACCGGATCGAGGAAGTCGCGGTCGTGAGAGATAAGAATCAGCGTGCCCTGGTAGCTTTTCAGCCAGCGCTCCAGCCAGATGACCGCGTCCAGATCGAGGTGGTTGGTCGGTTCGTCAAGTAACAGCAGGTCTGAACGACAAATCAGCGCCTGAGCAAGGTTAAGGCGCATGCGCCAGCCGCCCGAGAAATCGCTTACCGGGCGTTCCAGCTGTTCATTGCTGAAGCCCAGACCGTGCAGCAGGCTGGAGGCGCGGGAGCGAATAGTCCAGGCATCCACCGCATCCAGCTTGCCGTGAACCAGCGCAATGGCGTGGCCGTCGTTGCGCTCATTTGCCGCGTTAAGTTCGGCTTCCAGCTTGCGGAATTCACGATCGCCGTCGATGACATACTCTATCGCGGGCATCGCCAGGGCGGGCGTTTCCTGATTAACCCAGGCAAGCTGCCAGTTGCCGGGGAAGCTTGCGCTGCCGCCGTCGGCGCTTATCTCGTTTTTCAGCAACGCCAGCAGCGTGGACTTTCCGCAGCCGTTTTTACCCACGAGGCCTACTTTTTGCCCTGGGTTGATAGTGGCGGTGGCGTTATCCAGCAGAACGCGGGTGCCGCGACGAATTTGTAACGAGGAGAAAACAATCATAAAGCGCCGTATGTTCAGAGTATGTTAAATTGTCATTGTAATTCGTTAACATGTCGCCTGGGCAACAGGTCGGGCTGCATGGTAGCCCAAAATAATGACTATGACGACGCCCTGGAGGGTAATGATGTCGCAGCCGCCGAAAGTTTTGCTGCTGTATGCCCATCCGGAATCCCAGGACTCGGTGGCTAACCGGGTTTTGCTTCAGCCGGCTCTGCAGCTTGAAAATGTGACCGTGCACGATCTCTACGCGCACTATCCCGATTTTTTTATCGATATTTACCACGAACAGTCATTGCTGCTGGAGCACGATGTCGTCGTTTTTCAACATCCTCTCTATACCTACAGCTGCCCCGCGCTGCTGAAGGAGTGGATGGATCGCGTGTTAAGTCGGGACTTCGCCAGCGGAATAGGGGGCAACGCGCTGGCGGGAAAGTACTGGCGCAGCGTGATAACCACCGGCGAGCCGGAAGGGGCCTACCGCTATGATGGCTACAACCGCTTCCCCTTAAGCGAAATTTTACGGCCCTTTGAGCTCACCGCGGCGATGTGCAAAATGCACTGGCTGATGCCGATTATTGTTTACTGGGCGCGCCGCCAGTCTAAACAGCAGCTGGAAAGCCACGCAAAAGCCTACGGCGAGTGGCTGGCCAATCCGTTGCCGACGGGAGGGCGCTGATGGAAGGTTCTGATTTGCTGCTGGCGGGGGTACTCTTCCTCTTCGCGGCGGTTGTGGCCGTACCCGTGGCCGCACGTTTAGGCATCGGCGCCGTGCTGGGCTATCTGCTGGCCGGGATAGCGATTGGCCCCTGGGGCTTAGGGTTTATCAGCGACGTCGATGAAATCCTGCACTTCTCCGAGCTTGGCGTGGTGTTCCTGATGTTTATCATCGGGCTGGAGCTGAATCCGTCGAAACTATGGCAGCTAAGGCGCTCTATCTTTGGGGTTGGGGCCGCGCAGGTGATCCTTAGCGCGACGGTGCTGGCCGGGCTGCTGATGTTGACGAACTTCTCGTGGCAGGCCGCGGTGGTCGGCGGCATTGGTCTGGCGATGTCCTCCACGGCGATGGCGCTGCAGCTGATGCGTGACAAAAGCATGAGCCGCAGCGAGTCCGGCCAGCTGGGTTTTTCGGTGCTGCTGTTCCAGGACCTGGCGGTGATCCCCGCTCTGGCGCTGGTCCCGCTGCTGGCCGGCAATGGCGACGATCATACCGACTGGATTAAAGTTGGCCTGAAGGCGCTGGCGTTTATTGGCATGCTGCTCGGGGGCCGCTATCTGCTGCGACCGGTATTCCGCTTTATTGCGGGGTCCGGCGTGCGTGAAGTCTTCACCGCCGCGTCGCTGCTGCTGGTGCTGGGTTCGGCGCTGTTTATGGATGCGCTTGGTTTTTCCATGGCGCTGGGGACGTTCCTGGCCGGCGTACTGCTGGCGGAAAGCGAATATCGCCACGAGCTTGAGATCGCTATCGATCCGTTCAAAGGGCTGCTGTTAGGGCTGTTCTTTATTTCGGTTGGCATGGCGCTGAACCTGGGCGTGCTGTTTACCCATCTGCTGTGGATCGCGCTCAGCGTGGTCGCTCTGGTAGCGGTAAAAGCCACGATTTTATACGGTCTGTCCCGCGTCTATGGCCTGCGCAGCTCTGAACGGCTGCAGTTTGCCGGTGTGCTGAGCCAGGGGGGCGAGTTTGCCTTTGTGCTGTTTTCCGCGGCCGCCTCGCAGAAGCTCTTCCAGGGTGATCAAATGCCGCTGCTGCTGGTGACGGTGACGCTGTCGATGATGACCACGCCGCTGCTGATGAGGGGCGTTGATGCCCTGCTTGCCCGGCGCTTTAACCCCGGAGAAGAGACCGATGAGGCACCTTATGTCGAGGACGATCAGCCGCAGGTGATCATCGTTGGGTTTGGGCGTTTTGGCCAGGTCATTGGGCGCCTGCTGATGGCCAACAAGATGCGGATCACCGTGCTTGAACGAGATATCAGCGCCGTGAGCCTGATGAGAAAGTACGGCTATAAAGTCTATTATGGGGATGCAACGGAGGTGGAGCTACTGCGCTCCGCCGGCGCAGAGGCGGCGAAATCCATTGTCATCACCTGTAATGAGCCGGAAGATACAATGCGGATTGTCCACCTCTGTCAACAACACTTTCCACATCTGGCAATTCTGGCACGTGCTCGCGGGCGCGTTGAGGCCCATGAGCTGCTGCAGGCGGGCGTTAAGTTGTTCTCGCGTGAAACCTTCTCCAGCGCGCTGGAGCTTGGGCGTAAAGCACTGCTCACGTTAGGCATGCATCCGCATCAGGCGCACCGGGCGCAGCAGCACTTCCGCCGCCTGGATATGCGTATGCTGCGCGAGCTTATGCCCATCCATACCGACAGCGCGCAGATTTCTCGGGTGCGTGAAGCCCGCCGCGAACTGGAGGAAATTTTTGAGCGTGAAATGCAGCAAGAGCGTCGGCAGCTCGACGGCTGGGACGAATTTGAATAAGGGTGAAGCCAATGTCAGTGCGTAAACGTTTTATTGCCGGGGCCGTTTGCCCCAAGTGCCAGGCTAAGGATTCCCTCGCCCTGTGGCGCGAGAACAACGTTGATATCGTTGAGTGCGTCAAGTGCGGACATCAGATGCGCGAGGCGGATAAGCAGGTTCGCGAGCACGTTCGTGAGCAGGAACAGGTGATAGGGATTTTTCATCCCGACTAGCGAGATGAAGCAGCTTTTTTTAAGCTAGAGAGTACAGCGACGCAGATTTCCGTTACAATCTGCGCCAGTTTTTTCCCTACGCTCGTTCAGGAGATATCATGAAAGTAGCAAAAGACCTGGTGGTCAGCCTGGCTTACCAGGTACGTACAGAAGACGGTGTGTTGGTCGATGAGTCTCCGGTGAGCGCGCCGCTGGACTACCTGCACGGTCACGGCTCCCTGATTTCTGGCCTGGAAACGGCGCTGGATGGTCACGAAGTTGGCGACAAATTTGACGTGGAAGTGGGCGCTAACGACGCTTACGGCCAGTACGACGAAAATCTGGTGCAGCGTGTCCCTAAAGACGTCTTCATGGGCGTTGACGAGCTGCAGGTAGGTATGCGCTTCATGGCGGAAACCGATCAGGGTCCAGTCCCGGTTGAAATCACCGAAGTGGAAGACGAGCACGTTGTGGTTGACGGCAACCATATGCTGGCTGGCCAGAACCTGAAATTCAACGTGGAAGTGGTTGCTATCCGCGAAGCGACCGCTGAAGAGCTGGCCCACGGCCACGTTCACGGTGAGCATGACCATCATCACGACCACGATCACGACGGCTGCTGCGGCGGTCACGGCCACGATCACGACCATGGCCACGATCACGGTAAAGGCGGCTGCGGCAACGGCGGCTGTGGTTGCCACTGATTGCTGCAAAAGAGAAAGGCGTGTTTAACACGCCTTTTTTTATGTCTGTCATTCAGTAATGCGGCGGCGGCGTCTCTTCAGACTCAGAGGCGATCATCGACGGCTGGCTCGCCTTTAGCTTTTCAACCAGCAGGCGGAAATGCTCGCGAAGTTTGGCCATCTCAAGTTCGTGCGCCGTTACGGTCTGATTCAGTTCTTCAATCGTTATCTCCTGAAAAGCGAGACGACTCTCGAGATCTTCCAGCCGCTGTTCGGTGGATTTAGGGTGCATGGCGGGTCCTCTTCTGCCTGCGCGATGGAGAATAGGCGGTGATTTTACTGAAAATGACTCAGCTTTACAGCGCAGAAGTACTTTGCAGGAAACTTCTTTAAACAAAAAGAATCTGAATTTGACTCGATAACTCGCTGAGAGATTGTGTAGATTTCTTTCACGACGTTATAGTACGTCACTTAGTTTATTTGAAAACCTGGGGTGAGAGGCCCCGGCCCTTGGAGAAATGGATGAAATCATTATTTAAAGTAACGCTTCTGGCGACCACAATGGCCGTTGCCCTTAACGCACCTGCTTTTGCCGCACCTGCTGCCGCGAAAGACGCACCTGCCGCTGCCGCTCAGGCTGACGGTAAAGCGGCCTTTAAGAATGACGATCAGAAAGCGGCCTATGCGCTGGGCGCGTCGCTTGGGCGTTACATGGAAAACTCCCTGAAAGAGCAAGAGAAGCTGGGGATCTCCCTGGACAAAGCTCAGTTGATCGCGGGCGTGCAGGATGCGTTTGCTGATAAGAGCAAGCTGTCCGACCAGGATATCGAGCAAACGCTGCAGGCGTTTGAGACTCGCGTGAAAGCCTCCGCCCAGGAGAAAATGGAAAAAGACGCCAAAGAGAATGCAGACAAAGGCAAAGCTTTCCGTGATGCCTTCGCCAAAGAGAAAGGCGTGAAAACCTCTTCTACCGGTCTGATGTATAAAGTTGAGAAAGCCGGTACCGGTGATGCGCCTAAAGATACCGATACCGTTGTGGTTAACTACAAAGGGACGCTGATCGACGGTAAAGAGTTCGATAACTCATACACCCGCGGTGAGCCTCTCTCCTTCCGTCTTGATGGTGTTATCCCAGGCTGGACTGAAGGTCTGAAAAACATCAAGAAAGGCGGCAAAATCAAGCTGGTTATTCCACCAGAGCTGGCTTACGGTAAAACCGGCGTTCCGGGGATCCCGGCTAACTCCACGCTGGTGTTTGACGTTGAGCTGCTGGACATTAAGCAAGCGCCAAAAGCTGACGCTAAACCTGCAGCAGCAGCGGACGCCAAAGCGGCTGACGCAGCAAAAAGCAAGTAATTTGCTGGCAGTATGAGCCGCCGCCCACCGGGCGGCGGTTTTGTTTTTGAGTCTTGCTTTATTCTCCCCACGCGCGATGAGGAGAATAAAGACTGGAAAGCACGTCTTACGTTGTATTACCTTAGCGGGCAGCGTTTCAACCGAGTATGAGTCTGCCCTGACACCAGCAAAGCGCGACAGGCTCTCTTTAGAGTAAATGGCTGACAAAATCTGTTATCGGTATTGCCTTCGATTTGGGGCCGATGACAATAATGGACGATGTCTTCTGATTTACCCCAAACGCCCGAAAACCACGTTTTTCGGGCGTTTGTCATCAATCTGAGAGGGTGGTATTTTTACATGTCCAATTCGCTTTTAACCAACGAAACCAGCGAGCTCGATTTACTGGACCAGCGTCCTTTTGAGCAAACCGACTTCGAAATCCTCAAGTCCTATGAAGCTGTTGTGGACGGGTTAGCGATGCTGATTGGTTCCCATTGCGAAATCGTTCTGCACTCCCTGCAGGACCTGAAATGCTCAGCAATTCGTATCGCGAATGGTGAACATACCGGGCGAAAAATAGGCTCGCCAATTACCGATCTGGCGCTGCGCATGCTGCACGATATGACCGGTGCCGACAGCAGCGTCTCGAAATGCTATTTCACCCGCGCGAAAAGCGGTGTGCTGATGAAATCGGTGACCATTGCGATTCGCAACCGTGACCAGCGCGTGATTGGCCTGCTGTGCATTAATATGAACCTTGACGTGCCGTTCTCCCAGATCATGTCGACCTTTGTGCCACCAGAAACGCAGGATCAGGAAGTCCCGTCTTCCGTGAACTTTGCCTCCTCCGTGGAAGACCTGGTCATGCAAACGCTTGAATTCACCATTGAAGAGGTGAATGCCGATCGTAACGTGTCAAACAACGCGAAGAATCGTCAGATAGTCCTGAACCTCTACGAGAAAGGCATCTTCGACATCAAGGATGCGATTAACCAGGTGGCCGACCGCCTGAATATTTCCAAGCACACCGTTTATCTCTACATTCGCCAGTTCAAAAACGGCGACTTCGTGGGTCAGGATAAGTAATGCGTTTTGCCTTAATGGTTACCGGGCCGGCTTACGGCACTCAGCAGGCCAGTAGCGCGCTGCTGTTTGCGCGCGCGCTACTGGCAGAGGGCCACACGCTTGAGCGCGTTTTTTTCTACCGCGAGGGGATTTATAACGCTAATCAGCTGACCGCGCCGGCAAGCGATGAGGTTGATCTTGTCCGCGAGTGGCAGTCTTTGAGCGTGCAGCACGGTATTGCCCTGCATATCTGCGTCGCTGCGGCGCTGCGTCGCGGAGTGACCGACGAAGAGCAGGCGGCTTCTCTGGGGCTTAGCGTGAGTAATCTTCAGCCCGGCTTTACGCTGAGTGGTCTGGGGGCGCTGGCGGAAGCCGCGCTCACCTGTGAAAGAATGGTGCAATTCTGATGAAACGTGTCGCTTTTGTGTTTCGCAGCGCGCCGCACGGCAGCTCTGCCGGCCGGGAAGGGCTGGATGCGTTATTGGCGACGTCCGCCCTGTCTGAAGATATCGGCGTATTCTTTGTCGGCGACGGCGTTCTGCAGCTATTGCCGGGCCAGCAGCCGGCAAAAGTGTTGGCCAGAGACTATATCGCTACCTTCCGCATTCTGCCGCTGTACGACATCGAGCAATGTTTTCTCTGCGCAGCCTCCTTGAGCGAAAGAGGGCTGTCAGCTCACTCCTCGTGGGTTATCGATGCCGAAGTGCTGGAGCCTGATGCGCTGAGGGAAAAATTAAACCAGTACGATGTTGTGCTCACCTTCTGAGGCGCCCATGCTGCATACCCTACGTCAGTCGCCCTTTCAGTGTGATATCAGCGAGATGCTGCGCTATATGCAGCCCGGGGACGACCTGCTGCTGATAGAAGATGGCGTGATTGCCGCGCTGAATCACAGCCGGGCGCTTGAATTACTGCTCTCAGCCCCCATTACTGTTAGCGCTCTACAAGAAGATGTTGAGGCCCGAGGCCTGGCTGTTCAAATTTCCACCAGCGTTGAGCGTGTCGACTATACTGACTTTGTCAGATTAGTGATAAAACATGACCAGCAGTGCGCCTGGTAGTGGCGGATCGCTGTATATTTCTTGACACCTTTTCGGCTCAGCCCTAAAATTCTGCGTCCTCATATTATATGAGGCCGTTTTATTACGTGTTTACGAAGCAAAAGCTAAAACCAGGAGCTATTTAATGGCAACAGTTAACCAGCTGGTTCGCAAACCACGCGTACGCAAAGTTGCAAAAAGCAACGTGCCTGCGCTGGAAGCTTGCCCGCAAAAACGTGGTGTATGTACCCGTGTATATACCACCACTCCTAAAAAACCAAACTCCGCACTGCGTAAAGTTTGCCGTGTGCGTTTGACTAACGGTTTTGAAGTCACCTCCTACATCGGCGGTGAAGGTCACAACCTGCAGGAACACTCCGTGATCCTGATCCGTGGTGGTCGTGTAAAAGACCTGCCAGGTGTTCGCTACCACACCGTTCGTGGTGCGCTTGACTGCTCCGGCGTTAAAGACCGTAAGCAATCTCGCTCCAAGTATGGCGTGAAGCGTCCTAAGGCTTAATGGTTCTCCGTTAAGTAAGGCCAAACGTTTTAAATTAATGTCAAAATAAACTCTTTGAGTTTTGGACAATCCTGAATTAACAACGGAGTATTCCTATGCCACGTCGTCGCGTGATTGGTCAGCGTAAAATTCTGCCGGATCCTAAGTTCGGATCAGAGCTGCTGGCTAAATTTGTAAATATCCTGATGGTAGATGGTAAAAAATCTACTGCAGAATCTATCGTTTATACCGCGCTGGAGACCCTGGCTCAGCGTTCTGGTAAAAACGAACTGGAAGCTTTCGAAGTCGCTCTGGACAACGTCCGTCCGACCGTCGAAGTTAAGTCCCGCCGCGTTGGTGGTTCTACTTATCAGGTTCCAGTTGAAGTCCGTCCGGTTCGTCGTAATGCCCTGGCAATGCGTTGGATCGTAGAAGCTGCTCGTAAACGCGGTGATAAATCCATGGCTCTTCGCCTGGCGAATGAACTGTCTGATGCTGCAGAAAACAAAGGCACTGCAGTGAAGAAACGTGAAGACGTTCACCGTATGGCTGAAGCCAACAAGGCGTTCGCTCACTACCGTTGGTAATAAATCCTTCGTAGTGTTACCCAAGCGGGCGCTTCATGAAGCTGCCCGCTTTGGGTTACTTAACTTGAACGTCCCAGGATATAGAGGAATCAAATGGCTCGTACAACACCCATTGCACGCTACCGTAACATCGGTATCAGTGCACACATCGACGCCGGTAAAACCACGACTACCGAACGTATTCTGTTCTACACCGGTGTAAACCACAAAATCGGTGAAGTTCACGACGGCGCTGCAACCATGGACTGGATGGAGCAGGAGCAGGAGCGTGGTATCACCATCACCTCCGCTGCAACTACTGCATTCTGGTCTGGTATGGCTAAGCAGTATGAACCGCACCGCGTAAACATCATCGACACCCCAGGGCACGTTGACTTCACCATCGAAGTAGAACGTTCCATGCGTGTTCTTGACGGTGCAGTAATGGTTTACTGCGCAGTTGGTGGTGTTCAGCCACAGTCTGAAACCGTATGGCGTCAGGCTAACAAATACAAAGTTCCACGCATCGCGTTCGTTAACAAAATGGACCGTATGGGTGCTAACTTCCTGAAAGTTGTAGGCCAGATCAAATCCCGCCTGGGCGCGAACCCTGTTCCGCTTCAGCTGGCGATTGGTGCTGAAGAAGGTTTCACCGGCGTTATCGACCTGGTGAAAATGAAAGCCATCAACTGGAACGATGCCGATCAGGGCGTTACCTTCGAATACGAAGATATCCCGGCTGACATGCAGGACCTGGCTGACGAATGGCACCAGAACCTGATTGAGTCCGCTGCAGAAGCCTCTGAAGAGCTGATGGAAAAATACCTGGGCGGCGAAGAGCTGACCGAGGAAGAGATCAAGAAAGCTCTGCGTCAGCGCGTGCTGAACAACGAAATCATCCTGGTTACCTGTGGTTCTGCATTTAAGAACAAAGGTGTTCAGGCGATGCTGGATGCGGTAATCGATTACCTGCCAGCACCGACCGACGTACCGGCAATCAACGGTATTCTGGATGACGGTAAAGACACTCCGGCTGAGCGTCACGCAACTGACGACGAGCCGTTTGCTGCACTGGCATTCAAAATCGCAACTGACCCGTTCGTAGGTAACCTGACCTTCTTCCGCGTTTACTCCGGCGTTGTTAACTCCGGTGATACCGTGCTGAACTCCGTTAAAGCTGCTCGTGAGCGCTTTGGCCGTATCGTTCAGATGCACGCTAACAAACGTGAAGAGATCAAAGAAGTTCGCGCGGGCGATATCGCAGCTGCTATCGGTCTGAAAGACGTAACTACTGGTGACACCCTGTGTGATCCAGATGCGCCTATCATTCTGGAGCGTATGGAATTCCCAGAGCCGGTAATCTCCATCGCTGTTGAACCAAAAACCAAAGCTGACCAGGAAAAAATGGGTCTGGCTCTGGGTCGTCTGGCAAAAGAAGACCCATCATTCCGCGTATGGACTGATGAAGAATCTAACCAGACCATTATCGCCGGTATGGGTGAACTGCACCTCGACATCATCGTTGACCGTATGAAGCGTGAATTCAACGTTGAAGCGAACGTCGGTAAACCTCAGGTTGCTTACCGCGAAGCGATTCGCGCGAAAGTGACCGATATCGAAGGTAAACACGCCAAGCAGTCTGGTGGTCGCGGTCAGTACGGTCATGTTGTTATCGACATGTACCCACTGGAGCCGGGCTCTAACCCTAAAGGTTACGAGTTCGTCAACGACATCAAAGGTGGTGTAATTCCTGGTGAATACATCCCTGCCGTTGATAAGGGCATCCAGGAGCAGCTGAAATCTGGTCCACTGGCGGGTTACCCGGTTGTCGATCTCGGCGTGCGTCTGCACTTCGGTTCTTACCATGACGTTGACTCCTCCGAACTGGCGTTTAAACTGGCCGCTTCTATTGCCTTCAAAGATGGCTTTAAGAAAGCGAAACCAGTTCTGCTTGAGCCTATCATGAAGGTTGAAGTTGAAACTCCGGAAGAGAACACGGGTGACGTTATCGGTGACCTTAGCCGTCGTCGTGGTCAGCTGAAAGGCCAGGAATCTAACGCTACTGGCGTACAGATTCATGCTGAAGTTCCGTTGTCTGAAATGTTCGGGTACGCAACTCAGCTGCGTTCTCTGACCAAAGGTCGTGCATCTTACTCCATGGAATTCCTGAAGTATGATGACGCACCTAACAACGTTGCTCAGGCCGTAATCGAAGCTCGTGGCAAATAAGCCAACGCTTTTAACACAATGATCCCGTGCTCTCTCCTGAAGGGGAGAGCACAATAGTAAGGAATATAGCCGTGTCTAAAGAAAAATTTGAACGTACAAAACCGCACGTTAACGTTGGTACTATCGGCCACGTTGACCACGGTAAAACCACTCTGACTGCTGCAATCACTACCGTTCTGGCTAAAACCTACGGTGGTTCTGCTCGTGCATTCGACCAGATCGATAACGCACCAGAAGAAAAAGCTCGTGGTATCACCATCAACACTTCCCACGTTGAATACGACACCCCGACTCGTCACTACGCGCACGTTGACTGCCCAGGGCACGCCGACTACGTGAAAAACATGATCACCGGTGCTGCTCAGATGGACGGCGCTATCCTGGTTGTTGCTGCAACTGACGGCCCTATGCCTCAGACCCGTGAGCACATCCTGCTGGGTCGCCAGGTTGGCGTTCCTTACATCATCGTGTTCCTGAACAAATGTGACATGGTTGATGACGAAGAGCTGCTGGAGCTGGTAGAAATGGAAGTTCGTGAACTTCTGTCTCAGTACGACTTCCCAGGCGATGATACCCCAATCATCCGTGGTTCTGCTCTGAAAGCGCTGGAAGGCGAAGCAGAGTGGGAAGCTAAAATCGTTGAGCTGGCTGGCTTCCTGGATTCCTACATCCCAGAACCAGTACGTGCAATCGACCTGCCGTTCCTGCTGCCAATCGAAGACGTATTCTCCATCTCCGGTCGTGGTACCGTTGTTACCGGTCGTGTAGAGCGCGGTATCGTTAAAGTGGGCGAAGAAGTAGAAATCGTTGGTATCAAAGATACTGCGAAATCTACCTGTACCGGCGTTGAAATGTTCCGCAAACTGCTGGACGAAGGCCGTGCTGGTGAGAACGTTGGTGTTCTGCTGCGTGGTATCAAACGTGAAGAAATCGAACGTGGTCAGGTTCTGGCTAAGCCAGGCTCTATCAAGCCGCACACCAAGTTCGAATCTGAAGTGTACATCCTGTCCAAAGACGAAGGCGGCCGTCATACTCCGTTCTTCAAAGGCTACCGTCCACAGTTCTACTTCCGTACCACTGACGTGACCGGTACCATCGAACTGCCAGAAGGCGTAGAGATGGTAATGCCAGGCGACAACATCAAAATGGTTGTTACCCTGATCCACCCAATCGCGATGGACGACGGTCTGCGTTTCGCAATCCGTGAAGGCGGCCGTACCGTTGGCGCTGGTGTTGTTGCTAAAGTTCTGAGCTAATCCTCTGATACTTTAATGCAATAATGGAAAAGGGCATCTTCGGATGCCCTTTTTTATGCCTGAAATTTACCGTAGGTGCCAGGCCGCTATCTGTAGCGTAAAGCCCGGGCCGGTACCCATTTTTGCATTTGATTACCCTTCTCCACATTCTGCCTCCCGCGACCCCTTGTAAATACAATCATTCTCATTTACACTTTGCGCAGTTTTTGAGCGGGAGTCATCATGTACGTTTGCTTGTGTAACGGTGTAAGCGATAAGACAATTCGTCAAGCGGTGCGGCAGCATCATCCTCAGTCTTTTCAGCAGCTTAAAAAATTTATTCCGGTAGGGAATCAGTGTGGCAAATGCGTCCGTCAGGCTCGCGAAATTATGCAGGACGAACTGATGCAGATCCCAGAGTTCAAAGAGATCGCTTAAAATACGCTCATTTTTTTGACTTACACCCCGCGACATCTACGCTTCAATAAGTGGAAGCGGAGGAAGTCAAAATGAAAGGTGATGTTAAGATTATAAATTATCTCAATAAATTATTGGGAAACGAGCTTGTCGCAATTAACCAGTATTTTCTGCATGCCCGTATGTTTAAAAACTGGGGATTAAAACGTCTCAATGACGTCGAGTATCACGAATCAATCGATGAGATGAAACACGCCGATAGGTACATCGAGCGTATTCTTTTTCTGGAAGGCATTCCAAACCTGCAGGATCTTGGCAAGCTGGGCATCGGTGAAGATGTCGAAGAGATGCTGCGTTCCGATCTCCGGCTGGAGCTGGAGGGGGCTAAGGATCTGCGTGAAGCCATCGCCTATGCCGATCAGGTTCATGACTACGTTAGCCGCGATCTGATGATTGAAATTTTGGCCGACGAAGAGGGCCATATCGACTGGCTTGAGACTGAACTGGATTTGATTCAAAAACTGGGTATTCAGAACTATCTGCAGGCGCAGATACGCGAAGAGTAACCCCGGCCAACTAAGACAGAGGGGCTTCCTCTGTCTTATCTTCTTTACTTACCCTAACATCTGCCAGGCAAAATTCCCCCAACCAGCAATCGCGAGCCAGGGCCCAAAAGGCACCTCTGCACTCCTGCGTCGTTTGCACAGAGAAAGCGCTCCGGTATAAACAAGGCCCAGTAACGAAGCGATGGCGAGAACGAGAGGCAAATTTTGCCAGTAGTTCCAGGCGCCAATAGCGGCCAATAGCTTAAAGTCACCATACCCCAGACCCGCTTTGCCGGTCGCGTACTTGAAGAGCTGAAAAACAAGCCACAGACAAAGATAGCCAGCAACGGCGCCGTAAACAGCGTGGCAAAGATGATGTGGACTCACCAGACTATGGAAAAGCAGCCCGAGCCAAAGCAGGGGCAGGGTGAGCCTGTCGGGGAGCAGCATAGTGCGGAAATCAATCATGCTTAGCCGCAGCGCAAAACAGAAATAGAGCGCAGCAGCAGGTAATAGCCAGGCAAGCGGGATACTGGTCGATATCATCTTTTCATCTCTGTGGCCGTGGGACAACCGGATGCTACTCCGCTGAGAGGGATACGCCTACTCACCCCGGAATCTGAGCTTTGATGCTGCGTAACGCCTCGCAAATGTGCCTGCATGCTGGGGTTGCCGACCCTGTGACTCACTAAATAGAGGGTGTCGATGAAATTTCGACCCGCATTGCTTGCAAGCTGGCCCGAAACCCGTATAATGCGCGGGCTGTCTTAATAGACAGCTGGTTCAATATGAACCCTGATGGCGGTCAGTAGAAGAGATTCAGCTGCTATCAAACAATGTCCCCAATTGGGGGACTATGTATGAACGATTACACTCCCCCATCAATCGTAATGGGTGCGAGTAGTAATTTTTTTCGTCTATAAAATAATTGGAGCTCTGGTCTCATGCAGAACCAAAGAATCCGTATCCGCCTTAAAGCGTTTGATCATCGTCTGATCGATCAATCAACTGCGGAAATCGTCGAGACTGCTAAGCGCACTGGTGCGCAAGTACGTGGTCCGATCCCGCTGCCGACCCGCAAAGAGCGCTTTACCGTTCTGATCTCCCCGCACGTCAACAAAGACGCGCGCGATCAGTACGAGATCCGCACTCACAAGCGTCTGGTTGACATCGTTGAGCCAACTGAGAAAACCGTTGATGCTCTGATGCGTCTGGATCTGGCTGCCGGTGTAGACGTGCAGATCAGCCTGGGTTAATCAGGTCATTGACGATTGAGAGGTTGAAACAATGATTGGTTTAGTCGGTAAAAAAGTGGGTATGACCCGTATCTTCACTGAAGACGGCGTTTCTATCCCAGTAACCGTAATCGAAGTAGAAGCAAACCGTGTTACTCAGGTTAAAGACCTGGCTAACGACGGCTACCGTGCTGTTCAGGTGACCACTGGCGCTAAAAAAGCGAACCGTGTAACCAAGCCGGAAGCTGGTCACTTCGCTAAAGCTGGCGTTGAAGCTGGCCGTGGTCTGTGGGAATTCCGCCTTGCTGAAGGCGAAGAGTTCACCGTAGGTCAGGACATTAGCGTTGAGCTGTTTGCTGAAGTTAAAAAAGTTGACGTAACCGGTACCTCTAAAGGTAAAGGTTTCGCAGGTACCGTTAAGCGCTGGAACTTCCGTACCCAGGACGCGACCCACGGTAACTCCTTGTCTCACCGCGTTCCGGGTTCTATCGGTCAGAACCAGACTCCGGGCAAAGTGTTCAAAGGCAAGAAAATGGCAGGCCAGCTGGGTAACGAACGTGTCACTGTTCAGAGCCTGGACGTAGTACGTGTTGACGCTGAGCGCAACCTGCTGCTGGTGAAAGGTGCGGTCCCGGGTGCAACCGGTAGCGACCTGATCGTTAAACCAGCTGTGAAGGCGTAAGGGGATAGCAATGGAATTAGTATTGAAAGACGCGCAAAGCGCGCTGACTGTTTCCGAAACTACCTTCGGTCGTGACTTCAACGAAGCGCTGGTACACCAGGTTGTTGTTGCTTATGCAGCAGGCGCCCGTCAGGGTACTCGTGCTCAGAAGACCCGTGCTGAAGTAACTGGTTCCGGCAAAAAGCCGTGGCGCCAGAAAGGTACCGGCCGTGCGCGTTCAGGTTCTATCAAGAGCCCGATCTGGCGTTCCGGTGGCGTAACCTTCGCTGCTCGCCCGCAGGACCACAGTCAAAAAGTTAACAAAAAGATGTACCGCGGCGCGCTGAAAAGCATCCTGTCCGAGCTGGTACGTCAGGATCGTCTGATCGTTGTTGAGCAGTTCTCTGTTGAAGCACCGAAAACCAAGCTGCTTGCTCAGAAACTGAAAGATATGGCTCTGGAAGATGTGCTGATCGTGACCGGTGAACTGGATGAGAATCTGTTCCTGGCCGCTCGTAACCTGCATAAGGTTGACGTGCGCGATGTAGCTGCAATCGACCCAGTTAGCCTGATCGCCTTCGACAAAGTCGTTATGACTGCGGAAGCAGTTAAGCAAGTTGAGGAGATGCTGGCATGATCCGTGAAGAACGTCTGCTGAAAGTACTGCGCGCGCCGCACGTATCTGAAAAAGCGTCTACCGCGATGGAAAAAACCAACACCATCGTACTCAAAGTTGCGACTGACGCGACCAAAGCAGAGATCGTAGCTGCTGTACAGAAGCTGTTCGAAGTTGAAGTTAAAGACGTTAACACCCTGGTAGTTAAAGGGAAAACTAAACGTCACGGACAGCGTGTTGGTCGTCGTAGCGACTGGAAAAAAGCTTACGTCACCCTGAAGGAAGGCCAGAATCTGGACTTCGTCGGCGGCGCTGAGTAAGTCGGAGGAGAAAGACAATGGCAGTTGTTAAATGTAAACCGACATCTCCGGGTCGTCGCCACGTAGTTAAAGTGGTTAACCCTGAGCTGCACAAGGGCAAGCCTTTTGCTCCGTTGCTGGAAAAAAACAGCAAATCCGGTGGCCGTAACAACAATGGTCGTATCACTACCCGTCATATCGGTGGTGGTCACAAGCAGGCATACCGTATTGTTGACTTTAAACGCAACAAAGATGGTATCCCGGCAGTTGTTGAACGTCTTGAGTACGATCCGAACCGTTCCGCGAACATCGCGCTGGTTCTGTACAAAGATGGCGAACGCCGTTACATCCTGGCCCCTAAAGGCCTGAAAGCTGGCGACCAGATTCAGTCTGGCGTTGATGCTGCAATCAAAGCGGGTAACACCCTGCCGATGCGCAATATCCCGGTTGGTTCTACCGTTCATAACGTAGAAATGAAACCAGGTAAAGGCGGTCAGCTGGCTCGTTCCGCTGGTACCTACGTGCAGATCGTTGCTCGTGATGGTGCTTACGTTACCCTGCGCCTGCGCTCCGGTGAAATGCGTAAAGTCGAAGCTGACTGCCGCGCTACCCTGGGCGAAGTTGGCAACGCTGAGCATATGCTGCGCGTTCTGGGTAAAGCAGGTGCTGCTCGCTGGCGTGGTGTTCGTCCTACCGTTCGCGGTACCGCGATGAACCCAGTCGATCACCCACATGGTGGTGGTGAAGGTCGTAACTTTGGTAAGCACCCGGTATCCCCGTGGGGCGTTCAGACCAAAGGTAAGAAGACCCGCAGCAACAAGCGTACTGATAAATTTATCGTACGTCGCCGTAGCAAATAATTTTAGAGGATAAGCCATGCCACGTTCTCTCAAGAAAGGTCCTTTTATTGACCTGCACTTGCTGAAGAAGGTAGAGAAAGCGGTGGAAAGCGGTGACAAGAAGCCCCTGCGCACTTGGTCCCGTCGTTCAACGATCTTTCCTAACATGATCGGTTTGACCATCGCTGTCCATAATGGTCGTCAGCACGTTCCAGTCTTTGTTTCCGACGAAATGGTCGGCCACAAACTGGGTGAATTCGCACCGACTCGTACTTATCGCGGCCACGCTGCTGATAAAAAAGCGAAGAAGAAATAAGGTAGGAGGAAGAGATGGAAACTTTAGCTCAACATCGCCATGCTCGTTCTTCTGCTCAGAAGGTTCGCCTTGTTGCTGACCTGATTCGCGGTAAGAAAGTGTCGCAGGCTCTGGATATTCTGACCTACACCAATAAGAAAGCGGCTGTATTGGTTAAGAAAGTACTGGAATCTGCCATTGCTAACGCTGAACACAACGATGGCGCTGACATTGACGATCTGAAAGTCGCGAAAATCTTCGTAGACGAAGGCCCTAGCATGAAGCGCATTATGCCTCGTGCAAAAGGTCGTGCAGATCGCATCCTGAAGCGCACCAGCCACATTACTGTGGTTGTGTCCGATCGCTGAGACTCTGGAGACTAGCAATGGGTCAGAAAGTACATCCTAATGGTATTCGCCTGGGTATTGTAAAACCATGGAATTCAACCTGGTTTGCGAACACCAAAGAATTCGCTGACAACCTGGACAGCGATTTTAAAGTACGTCAGTACCTGACTAAGGAACTGGCTAAAGCGTCTGTATCTCGTATCGTTATCGAGCGTCCTGCCAAGAGCATCCGTGTGACCATTCACACCGCTCGCCCAGGTATCGTTATCGGTAAGAAAGGTGAAGACGTAGAAAAACTGCGTAAGGTCGTCGCGGATATCGCTGGCGTTCCTGCACAGATCAATATCGCCGAAGTTCGTAAACCTGAACTGGACGCTAAATTGGTTGCTGACAGCATCACTTCTCAGCTGGAGCGTCGTGTGATGTTCCGTCGTGCTATGAAGCGTGCTGTACAGAACGCAATGCGTCTGGGCGCTAAAGGTATCAAAGTTGAAGTTAGCGGCCGTCTGGGCGGCGCCGAGATCGCACGTACCGAATGGTACCGTGAAGGTCGCGTGCCGTTGCACACTCTGCGTGCTGACATCGACTACAACACCTCTGAAGCGCACACCACTTATGGTGTAATCGGCGTTAAGGTATGGATCTTCAAAGGTGAGATCCTGGGTGGTATGGCTGCTGTTGAACAACCGGAACCGGCTGCTCAACCTAAAAAGCAGCAGCGTAAAGGCCGTAAGTAAGGAGAGTCGCTGATGTTACAACCAAAGCGTACAAAATTCCGTAAAGTGCACAAAGGCCGCAACCGTGGTCTGGCGCAGGGTACGGATGTTAGCTTCGGCACTTTCGGTCTGAAAGCTGTTGGCCGTGGTCGTCTGACTGCACGTCAGATCGAAGCAGCACGTCGTGCAATGACCCGTGCAGTTAAGCGTCAGGGTAAGATCTGGATCCGTGTATTCCCGGACAAACCGATCACCGAAAAGCCGCTTGAAGTGCGTATGGGTAAAGGTAAAGGTAACGTGGAGTATTGGGTTGCCTTGATCCAGCCAGGCAAAGTCCTGTATGAAATGGACGGCGTTTCTGAAGAGCTGGCCCGTGAAGCCTTCAAGCTGGCAGCAGCAAAACTGCCTATCAAAACCACCTTTGTAACTAAGACGGTGATGTAATGAAAGCAAAAGAGCTGCGTGAAAAGAGCGTCGAAGAGCTGAACACCGAGCTGCTGAACCTGCTGCGTGAGCAGTTCAACCTGCGCATGCAGGCTGCAAGTGGCCAGCTGCAACAGACTCACCTGCTGAAGCAGGTTCGTCGTAATGTTGCGCGTGTTAAGACTTTACTGACTCAGAAGGCGGGTGCGTAATGACCGATAAAATCCGTACTCTGCAAGGTCGCGTTGTCAGCGACAAAATGGAGAAATCCATTGTTGTTGCCATCGAACGTGTTGTGAAGCACCCGATCTACGGGAAATTCATCAAGCGTACGACCAAACTGCACGTACATGACGAGAACAACGAATGCGGTATCGGTGACGTGGTTGAAATCCGCGAATGCCGTCCGCTGTCCAAGACTAAGTCCTGGACGCTGGTTCGCGTTGTAGAGAAAGCGGTTCTGTAATACAGTAAGCCTTCTCAAACAAATAAACGGCTCAGCGATGAGCCGTTTATTTTTTCTACCCATATTCAGGAACCGGTGTTATAATGCCGCGCCCTCGTTTATGGGGCTTTTTAACGACCTGATTTCCAGGTCCCGAAGTAGTAGTTGACATTAGCGGAGCACTGAAATGATCCAAGAACAGACTATGCTGACCGTGGCCGACAACTCCGGCGCGCGTCGCGTAATGTGTATCAAGGTTCTGGGTGGCTCGCACCGTCGCTACGCAGGCGTCGGCGACATCATCAAAATTACCATCAAGGAAGCAATTCCTCGCGGTAAGGTGAAGAAAGGCGATGTGCTGAAAGCGGTAGTGGTGCGCACCAAGAAGGGTGTTCGTCGCCCGGACGGTTCTGTCATTCGCTTCGATGGTAATGCATGCGTTATTTTAAACAATAACAGCGAGCAGCCAATCGGCACGCGTATTTTTGGGCCGGTAACTCGTGAACTGCGTAATGAGAAGTTCATGAAAATTATCTCTCTGGCACCAGAAGTACTCTAAGGAGCGAATCATGGCAGCGAAAATCCGTCGTGATGACGAAGTTATCGTGTTAACCGGTAAAGATAAAGGTAAGCGCGGTAAAGTAAAAAATGTCCTGTCTTCCGGCAAGGTCATTGTTGAAGGTATCAACCTGGTTAAGAAACATCAGAAGCCGGTTCCGGCCCTGAACCAACCAGGTGGCATCGTTGAAAAAGAAGCTGCAATTCAGGTTTCTAACGTTGCTCTCTTCAACGCGGCAACCGGCAAGGCTGACCGTGTAGGCTTTAGATTCGAAGACGGCAAAAAAGTCCGTTTCTTCAAGTCTAACAGCGAAACTATCAAGTAATTTGGAGTAGTACGATGGCGAAACTGCATGATTACTACAAAGACGAAGTAGTTAAAAAACTCATGACTGAGTTTAGCTACAATTCTGTCATGCAAGTCCCTCGGGTCGAGAAGATCACCCTGAACATGGGTGTTGGTGAAGCGATCGCTGACAAGAAACTGCTGGATAACGCAGCAGCTGACCTGACAGCAATCTCCGGTCAAAAACCGCTGATCACCAAAGCACGCAAATCTGTTGCAGGCTTCAAAATCCGTCAGGGCTATCCGATCGGCTGTAAAGTAACTCTGCGTGGCGAACGCATGTGGGAGTTCCTTGAGCGTCTGATCACTATTGCTGTACCGCGTATCCGTGACTTCCGTGGCTTGTCCGCTAAGTCTTTCGACGGTCGTGGTAACTACAGCATGGGTGTCCGTGAGCAGATCATCTTCCCAGAAATCGATTACGACAAAGTCGATCGCGTCCGTGGTTTGGATATTACCATTACCACTACTGCGAAATCTGATGATGAAGGCCGTGCTCTGCTGGCTGCCTTTGACTTCCCGTTCCGCAAGTAAGGTAGGGTTACTTCATGGCTAAGCAATCAATGAAAGCACGCGAAGTAAAGCGCGTTGCTTTGGCTGAAAAATTCTTCGCTAAACGCGCAGAACTGAAAGCTATCATTTCTGATGTGAACGCGACCGACGAAGACCGTTGGAACGCTGTTCTCAAGCTGCAAACTCTGCCGCGTGATTCCAGCCCGTCCCGTCAGCGTAAACGCTGCCGCCAGACTGGTCGTCCACATGGTTATGTGGGCAAGTTCGGGTTGAGCCGTATCAAGCTGCGTGAAGCCGCCATGCGCGGTGAAGTGCCTGGCTTGAAAAAGGCTAGCTGGTAATTGTCACCAATTGAATCACGGGAGTAGAGACAGATGAGCATGCAAGATCCGATCGCGGATATGCTGACCCGTATCCGTAACGGTCAGGCCGCGAACAAAGTTGCGGTCACCATGCCTTCCTCCAAGCTGAAAGTGGCAATCGCCAACGTGCTGAAGGAAGAAGGTTATATTGAAGAATTTAAAATTGAAGGCGACATCAAGCCTGAACTGGAACTGACTCTTAAGTATTTCCAGGGCAAGGCTGTGGTAGAGAGCATTCAGCGAGTCAGCCGCCCAGGCCTGCGCATCTATAAGAAAAAAGATGAGCTGCCTAAAGTTATGGCCGGCATGGGTATTGCTGTCGTTTCTACCTCTAAAGGTGTTATGACTGATCGTGCAGCGCGCCAGGCTGGTCTTGGTGGCGAAATTATCTGCTACGTAGCGTAATTGGAGGAATAAAATGTCTCGTGTTGCTAAAGCACCGGTCGTTGTTCCTGCAGGCGTAGAGGTAAAACTCAACGGTCAGGTTATTTCGATCAAAGGTAAAAACGGCGAGCTGACTCGTACTATCAACGATGCTGTTGAAGTTAAACACGCTGAAAATGCTCTGACTTTCGCTCCGCGCGAAGGCTTTGCAAACGCGTGGGCCCAGGCGGGTACCACTCGTGCGCTGTTGAACGCAATGGTTGTCGGTGTTACCGAAGGCTTCACTAAGAAGCTGCAGCTGGTTGGTGTAGGTTATCGTGCAGCCGTTAAAGGCGACGTGGTGAATTTAGCCCTGGGCTTCTCTCACCCTGTTGAGCATAAGCTGCCGGCAGGAATCACTGCTGAATGTCCGACTCAGACTGAAATCGTGTTGAAAGGCGCTGATAAGCAGATGATCGGTCAGGTTGCAGCAGATCTGCGCGCCTACCGTCGTCCTGAGCCTTATAAAGGCAAGGGTGTTCGTTACGCCGACGAAGTCGTGCGTACCAAAGAGGCTAAGAAGAAGTAAGGTAACACTATGGATAAGAAATCTGCTCGTATCCGTCGTGCGACCCGCGCACGTCACAAGCTCAAAGAGCTGGGTGCAACTCGCCTGGTGGTACATCGTACCCCGCGTCACATTTACGCACAGGTAATTGCACCAAACGGTTCTGAAGTTCTGGTAGCTGCATCTACTGTAGAAAAAGCTATCACTGAGCAACTGAAGTACACTGGGAACAAAGACGCCGCTGCAGCTGTAGGTAAAGCTGTTGCTGAGCGCGCGCTGGAAAAAGGCATCACCGTAGTTGCTTTTGACCGTGCTGGTTTCCAATATCATGGTCGTGTCCAGGCACTGGCAGATGCTGCCCGTGAAGCTGGCCTTCAGTTCTAAGGTAGAGGTGTAAGATGTCTCACATCGAAAAACAAGCTGGCGAACTGCAGGAAAAGCTGATCGCGGTAAATCGCGTATCTAAAACCGTTAAAGGCGGTCGTATTTTCTCCTTCACTGCTCTGACAGTGGTAGGCGACGGTAACGGTCGTATTGGTTTTGGTTACGGTAAAGCGCGTGAAGTTCCAGCAGCGATCCAGAAAGCGATGGAAAAAGCCCGTCGCAACATGATTAACGTCGCGCTGAACAGCGGCACCCTGCAGCACCCTGTTAAAGGTGTGCACACAGGTTCCCGTGTGTTCATGCAGCCGGCTTCCGAAGGTACCGGTATCATCGCCGGTGGTGCAATGCGCGCCGTCCTGGAAGTCGCTGGTGTTCATAACGTCCTGGCTAAAGCGTATGGTTCTACTAACCCGATTAACGTGGTTCGTGCAACTATCGATGGCCTGGCGAATATGAAGTCTCCAGAAATGGTCGCTGCCAAGCGTGGTAAATCCGTTGAAGAAATTCTGGGGTAATTGACCATGGCAAAGACTATTAAAATTACACAAACCCGCAGTGCAATCGGTCGTCTGCCGAAACATAAGGCAACGCTGCTTGGCCTGGGTCTGCGTCGTATTGGCCACACCGTAGAGCGCGAGGATACTCCTGCTGTACGTGGTATGGTCAACGCGGTTTCCTACATGGTTAAAGTTGAGGAGTAAGAGATGCGTTTAAATACTCTGTCTCCGGCCGAAGGGTCTAAGCACGCTTCCAAGCGTCTGGGTCGTGGTATCGGTTCTGGCCTCGGTAAAACCGGCGGTCGTGGTCACAAAGGTCAGAACTCTCGTTCTGGTGGTGGCGTACGTCGTGGTTTTGAAGGTGGTCAGATGCCGTTGTACCGTCGTCTGCCGAAATTCGGTTTCACCTCTCGCAAAGCAATGATCACGGCAGAAGTTCGTCTGTCCGATCTGGCGAAAGTTGAAGGCGACGTAGTTGACCTGAACACGCTGAAAGCAGCAAACATTATCGGTATTCAGATCGAGTTCGCGAAAGTGATCCTGTCTGGTGAGGTAACTCGTCCGGTAACTGTTAGCGGCCTGCGTGTGACCAAAGGCGCTCGTGCTGCTATCGAAGCTGCTGGCGGTAAAATCGAGGAATAAGTAGCAGATGGCAAAGCAACCGGGATTAGATTTTCAAAGTGCTAAAGGTGGGCTTGGCGAGCTGAAACGCAGACTGATGTTTGTTATCGGTGCGCTGATTGTTTTCCGCATAGGCTCTTTTATTCCGATCCCTGGTATTGATGCCGCTGTACTTGCCAAACTGCTTGAGCAACAGCGAGGCACCATCATTGAAATGTTCAACATGTTCTCTGGTGGTGCTCTCAGCCGTGCTTCTATCTTCGCGCTGGGTATCATGCCGTACATTTCGGCATCGATCATCATTCAGCTGCTTACCGTGGTTCACCCCGCGCTGGCAGAGCTGAAGAAAGAAGGGGAGTCTGGTCGTCGTAAGATCAGCCAGTACACCCGTTACGGCACTCTGGTGCTGGCAATATTCCAGTCAATCGGTATTGCTACCGGTTTACCGAATATGCCTGGTATGCAGGGCCTGGTGTTAAATCCAGGCTTTGCATTCTATTTCACCGCTGTTGTAAGTCTTGTCACCGGGACAATGTTCCTGATGTGGCTGGGCGAACAGATTACTGAACGCGGTATCGGTAACGGTATCTCAATCATAATCTTCGCGGGTATCGTTGCGGGTCTTCCGCCGGCCGTTGGCCATACCATCGAGCAAGCAAGGCAAGGCGACCTGCACTTCCTCCTGTTGCTGTTGGTTGCAGTATTAGTATTTGCAGTGACCTTCTTCGTTGTTTTTGTTGAGCGTGGCCAGCGCCGCATCGTGGTCAACTACGCTAAACGTCAACAGGGTCGTCGTGTCTATGCTGCGCAGAGCACACATTTACCGCTGAAAGTGAACATGGCCGGGGTTATCCCTGCGATCTTCGCCTCCAGTATTATCCTGTTCCCGGCAACCATCGCGTCATGGTTCGGGGGCGGTACCGGTTGGAACTGGCTGACAACAATTTCGCTGTATTTGCAGCCTGGGCAACCGCTTTATGTGTTACTCTATGCGTCTGCAATCATCTTCTTCTGTTTCTTCTACACGGCGTTGGTTTTCAACCCGCGTGAAACAGCAGATAACCTGAAGAAGTCCGGTGCATTTGTACCAGGAATTCGTCCGGGAGAACAAACGGCGAAGTATATCGATAAAGTAATGACCCGCCTGACTCTGGTTGGTGCGCTGTACATTACCTTTATCTGCCTAATCCCGGAGTTCATGCGCGATGCAATGAAAGTGCCGTTCTACTTCGGTGGGACCTCACTGCTGATCGTTGTTGTCGTGATTATGGACTTTATGGCTCAAGTGCAAACTCTGATGATGTCCAGTCAGTATGAGTCTGCATTGAAGAAAGCGAACCTGAAAGGCTACGGCCGTTAATTGTCGCTTGAGAAGTTACGGAGAGTAAAAATGAAAGTTCGTGCTTCCGTCAAGAAATTATGTCGTAACTGCAAAATCGTTAAGCGTGACGGTGTTATTCGCGTGATTTGCAGCGTAGAGCCGAAGCATAAACAGCGTCAAGGCTGATTATCTCGCATATTTTTCTTGCAAAGTTGGGTTGAGCTGGCTAGATTAGCCAGCCAATCTTTTGTATGTCTATGCGTTTCCATTTGAGTATCCTGAAAACGGGCTTTTCGGCATGGGACGCATAATCTAAATAGTAGGAGTGCATAGTGGCCCGTATAGCAGGCATTAACATTCCTGATCAAAAACACGCCGTGATCGCATTAACCTCGATCTACGGTGTCGGCAAGACTCGCTCCAAGGCCATTTGCGCTGCGGCGGGTATCGCTGAAGATGTTAAGATCAGTGAGCTGTCTGAAGAACAAATCGACACGCTGCGTGACGAAGTTGCCAAATTTGTCGTTGAAGGTGATCTGCGCCGTGAAGTGAGTATGAGCATCAAGCGTCTGATGGACCTTGGTTGCTATCGCGGTTTGCGTCATCGTCGTGGTCTGCCAGTGCGCGGTCAGCGTACTAAGACCAACGCCCGTACCCGTAAGGGTCCGCGCAAACCGATCAAGAAATAATCGGGGTGATTGAATAATGGCAAAGGCACCAGTTCGTGCACGTAAACGTGTAAGAAAAACAGTCTCTGACGGCGTGGCTCATGTCCATGCTTCTTTCAACAACACCATCGTTACTATTACCGATCGTCAGGGTAATGCGTTGGGTTGGGCAACTGCCGGTGGTTCCGGTTTCCGTGGTTCTCGCAAATCCACTCCGTTTGCAGCTCAGGTTGCAGCAGAGCGTTGCGCAGAAGCCGTGAAAGAATACGGTATCAAGAACCTGGAAGTTATGGTTAAGGGTCCTGGCCCAGGCCGCGAATCAACTATTCGTGCTCTGAACGCCGCTGGTTTCCGCATCACTAATATTACTGATGTGACTCCAATCCCTCATAACGGTTGTCGTCCGCCGAAAAAACGTCGCGTATAACGCGTCCGTTTTCTAGGATTGTTGGAGAAAGAAAATGGCAAGATATTTGGGTCCTAAGCTCAAGCTGAGCCGTCGTGAGGGCACCGACTTATTCCTTAAGTCTGGCGTTCGCGCGATCGATACCAAGTGTAAAATTGAACAAGCTCCTGGCCAGCACGGTGCGCGTAAACCGCGTCTGTCTGACTATGGTGTGCAGTTGCGTGAAAAGCAGAAAGTTCGCCGTATCTACGGTGTGCTGGAGCGTCAGTTCCGTAACTATTATAAAGAAGCAGCTCGTCTGAAAGGCAACACCGGTGAAAACCTGTTGGCTCTGCTGGAAGGTCGTCTGGACAACGTAGTTTACCGTATGGGCTTCGGCGCCACTCGTGCAGAAGCACGCCAGCTGGTTAGCCACAAAGCTATTATGGTAAACGGTCGCGTTGTTAACATCGCTTCTTATCAGGTAACTCCGAATGACGTAGTCAGCATCCGTGAGAAAGCCAAAAAGCAATCTCGCGTTAAGGCCGCTCTGGAGCTGGCTGAGCAGCGTGAAAAGCCAACCTGGCTGGAAGTTGATGCTGCCAAGATGGAAGGTGTGTTCAAGCGCAAGCCTGAGCGTACCGATCTGTCAGCGGACATTAACGAACACCTGATCGTCGAGCTTTACTCCAAGTAAAGCTTAGTACCAAAGAGAGGACACAATGCAGGGTTCTGTGACAGAGTTTCTAAAACCACGCCTGGTAGATATCGAGCAAGTGAGTTCGACGCACGCCAAGGTGACCCTTGAGCCGTTAGAGCGTGGCTTTGGCCATACTCTTGGTAACGCACTGCGCCGTATTCTGCTTTCATCGATGCCGGGTTGCGCGGTGACTGAGGTTGAGATTGATGGTGTACTGCACGAGTACAGCACCAAAGAAGGCGTTCAGGAAGATATCCTGGAAATCCTGCTCAACCTGAAAGGGCTGGCGGTAAGAGTTCAGGGCAAAGATGAAGTTATTCTTACCCTGAATAAATCTGGCATTGGCCCTGTGACCGCAGCCGACATTACCCATGATGGTGATGTCGAAATCGTCAAGCCGCAGCATGTGATCTGCCACCTGACCGATGAGAACGCCGCTATTAGCATGCGTATCAAAGTTCAGCGCGGTCGCGGTTATGTGCCGGCTTCTACCCGAATTCATTCGGAAGAAGATGAGCGCCCAATCGGCCGTCTGCTGGTCGACGCCTGCTACAGCCCTGTAGAGCGTATTGCCTACAATGTTGAAGCAGCGCGTGTAGAACAGCGTACCGACCTGGACAAGCTGGTCATCGAAATGGAAACCAACGGCACAATCGATCCTGAAGAGGCGATTCGTCGTGCGGCAACCATTCTGGCAGAACAACTTGAAGCTTTCGTTGACCTACGTGATGTACGTCAGCCGGAAGTTAAAGAAGAGAAACCAGAATTCGATCCGATCTTGCTGCGCCCTGTTGACGATCTGGAATTGACTGTCCGCTCTGCTAACTGCCTTAAGGCAGAAGCTATCCACTATATCGGTGATCTGGTACAGCGTACCGAGGTTGAGCTGCTCAAAACGCCTAACCTGGGTAAAAAATCTCTTACCGAGATTAAAGACGTGCTGGCTTCTCGTGGTTTGTCTCTGGGCATGCGCCTGGAAAACTGGCCACCAGCAAGCATTGCTGACGAGTAACCGGATCACAGGTTAAGGTTTTACTGAGAAGGATAAGGTCATGCGCCATCGTAAGAGTGGTCGTCAACTGAACCGCAACAGCAGCCATCGCCAGGCTATGTTCCGCAACATGGCAGGTTCACTGGTTCGTCATGAGATCATCAAGACGACCCTGCCTAAAGCGAAAGAGCTGCGTCGCGTAGTTGAGCCGCTGATTACTCTTGCCAAGACTGACAGCGTTGCAAATCGTCGTCTGGCATTCGCCCGCACTCGTGATAACGAGATCGTGGCAAAACTGTTTAACGAACTGGGTCCGCGTTTCGCGAGCCGTGCAGGTGGTTACACTCGTATTCTGAAGTGTGGCTTCCGTGCTGGTGACAATGCTCCGATGGCTTACATCGAGCTGGTTGATCGCGCCGAGTCTCAAACAGAAGCTGCTGCAGAGTAATCTGCAGTAACGTAGAAAAACCGGGCTTGCCCGGTTTTTTTATATCCAGAATATCCCCTTCCCGCTACTTTCCCCGTATTCTTGTCTTACTCCTTATCGATCAGAGGTCGCTATGTGGTTGCTCGATCAGTGGGCGGAACGGCATATTGTTGATGCCCAGCGTAACGGTGATTTTGATAGACTGCCCGGCAGCGGCGAGCCGATATTGCTCGACGATGATAGTCATGTTCCCCCTGAACTCCGTGCCGGGTATCGTCTGCTAAAAAATGCAGGCTGTCTGCCGCCGGAGATGCAGCAGCGTAAAGATGCGCTTGAGCTGGTTGATTTGCTGAAAACGGTGCATGCTCAGAGTGAGGAGTACCAGGCCATCAGCAAGAAGCTCGCGCTGCTTGAGCTCAAGCTTCGCCAGGCAGGGATAAATACGGATTTCTTGCGCGGTGAGTATGCCGCAAAACTGATGCAGCAAATCGATGAGGAAAAGTGATGTTTCGTATAGGTGAGCTGGCAAAGCTGGCGAATGTGACGCCAGACACTATTCGTTATTACGAAAAGCAGCAGATGATGGATCACGAAGTGCGCACCGAAGGTGGCTTCCGCCTTTACAGCGACAGCGATCTGCAGCGTCTTAAGTTCATTCGCTACGCCAAGCAGCTGGGTTTTACTCTGGAAGCCATTCGTGAACTCCTGTCGATCCGTATCGATCCGGAGCATCACACATGCCAGGAGTCTAAGGGCATTGTGCAGAGCAGGCTAAGTGAAGTTGAGTCCAAAATTAAGGAATTACAGAATATGCGCCGTTCGCTGCAGCGGCTGAATGATGCTTGCTGCGGTACTGCGCACAGCAGCGTTTACTGCTCAATTCTGGAAGCGCTGGAGCAGGGAGCCAGCAGTAAGAAATAGCCGCTTGATCTTTTTTTGAACGAGGAATAGACTCGCGGCGCTAATTAACCCCATCTGGAGTGACTATGAGCACCAAATATCGCCATCAAAAAGGGCAAATTAACGATAACGCCATAGAGGCACTGCTACATGACCCGCTGTTCCGGCAGAGAGTAGAGAAGAACAAAAAGGGGAAGGGAAGTTATCAGCGTAATGAGAAGCACGGCAAGAAGGGTAACTGGGAGGCCAGTGGCAAACAAGCAATCTGCTTTTTTACCACTGGCCTTCTGTTTTTAGCAGCCAGTATTAATTACGCTGGTTCTGTTCTTTTAGCAGGTCGCGGATTTCGCTCAGCAGCACTTCCTCTTTAGAAGGTGCCGGAGGTGCCTCAGGCTCTGCAGCCTTTTTACGATTCAGTTTATTGATAACTTTGATGGCCATAAAGATAGCAAAAGCGACAATCACAAAGTCAAAAATATTCTGAATAAATACGCCATAGTGCATGACTACCGCAGGCACATCGCCCTGCGCATCGCGCAGCGTCAGTGCAAACTGTTTAAAATCAACACCGCCAATCAGCAAACCCAGTGGCGGCATAATAATATCCGCGACCAGCGAGGAAACAATTTTCCCGAATGCTGCACCAATAATCACACCCACTGCCAAATCAACAACGTTTCCGCGCATCGCGAATTCGCGAAACTCTTTTAAAATACTCATTTATCTCTCCTTGTGCCGGCTGGCAGTAATAATTCTAACAAAGGATGTCTTAATTTCCATTGCCGCAGGAAATAAGATTTTTGTTTATTCCATAATAGTAAAGTGGTTTTCTTACAAAGAAACGGGGCAGAAAGATTTCAGCCCCGTTGAGTTTAGAGGAAGAAGGGACTTGGCTGGAACAGACGCTCAACGTCGCTGACAAACTTCTTATCCGTTAAGAACATAATGACGTGATCGCCCTGCTCTATGCGCAGATTGTCGTTGGCAATCATCACATCATTGCCACGCACCACGGCGCCAATAATCGTTCCCGGCGGCAGTTTTATCTCATCGATAACTCGCCCCACAACGCGGGAAGTACTTTCGTCGCCGTGAGCCACGGCTTCGATGGCTTCCGCAACGCCGCGACGAAGCGATGAAACGCCAACAATATCGGCTTTACGCACGTGCCCAAGCAGGGCTGAAATGGTTGCCTGCTGCGGGGAAATCGCAATATCAATTACGCTCCCCTGCACTAAATCGACATAGGCATTGCGCTGTATAAGGACCATGACCTTTTTAGCGCCCATCCGTTTAGCCAGCATTGCCGACATAATATTGGCTTCGTCATCGTTGGTGACGGCAATAAAGAGATCAACCTGATCGATATGTTCTTCAGCCAGTAACTCCTGATCCGAAGCATCGCCATAAAACACGATGGTGTTTTGCAGCATCTCGGCAAGCTCTGAGGCGCGCTGCTGATCGCGCTCGATCAATTTTACGCTGTAATCTTTTTCCAGCCTGTGAGCCAAACCAGCACCGATATTACCGCCACCTACCAGCATAATGCGCTTATATGGCTTTTCCAGACGCTGAAGCTCGCTCATTACCGCACGAATATTCTGCGAGGCGGCGATAAAGAAGACTTCATCGCCAGCTTCAACGATTGTCGATCCTTGAGGGCGAATAGGGCGGTCGTGACGGAAAATTGCGGCGACACGAGTATCGATATGCGGCATGTGTTCGCGCATGGTGGAAAGCGCATTACCGACCAGGGGGCCGCCATAGTAAGCCTTTACCACGGCCAGGCTTACTTTGCCTTCGGCAAAATTCACAACCTGAAGGGCGCCCGGATACTCAATCAGGCGGTAAATATTGTCGATGACCAGCTGCTCGGGAGCAATCAGGTGATCGATGGGTACAGCTTCCGCGGTAAAAAGTTTATCTGCATCGCGCACATAGTCCGGCGCACGAATGCGAGCAATCCTGTTTGGGGTGTTAAACAGTGAATAGGCGACCTGACAGGCTATCATATTCGTTTCGTCAGAGCTGGTCACCGCAACCAGCATATCTGCGTCATCGGCCCCGGCTTCACGAAGTACGCGTGGATGAGAGCCGTGGCCCTGCACTACGCGTAAATCGAACTTATCCTGCAGAATACGCAGGCGAGCCTGATTGGTGTCGACGACGGTGATATCGTTGTTTTCACCGACCAGGTTTTCCGCCAGGGTACCGCCGACCTGCCCGGCGCCCAGAATGATTATTTTCATCGTTTATCGCTTCACGAGTGATGAAACCTATGACTTCCTGTAGGGAGTCAGCTCTTAATTAGCTTAGCGTAGTAGAAGCCATCGCCGTCGTCTGCCGCGGGCAGATTTTGAGTGCCAGGTCTCTTTTCGTCACCGGTTTCAACCAGTCTGGCATCGGCATGACGTCCCAGAAATGCGCTAATCTGCTCTTTGTTTTCGTCCGGCAAAATGGAGCAGGTAGCATAAACCAGCGTACCGCCGGATTTGAGATGTGGCCAGATAGCGTCCAGAATCTCTTTTTGCAGAGCAACCAGCTCCTGGATGTCTCTGTCGCGGCGCAGCCACTTGATATCCGGATGACGACGAATGACGCCGGTTGCCGAGCACGGCGCATCAAGCAGAATGCGATCAAATTTAGCGTCGGCGCACCACTGGGCCGGGAAGCGACCGTCCCCCAGCTTCACTTCCGCCGTCATGCCTAACCGTTCCAGGTTTTCATGCACGCGTTTCAGGCGTTGGGCGTCAACGTCGACGGCCATCACTTTAGCCTTCGGCGCTGCTTCCAGAATATGGGTCGTTTTCCCGCCAGGCGCGGCGCAAAGATCCAGGATGGTGTCGCCGTTTTGCGGATCTAAAAGATCAACGCTTCCCTGAGCTGAGGCATCCTGAACGGTTACCCAGCCTTGTTCAAATCCGGGTAAAGCCTGAACCGGGGCGGGTGAATCAAGGCGCACAGCGTCACTGTATTTTGGATGGGCATGGCCTTCGAGACCTGCTTCAGCCAGTAATGCCATCCATGCTTCGCGGGTATGATGCTGCCGATTTACGCGCAGCCACATAGGGGGACGCTGATTGTTTGCCTCGACAATGGTTTCCCAGCTTTCCGGATACGCTTTCTTCAGGCGCTGCAGAAGCCAGGCTGGGTGCAGAAAACGACTTTCATGCTTAGCCGCTTCCGCCATCAGGCTTTCCTGCTGGCGCTGGAACTGACGCAGCACGCCGTTAATCAGGCCTTTAAAAGCCTGACGCTTAATGGCAATGGCGCCCTCAACGGTTTCGGCAAGCGCCGCATGGGGAGGAATGCGGGTATAAAGGAGCTGGTAGAAGCCGACCATAATTAAGTAATGGATCGTGCGCTGTTTTCCGGTCATCGGGCGCGACATGAGTTTGCCTACCAGCCAGTCCAGCTGCGGGAGGGTACGCAGCACGCCGAAGCACAGCTCCTGCAGCAGGGCTCGGTCTTTATCAGAGACTTTCTGCTGAACCGCAGGCAGTACATTACTTAATGATTGTCCCTGTTCGACAACTTGTTCGATGGTTTGGGCAGCCAGGCTGCGAAGATTCACTGTTTTTTTCATTACCGTGCTCTGGTTTTTCCAGCGCTATAAACAAAAATGCCCAGGTTACCCCGGGCGTATAGGTGCGGCTTGATCAGGCGAGAACCGTTCCGGGCTCAAACCATTCACGGCGTGAGTTCAGGAGATCCTGCGCCTTCATGGCTTTTTTCCCGGCGGGCTGCAGCTCTTCGAGATTCAGAATGCCGTCGGCCGTGGCGACCTGGATGCCCTGCTTGCTTGCGGCAACAATGGTGCCCGGCGCCGAGTTTGTCCTGGCATCAATGGCCGAGGCGCGCCAGACTTTCAGCGGCTGGCCGTCAATTTCCAGCCAGCTCATTGGCCAAGGATTGAAGGCGCGAACACAGCGTTCCAGCTGAGCAGCGGAAAGGCTCCAGTTGATACGCGCTTCTTCCTTGCTGAGCTTCTCCGCGTAGGTCACCAGCGCTTCGTCCTGCACTTCGGGTTGTGCCGTGCCGCTGGCTAACTGCTCCAGCGTATCGAGCAGGCCTTTTGGACCCAGCCCGGCGAGCTTGTCATACAGCGTACCGCTGGTGTCTTCCGCCTCAATAGGGCAGGAGAGTTTATGCAACATATCGCCGGTATCGAGGCCAATATCCATCTGCATGATGGTGACGCCCGTTTCTGCATCGCCAGCCCATAAAGAACGCTGTATCGGCGCGGCACCGCGCCAGCGCGGTAGCAGTGAACCATGAACGTTCACGCAGCCGAGGCGAGGCATATCAAGCACCGCCTGCGGCAAAATCAGGCCGTAGGCAACCACAACCATCACATCGGCATTGAGGTCGGCAACCAGCTGCTGGTTTTCCGCTTTGCGAAGCGTAGCGGGCTGAAAGACGGGGATGTCTTTCTCTTCAGCCAATACCTTAACCGGGCTAGGCATGAGCTTTTTGCCGCGGCCTGCCGGGCGGTCTGGCTGGGTAAAGACGCCTACAACCTGGTGCTGAGAAGACAACAGCGCGTCAAGGTGACGCGCTGCAAAATCGGGCGTTCCGGCGAAAATAATACGCAGAGAATCTGACACGTTGCTTATTGTCCTTAAGCTTTCGCTTTCAAACGGTCGAGTTTTTCAACTTTCTGACGAATACGTTGCTGCTTCAGCGGCGACAGATAGTCGATAAACAGTTTACCGACCAGGTGATCCATTTCGTGCTGGATACAAATCGCCAGCAGGCCATCCGCTTCCAGCTCAAAGGTTTTGCCGTCACGGTCCAGCGCACGAATTTTCACTTTCTCCGCGCGTGGCACCAGCGCCCTCTGTTCCGGAATAGACAGACAGCCTTCTTCGATACCGGTTTCGCCGCTTTTTTCCAGCAGCTCCGGGTTGATCAGCACCAGCTGTTCGTCGCGGTTTTCAGACACATCAATCACGATAATGCGCTGATGAATATCAACCTGCGTAGCCGCCAGGCCAATACCCTCTTCGGCGTACATCGTCTCGAACATATCATCAACGATGCGCTGAATGTCCGCATTCACTTCTTCAACCGGCTTAGCGACTTTGCGAAGGCGCTCGTCGGGAATATGTAATACTTGCAAAACTGCCATAAATATCCAGAGCTGTGTTCAGTAGTAGAAAGGATTATTCCCTCTATTCTAGACATTTCCCCGGCTGATTGACAGCATCAGTGACCAATCGCAAGGATCGCTTTTGCGGCCTGTGGCAGGGAGAAATGATGCAACGAACGGAGATTTGGCTACGTCTAATGGCCGTTAGGGGGCTGAGCGGCGATAAGTTCTTAAAAATAGCCCATTTGCTGCAACACAGTCCTCTCCTGGAGAGAGAAAGCCCGCCAGATTTGGGATTAAGCCCACGCGAATCTGCACTCTTTAATGCATTTAATGAGCGCCAGCTTGAAGCCAGCCTCAGATGGCTCGAGAAACCGGGACATCGCTTGCTGACGGCGGAAGATGCCCTCTATCCGAAGCAGCTTCGCGCTATTAATGATTATCCCGGAGCCCTCTTTGTTGCGGGAGATCCAACGCAGCTCTGTGAAAACCAGATAGCGGTTGTTGGAAGCCGTAACCTGTCTGATTACGGTGAGCGCTATTGTCGGCAGTTTTGTGAAGAGCTTGCCTTGGCCGGGCTGGTGATTACCAGCGGTCTGGCTCTGGGCATCGACGGCGTAGCACATCGCGCGGCCCTGAGCGTGCAGGGTAAAACCATTGCTGTACTTGGCAACGGGTTAGGCAGCGTTCATCCTAAACGCCACCTGATGCTGGCCAGGCAAATTGTGGAGCAGGGCGGGGCTGTCATTTCCGAATTCCCTCTCTCCTGCACCCCCTGGCCGTCAAACTTTCCGTGGCGTAACCGCGTTATCAGCGGATTGAGCAGGGCTGTATTTGTGGTGGAGGCCGGTGAGCGAAGCGGATCTCTGGTGACTGCCCGTTATGCCGTTGAACAAGGTAGAGAGGTATTTGCCCTGCCCGGTACGGTAGGAAGTCCGGGGAGCGATGGCCCACACTGGCTGATTCAGCAGGGGGCAAACCTGGTGCGAAGTCCGCAGGATATCCTCGATTATCTCTCCTCTGAACTGCACTGGCTTCCCGCTTCGCACAATGTGTCAATATATTCGCCAAATCAACAGGACGGCGCATTGCCATTTCCCCATCTGTTGGCTAACGTAGGAGATGAGGTTACACCTGTTGACGTCGTCGCTGAACGTGCCGGCCAACCTGTGCCAGAGACGGTAGCTCAGCTACTCGAACTGGAGTTAGCAGGATGGATCGCAGCTGTACCCGGCGGCTATGTCCGATTGAGGAGGGCATGCCATGTTCGACGTACTAATGTACTTATTTGAAACCTACATCCACAGCGAAGCAGAAATGCGCGTTGACCAGGATAAGCTGACGAGCGATCTCACCGACGCGGGTTTTGATCGTGAGGACATTTTTAACGCATTAGTGTGGCTTGAAAAGCTGGCCGATTATCAGGAAGGTTTGACTGAGCCGATGCAGCTTGCCGCTGACCCTCTCTCGATGCGTATTTTTACCGCAGAAGAGAGCCAGAGGCTTGATGCAGACTGCCGGGGCTTTTTACTGTTCCTTGAGCAGATTCAGGTGCTAAATCTCGACACCCGCGAAATGGTCATTGAGCGCGTGCTGGCGCTCGATACCGCAGAATTCGAACTCGAAGATCTGAAGTGGGTTGTGCTGATGGTGTTGTTCAACATTCCGGGTTGTGAAAATGCCTACCAGCAAATGGAAGAATTACTCTTCGAGGCAAATGAAGGTATGCTGCACTAAATTGAGTTGCAGCATGAGATGTTATGGCCAAGTCAGCACTGTTCTCGGTGCCAAAAAATGAACCCTGCCCCCAATGCGGGGCAGAGTTAGCAATACGTTCCGGTAAACATGGCCCATTTCTGGGCTGTACCCACTATCCGGAATGCGATTATGTTCGCCCGCTCAAGAGCCAGGCCGATGGCCATATTGTAAAGGTGCTCGATGGGCAGCCGTGTCCGGTTTGTCAGGCAACGCTCGTGTTACGCCAGGGGCGCTTTGGCATGTTTATCGGCTGCAGCAACTACCCCGAATGCGAACACACTGAAATTATCGATAAACCCGATGAGACCGCGATAGCCTGCCCTCAATGCCAGAAAGGGCAGCTGGTTCAGCGCCGTTCTCGCTACGGCAAAACCTTTTGGTCTTGCGATGGCTACCCGGACTGCCAGTTCGTTCTCAATTTTAAGCCGGTAGCGGGCATCTGCTCTGAATGTCAGTATCCGCTGCTGATTGAAAAGAAAACGGCTCAGGGCGTGAAACGCTTTTGTGCCAGTAAACAATGTGGAAAGCCGGCAACGGTGGAACAAGCCAGTGAATAATAACCTGCCTGAAGGCCAGCTCGCGCAGATCGTAGCGGCCCTGAAACAACAACAAGTCATCGCCTATCCAACCGAAGCCGTATTTGGCGTAGGGTGTGACCCTGACAGCGAGATCGCGGTTACCCGTCTGTTGGCACTAAAACAGCGTCCGGTAGAAAAGGGGCTCATCCTGATCGCCGCCGATTTTGAGCAATTAAAACCCTATATTGACGCCGCCGCGCTGAGTGAAGAACAGCTTTCCGTGGTGTTTGCGAACTGGCCTGGTCCGGTTACGTTTGTTTTCCCGGCGTTGCCTTCGACGCCAAAATGGCTGACCGGCCGTTTTGATTCCCTGGCGGTGCGTGTGACAAATCATCCGCTAGTTAAGGATCTGTGCCTGGCCTACGGTAAACCTCTGGTGTCGACCAGTGCGAACCTTACCGGCCTGCCTCCATGCCGTAACGTGCAGGAAGTTCAGCAGCAGTTCGGCGAGAGCTTCCCGGTGCTGGTGGGGGATACCGGCGGGCGCCTGAACCCTTCAGAAATACGCGATGCCTTAACCGGCGAACTCTTCCGTCAGGGGTAAATATGGAAACCTTCGCCGTCTTCGGTAACCCTATTCAACACAGTAAGTCTCCTCTTATTCACCGCCTTTTCGCCGAGCAAACAGGAATTGAGCATCCTTACGGGCGCGTGCTTGCCCCGTTAGACTCTTTTGTTGAAACACTTGATGCCTTTTTTAAAGAGGGGAAGGGCGCCAACGTAACCGTACCTTTTAAAGAACAGGCTTTTGCCCGTGCCGACGAGTTAACAGAACGCGCTGCGCTTGCCGGGGCGGTCAATACGCTCAAGCGCCTGGACGATGGCCGTTTGCTTGGCGACAATACGGACGGCATCGGCTTGTTGAGCGATCTTGAACGTTTGAAGCTGATCAAACCCGGCGATCGTATTCTGCTGGTGGGGGCTGGCGGTGCCGCTCGCGGTGTTCTGCTGCCGCTGTTGTCGCTGGACTGCGCGGTGACAATAACCAATCGAACATTTGCCAAAGCGGAAGAACTCGCTGATTTGTTTAGCCATACGGGCAGCGTTAGCGCCATAGCAATGGATCAGCTTGAAGGGCATGAGTACGATCTGTTGATCAATGCTACATCCAGCGGGATCGGCGGTGAAATTCCGGCGCTGCCGGTTTCTCTCCTTTCTCATCGCGTAAGCTGTTATGACATGTTTTACCAGAAAGGGCCGACGCCATTCCTGAGCTGGGCCATCGGGCACGGCGTAGTGCACTACGCAGACGGTCTGGGCATGCTGGTGGGCCAGGCTGCACATGCTTTTATGCTTTGGCATGGCGTTATGCCGGACGTTGCGCCGGTTATTGAGATCTTAAAAAGAGAAATGGCGGCGTGAACCAGGCGATCCAGTTCCCGGAGCGTGAACGCTGGGATGAAGAACGCAGCGCGGTTTGCTTTCCAGCGTTGGTTAAGGGTTTCCAGGTAGAGTGCGCTATAACCTCAGAGGCAATTACCAACCGCTTTGGCGGCAATTGCGCAGAAGAGTGGCTTTCGTTGTTCCGGGAACACCGCTGGGATCTTGAAGAAGAAGCTGAAAGCCTTATCGTAGACGAACAGGAAGGCGATCAAGGATGGTACTGGTTATCCTGAGCCAGATACTCATCTTTCCAGCGAACATAATTGTTAGCGGAGTAGGTCAAACCGGCCAGCTCCGCTTCAGTCAGACGGCGGATCTGTTTTACCGGGCTGCCTAAATAGAGATAACCGCTTTCCAGCCGCTTGTTTTGTGGCACCAGGCTGCCAGCACCAATCATCACATCATCTTCTACTACTACACCATCCAGCAGGATCGATCCCATACCGACTAATACGCGATTGCCAATCGTGCAGCCGTGCAGCATAACTTTGTGTCCCACCGTGACATCTTCGCCGACAATCAGCGGGTTCCCTTCAGGTTTAGAGGAAGACTTATGGGTAACATGTAGAACGCTTCCATCCTGTATGTTGGTGCGTGCGCCAATCTTCACGGTATTTACATCGCCGCGGATGGCCACCAACGGCCAGACACTGACATCATCCGCCAGTTTTACATCACCGATGACCACGCTGGTGGGATCAACCATGACTCTCTCGCCTGGCTGGGGGAATGTTTTTTGAAAAGCACGTAATACCGCAGACATAAATACCTCGAGGAAATTCATCGTGTGAATAGACTGTGGCTGCTTTCTTGAGCAATGGCAAGGGAGTAAAGGGCTGGAAAGAGGGTAGATCGAACAGGATCTCAGCGAAAAGAGTGAAAACTAAACATTCAGAAAAAAAGATCGAAAAAGTACTTGTGCTAAAAAGTGGGATCCCTATAATGCGCCTCCATCGAGACGGCACAGTGAATCACTTCACAAAATGGCCGGTTCGATAAAGAGAAAAAATCCTGAAAATCGGGGTTGACTCTGAAAGAGGAAAGCGTAATATACGCCACCTCGAGTTAGCAAGCGAAAGCGCCTAACTCACTGCTCTTTAACAATTTATCAGACAATCTGTGTGGGCACTCGCAGGATTGATATCTCAGCATCTTCGGATGCAACAAAATATCAAGTCTTGAAGAGTGACTACTGATTTTATAAACAGTTTTAATTCTTTGAGCATCAGACACTTTTAAATTGAAGAGTTTGATCATGGCTCAGATTGAACGCTGGCGGCAGGCCTAACACATGCAAGTCGAGCGGTAGCACGGGGAGCTTGCTCCTGGGTGACGAGCGGCGGACGGGTGAGTAATGTCTGGGGATCTGCCTGATGGAGGGGGATAACTACTGGAAACGGTAGCTAATACCGCATAACGTCGCAAGACCAAAGAGGGGGACCTTCGGGCCTCTTGCCATCAGATGAACCCAGATGGGATTAGCTAGTAGGTGGGGTAACGGCTCACCTAGGCGACGATCCCTAGCTGGTCTGAGAGGATGACCAGCCACACTGGAACTGAGACACGGTCCAGACTCCTACGGGAGGCAGCAGTGGGGAATATTGCACAATGGGCGCAAGCCTGATGCAGCCATGCCGCGTGTATGAAGAAGGCCTTCGGGTTGTAAAGTACTTTCAGCGAGGAGGAAGGCATTAAGGTTAATAACCTTAGTGATTGACGTTACTCGCAGAAGAAGCACCGGCTAACTCCGTGCCAGCAGCCGCGGTAATACGGAGGGTGCAAGCGTTAATCGGAATTACTGGGCGTAAAGCGCACGCAGGCGGTTTGTTAAGTCGGATGTGAAATCCCCGGGCTCAACCTGGGAACTGCATTCGAAACTGGCAAGCTTGAGTCTTGTAGAGGGGGGTAGAATTCCAGGTGTAGCGGTGAAATGCGTAGAGATCTGGAGGAATACCGGTGGCGAAGGCGGCCCCCTGGACAAAGACTGACGCTCAGGTGCGAAAGCGTGGGGAGCAAACAGGATTAGATACCCTGGTAGTCCACGCCGTAAACGATGTCGACTTGGAGGTTGTGCCCTTGAGGCGTGGCTTCCGGAGCTAACGCGTTAAGTCGACCGCCTGGGGAGTACGGCCGCAAGGTTAAAACTCAAATGAATTGACGGGGGGCCCGCACAAGCGGTGGAGCATGTGGTTTAATTCGATGCAACGCGAAGAACCTTACCTACTCTTGACATCCAGAGAACTTTCCAGAGATGGATTGGTGCCTTCGGGAACTCTGAGACAGGTGCTGCATGGCTGTCGTCAGCTCGTGTTGTGAAATGTTGGGTTAAGTCCCGCAACGAGCGCAACCCTTATCCTTTGTTGCCAGCGGTTCGGCCCGGGAACTCAAAGGAGACTGCCAGTGATAAACTGGAGGAAGGTGGGGATGACGTCAAGTCATCATGGCCCTTACGAGTAGGGCTACACACGTGCTACAATGGCGCATACAAAGAGAAGCGACCTCGCGAGAGCAAGCGGACCTCATAAAGTGCGTCGTAGTCCGGATTGGAGTCTGCAACTCGACTCCATGAAGTCGGAATCGCTAGTAATCGTAGATCAGAATGCTACGGTGAATACGTTCCCGGGCCTTGTACACACCGCCCGTCACACCATGGGAGTGGGTTGCAAAAGAAGTAGGTAGCTTAACCTTCGGGAGGGCGCTTACCACTTTGTGATTCATGACTGGGGTGAAGTCGTAACAAGGTAACCGTAGGGGAACCTGCGGTTGGATCACCTCCTTACCTAAAAGATACAAACCCGCGTAGTGCTCACACAGATTGTCTGATAGAAAACGAGCAGTAAAACCTTATAGGCTTGTAGCTCAGGTGGTTAGAGCGCACCCCTGATAAGGGTGAGGTCGGTGGTTCAAGTCCACTCAGGCCTACCAAATTCTCCGCTATCCTGCGTTACAGCACCACTCACATACGAAAGTATGCTTCGTGGGGCTGCGCCTTGACTAGCGACGAATTCATGGTGATTCGAAGGTTTTACGAAATCGATGGGGCTATAGCTCAGCTGGGAGAGCGCCTGCCTTGCACGCAGGAGGTCAGCGGTTCGATCCCGCTTAGCTCCACCATCATTTCATGCACGACTCAATACTTCAGAGTATACCGGTGACGGTGTGCTGCGAAGTATTTGCTCTTTAACAATCCGGAACAAGCTGAAAATTGAAACGACATGTCGTCTCATTCCTCCGTAATAAGGAATGGGGTTAAGACATGTTCGAGTCTCTCAAATTTTCATAATCTGAAGCGAAACATCTTCGGGTTGTGAGGTTAAGCGACTAAGCGTACACGGTGGATGCCCTGGCAGTCAGAGGCGATGAAGGACGTGCTAATCTGCGATAAGCGTCGGTAAGGTGATATGAACCGTTATAGCCGGCGATTTCCGAATGGGGAAACCCAGTGTGTTTCGACACACTATCATTACGTGAATACATAGCGTAATGAAGCGAACCGGGGGAACTGAAACATCTAAGTACCCCGAGGAAAAGAAATCAACCGAGATTCCCCCAGTAGCGGCGAGCGAACGGGGAGCAGCCCAGAACCTGAATCAGTTTGTGTGTTAGTGGAAGCGTCTGGAAAGTCGCAGGGTACAGGGTGATACTCCCGTACACTAAAATGCACATTCTGTGAGTTCGAAGAGTAGGGCGGGACACGTGGTATCCTGTCTGAATATGGGGGGACCATCCTCCAAGGCTAAATACTCCTGACTGACCGATAGTGAACCAGTACCGTGAGGGAAAGGCGAAAAGAACCCCGGCGAGGGGAGTGAAAAAGAACCTGAAACCGTGTACGTACAAGCAGTGGGAGCCTCTTTATGGGGTGACTGCGTACCTTTTGTATAATGGGTCAGCGACTTATATTCTGTAGCAAGGTTAACCGTATAGGGGAGCCGCAGGGAAACCGAGTCTTAACTGGGCGTTAAGTTGCAGGGTATAGACCCGAAACCCGGTGATCTAGCCATGGGCAGGTTGAAGGTTGGGTAACACTAACTGGAGGACCGAACCGACTAATGTTGAAAAATTAGCGGATGACTTGTGGCTGGGGGTGAAAGGCCAATCAAACCGGGAGATAGCTGGTTCTCCCCGAAAGCTATTTAGGTAGCGCCTCGTGAACTCATCTTCGGGGGTAGAGCACTGTTTCGGCTAGGGGGCCATCCCGGCTTACCAACCCGATGCAAACTACGAATACCGAAGAATGTTATCACGGGAGACACACGGCGGGTGCTAACGTCCGTCGTGAAGAGGGAAACAACCCAGACCGCCAGCTAAGGTCCCAAAGTCATGGTTAAGTGGGAAACGATGTGGGAAGGCACAGACAGCCAGGATGTTGGCTTAGAAGCAGCCATCATTTAAAGAAAGCGTAATAGCTCACTGGTCGAGTCGGCCTGCGCGGAAGATGTAACGGGGCTAAACCATGCACCGAAGCTGCGGCAGCGACACTCAGGTGTTGTTGGGTAGGGGAGCGTTCTGTAAGCCGTCGAAGGTGGACTGTGAGGTCTGCTGGAGGTATCAGAAGTGCGAATGCTGACATAAGTAACGATAAAGCGGGTGAAAAGCCCGCTCGCCGGAAGACCAAGGGTTCCTGTCCAACGTTAATCGGGGCAGGGTGAGTCGACCCCTAAGGCGAGGCCGAAAGGCGTAGTCGATGGGAAACAGGTTAATATTCCTGTACTTGGTGTTACTGCGAAGGGGGGACGGAGAAGGCTATGTTAGCCGGGCGACGGTTGTCCCGGTTTAAGCATGTAGGCGGGAGTTTTAGGTAAATCCGGAACTCTGTTAACGCTGAGGTGTGATGACGAGGCACTACGGTGCTGAAGTAACAAATGCCCTGCTTCCAGGAAAAGCCTCTAAGCATCAGGTAACATTAAATCGTACCCCAAACCGACACAGGTGGTCAGGTAGAGAATACCAAGGCGCTTGAGAGAACTCGGGTGAAGGAACTAGGCAAAATGGTGCCGTAACTTCGGGAGAAGGCACGCTGTCGCTAGGTGAAGGGATTTACTCCTGGAGCTGAAGGCAGTCGAAGATACCAGCTGGCTGCAACTGTTTATTAAAAACACAGCACTGTGCAAACACGAAAGTGGACGTATACGGTGTGACGCCTGCCCGGTGCCGGAAGGTTAATTGATGGGGTTATCCGCAAGGAGAAGCTCTTGATCGAAGCCCCGGTAAACGGCGGCCGTAACTATAACGGTCCTAAGGTAGCGAAATTCCTTGTCGGGTAAGTTCCGACCTGCACGAATGGCGTAATGATGGCCAGGCTGTCTCCACCCGAGACTCAGTGAAATTGAAATCGCTGTGAAGATGCAGTGTACCCGCGGCAAGACGGAAAGACCCCGTGAACCTTTACTATAGCTTGACACTGAACATTGAGCCTTGATGTGTAGGATAGGTGGGAGGCTTTGAAGCGTGGACGCCAGTCTGCGTGGAGCCAACCTTGAAATACCACCCTTTAATGTTTGATGTTCTAACGTAGACCCGTGATCCGGGTTGCGGACAGTGTCTGGTGGGTAGTTTGACTGGGGCGGTCTCCTCCTAAAGCGTAACGGAGGAGCACGAAGGTTAGCTAATCACGGTCGGACATCGTGAGGTTAGTGCAAAGGCATAAGCTAGCTTGACTGCGAGAGTGACGGCTCGAGCAGGTGCGAAAGCAGGTCTTAGTGATCCGGTGGTTCTGAATGGAAGGGCCATCGCTCAACGGATAAAAGGTACTCCGGGGATAACAGGCTGATACCGCCCAAGAGTTCATATCGACGGCGGTGTTTGGCACCTCGATGTCGGCTCATCACATCCTGGGGCTGAAGTAGGTCCCAAGGGTATGGCTGTTCGCCATTTAAAGTGGTACGCGAGCTGGGTTTAGAACGTCGTGAGACAGTTCGGTCCCTATCTGCCGTGGGCGCTGGAGAATTGAGGGGGGCTGCTCCTAGTACGAGAGGACCGGAGTGGACGCATCACTGGTGTTCGGGTTGTCATGCCAATGGCATTGCCCGGTAGCTAAATGCGGAAGAGATAAGCGCTGAAAGCATCTAAGCGCGAAACTTGCCCCGAGATGAGTTCTCCCTGACCCTTTAAGGGTCCTGAAGGAACGTTGAAGACGACGACGTTGATAGGCTGGGTGTGTAAGCGTAGCGATACGTTGAGCTAACCAGTACTAATGATCCGTGAGGCTTAACCTTACAACACCGAAGGTGTTTTGCAGAGACGAAAGAAGATTTTCAGCTTAGTTCAGGATTAGGTTGATGGTTATATGAAAATATGACGGTCAACAAACAGAATTTGCCTGGCGGCCGTAGCGCGGTGGTCCCACCTGACCCCATGCCGAACTCAGAAGTGAAACGCCGTAGCGCCGATGGTAGTGTGGGGTCTCCCCATGCGAGAGTAGGGAACTGCCAGGCATCAAATTAGCAGTAATGGTAGTCATACGAGGCAGGTCACTACTCTCAGAGAGTAGGACTGACGAACCGAAAGGTGAGTCTGAACGCTGCGAAGCAGCGGCCCGTAGGGTGAACGCGAGTTCATCAACTGCCAGGCATCAAATTAAGCGTGCTGATATGGCTCAGTTGGTAGAGCGCACCCTTGGTAAGGGTGAGGTCCCCAGTTCGACTCTGGGTATCAGCACCAGTTTTAACGGTTAGGTTCGGCAGATAAAAGAATTTGTCTGGCGGCAGTAGCGCGGTGGTCCCACCTGATCCCATGCCGAACTCAGAAGTGAAACGCCGTAGCGCCGATGGTAGTGTGGGGTCTCCCCATGCGAGAGTAGGGAACTGCCAGACATCAATTAAAACGAAAGGCTCAGTCGAAAGACTGGGCCTTTTGTTTTATCTGTTGTTTGTCGGTGAGCACTCTCCTGAGTAGGACAAAAGTGTCTGGAACACTTTTGAACGCCGCTTGCGGCGGCCCGAAGGGTGGCGGGCAGGACGCCCGCCATAAACTGCCAGACATCAATTAAGCAAAAAGCCCAGTCTTATGACTGGGCTTTTTGCTTTTGTGCATCTGAATTGGATACTGGCCCGGCAAGCTCAGTGCCACCGGGCAGTGATATCAGTGAATAACCTGCGAAAGAAATGCGCGTGTGCGTTCCGATTCCGGATTAGCAAAGAACTGATCCGGTGGCGCCTGCTCTACGATCTCTCCTCGATCCATAAAGATAACCCTGTCAGCCACGGTGCGCGCAAAGCCCATTTCGTGGGTCACGCACAGCATCGTCATCCCGGATTCTGCAAGCCCTATCATCGTATCCAGTACTTCCTTTACCATTTCCGGATCAAGTGCCGAAGTGGGTTCGTCAAAGAGCATGATTTTAGGTTTCATGCACAGCGAGCGTGCAATGGCCACACGCTGCTGCTGGCCACCGGATATTTGCCCCGGGAATTTGTGCGCGTGTTCAGCGATTCGCACTCGCTCGAGGTAATGCATTGCCAGCGCTTCGGCCTCTTTCTTCGGCATCTTACGAACCCAGACAGGGGCAAGCGTACAGTTCTGCAGGACGGTTAAATGCGGGAACAGGTTAAAATGCTGAAAGACCATACCGACTTCGGTGCGAACCTTCTCTATATTGCGAAGGTCGTCATTCAGCTCTGTTCCGTCGACGACAATACGGCCCTGCTGATGCTCTTCAAGGTGGTTAATGCAGCGAATCGTCGTAGATTTACCTGAGCCGGATGGCCCACACAGGACGATACGTTCGCCCTGCTTCACATTGAGATTAATGTCTTTTAAAACATGGAACTGCCCGTACCATTTGTTCACATTTTCCAGCGTGATCATCGTGTCGGCAGCCTGCAGCGTTATTTTACTCATCATAATCCTTAGTGCGGCGTACGGCCGGTGTGGAAGCGCTTCTCCAGGTGCTGGCTATAGCGCGACATACTGAAACAGAAAATCCAATAGACGATAGCGGCAAAGACATAGCCTTCCGTCGACATGCCCAGCCAGGCCGGATCAACCGTCGCCTGCTGAACGCTACTGAACAGATCGAACAGGCCGATGATGATCACCAGGCTGGTATCTTTGAACAGCGCAATAATCGTGTTCACCAGCCCCGGGATCACCAGCTTCAGCGCCTGTGGCAGAATGACTAATCCCTGCGTCTTCCAGTAACCAAGAGCCAATGACTCTGCGGCCTCATACTGCCCTTTTGGCAAGGCCTGTAGCCCGCCGCGAACGACCTCGGCGACATAGGCTGACTGGAAGAGGATCACCCCGACTAACGCCCGAATAAGCTTATCAATGCTGGTCCCTTCCGGAAGAAAGAGCGGCAGCATCACCGAGGACATAAAGAGCACGGTAATCAACGGTACGCCGCGCCAGAACTCGATAAACATAATCGAGAGGATCCTCACCACCGGCATGCGTGAGCGCCTGCCCAGCGCAAGCACAATACCCAGCGGCAGGGCACCTGCAATGCCAACGGAAGCGATAATCAGCGTGAGCGTTAACCCGCCCCAGAGGCGCGTCTCAACGCGATCCAGGCCTAAAAAGCCACCGTACATCAGCCACCAGACGACGATCGGATAGGCGACTGCCCAGCCGGCTATATAGCGACCGCGGTGAGGAAGAGACTTCCAGAACATAGCGGCAACGGAAAGCAGGCCGATGATCAGCGCAAGGTTGATGCGCCAGCGGCGATCGTGAGGATAAAGCCCATACATAAACTGGCCGAAGCGCTCGTGGATAAATACCCAGCAGGCCCCGCCTTTGGTGCAGTCGGCTCTTGTCTCACCCACCCAGTTCGCCTGGAAAACTGTCCAGTCCAGAAGCGGGGGGATCAGCTTCCACATTAGCCCGACGCAGAGCAGGGTCAGTAAAGTATTGAGCCAGCTGGAGAAAAGATTTTTACGCATCCATCGCCAGATTTGCTCAGGTTTGCTGCCCGCCGGACGGGCGCTGTGAGCCGTTAAAACTTTCATCATCGACATTCCTTAGCGCTCAACCAGGGCAATACGGCGGTTATAGACGTTCATCAGCAGAGAGATAGCCAGGCTGATCGCCAAATAAACGGACATCGTGATAGCGATGGTCTCTATTGCTTGTCCCGTCTGATTCAGCACGCTACCGGCAAACAGAGAGACCATATCCGGGTAACCAATGGCCGCTGCCAGCGAAGAGTTTTTGACGATATTCAGATACTGGCTGGTCAATGGCGGAATAATGACTCTCAGCGCCTGAGGCACAATCACCTGGCGTAGCGTCACCTGCTTAGGCAAGCCGAGAGACAGGGCTGCCTCATGCTGGCCAAAGGGAACTGACTGGATGCCTGAGCGAATGATTTCGGCGATAAAGACTGAGGTGTAAACCGACAGCGCCAGCGTTAAAGCCGCGAGCTCAGGGATCAATACAATCCCGCCGCTGAAGTTAAAGCCGTGCAGAGCGGGAATATCCCAATGCAGCGCCGCGCCGAAGATCGCATGTGCGGCAGCCGGTAGCGCAACGATCAAAGCGATCGCCACGGGCCATGTGCGGCGAAGTTGCCCGGTCTTCATCTGATGCATTTTGTTATAGCGATGCAGCCCGGCAGAGACGAGAAGCGCAAGCAGAACGGCAGCAGTAAATGCCAGCAGGCCTTCACCCACGATCGGTGCCGGGAGAGACAGCCCGCGATTGCTCAGATAGATCAGCCCGAAAGCATCCAGGGCCTGCCGTGGCCCAGGCAGATTGCGCAGCACGGCAAAGTACCAGAAGAAAATTTGCAGCATCGGGGGAATGTTGCGAAACGTCTCTATATAAAACGTCGACAGCTTGCGCACCAGCCAGTTATCGGAGAGGCGTGCCAGGCCAACAAAGAAGCCGATAAACGTGGCAAACACGATGCAGAGCACGGAGACCAGCAGGGTATTCAGGAGGCCAACAACAAAGACTTTGCTATAGGTGTCTCCCTGATCGTAGTCAATCAGATGCTGAACGATGCCAAAGCCCGCGGAACGATCGAGGAAGGCAAAGCCGGAGGTAATGCCCCGGCTATCCAGGTTGGAGACGGTGTTGTGGATCAGATAAGCAGCCATGCCGATAACAAAGGCGAGGGCGACTATCTGATACAGCCAGGCGCGAACCGAAGGGTTAGAAAAGGATAAGTCGGCCTTCACGGCTGGGCGGTGATGACGCATAAGCAAACCTCAGTAACAGGAACGTAAATCCCAAACGACCAAAGGGATGTTTTGGCCGTTTGCTCGCTATTCCCGGCTACGGATCTGAGCCATAGCCGGGCATTTTGCTTAGCGAACTGGCGGGGCGTACTGGATGCCGCCGTTGTTCCAGAGATTGTTCTGGCCGCGTTTGATTTTCAGCGGGCTTTGGGCGCCGACGTTGTTATCGAAAATCTCAGCGTAGTTACCTACCTGCTTAACAATGTTATAAGCCCATTTGTTATCGAGCTTCAGGTCTTTACCGAAATCGCCCTCTTTGCCTAGCAGGTGCGCCATATCCGGCGTTGTTGGGTTCGCGGCCATCTGGTCAACGTTCTTCGAGCTAATGCCCATCTCTTCGGCATTCAGCATGGCGAACAGCGTCCAGCGCACAATAGAGAACCAGTCATCATCACCGCGGCGTACGACTGGCCCCAGTGGTTCTTTAGAGATCACTTCTGGCAGCACCAGCCACTCGCCTGGATTGCTAAGCTTAATGCGCAGGGCGTAGAGCTGAGACTGATCTGAGGCCAGGGTGTCACAGCGGCCGGACTCCAGCGCTTTTGCCGACTCATCAGAACGGTCAAAGGTCACCGGGGTGTACTTCATATTATTGGCTTTGAAATAGTCTGCGACGTTCAGCTCGGTATCGGTGCCAGCCTGGATGCAGACGGTTGCGCCATCCAGCTCTTTCGCGCTTTTCAGCCCCGCTTTATTGTGGGTCAGGAAGCCTACGCCGTCGTAGTAGGTTACGCCGGTAAATACCATGCCCATGCCTGCATCACGAGAGGAGGTCCACGTGGTGTTACGGGAGAGAATATCGACTTCGCCGGACTGCAGGGCGGTAAAACGCTCTTTAGCGGTCAGCGGGGTGTATTTAACTTTGGAGGCATCGCCGAAAACGGCCGCCGCAACGCCACGGCAAACATCCACGTCAATACCGGTAAACTTGCCGCTGCCGTCAGCGTAAGAAAAGCCTGGAAGACCATCACTGATCCCACATTGTACAAAGCCCTTCTTTTTAACGGCATCAAGGGTCGTGCCTGCATGAGCCTGATTAGCCATCGCAAACAGCGTACCGGTAGCGACCAGAGTGGCGATCATCATCTTCTTCATAAATGCATCCTGTGTGGCGAAATTATCGTTATTGGCTTAGTGGCGTCCGGGAGACGCCGTATGCCTGTTCGTGGCAAATGCTTGAGTCATGTTTTGTAAAGCAAAGGCGATGCCAGGTTTTGCGCTGAACGTCTTACACAGGAGATGGGCGGAATAGATGAAACAGAGAGGCGGGAAACGCTCTGAAATAGTGCAGGTCTGCAACTCATGGCGCATTTCAAGAGCAGAATGATTCAGGTGTTGCAGGGGAATGAAATAAAAAAGCGCGAGGGTTCGCGCTTTGAGGGTGGGAAGCTTATTTGGTTAACGCAACGATACCCAGGGCAACACCTGCTACGGCGGCAGTACCGGCGGCGATGGCGCCTGCCGTTTCCCAGTTATCCTGGGTGGTGCCCTTCATACAGGTATTGGTGTGCACCAGACGCCCCTGGTCGTCATAGACAGGCACGCAGGGAGATTCGGTGGCACAGCCAGCCAGAAACGTGGTGAGTAACGCAACGGCGATGAATTTAGTCATTTTGAACCTCGGTTGAACCAGACGCCGGAACAGGGATTGCTTATCAGGGGACAAAGCTTTCACGGATGCTGTGCCGGAGCGAATGTGGCTATTTTACCACTGGGTATCAGACCGCAGGATTGGGGAATCATTGCAAAGCGTGTGAAGTGTAAACAAAGTGAAGGAAACGGCGCTGCAACGACAAATAACGGGGAAAAACCTCAGATCACAGCTTATGAAAAGAAAAAAGGCGCTTCCCCATGCCGAAGAGCGCCTTTTTCATCAACGGCTTAACTGATTAGTATCAGTTCATGCCGTATTTTTTCAGTTTCTTACGCAGAGTACCACGGTTGATACCCATCATCAGCGCAGCGCGGGTTTGGTTACCGCGGGTGTATTGCATCACCATGTCCAACAGTGGCTGTTCAACTTCAGCCAGTACCAGCTCATACAGGTCATTAACATCCTGACCATTCAGTTGAGCAAAATAGTTCTTCAGTGCCTGTTTAACCGAGTCACGCAGGGGCTTTTGAGTTACCTGGTCCTGAGAGTTAACGGTGGAAACGGTCAGTACGTCAGAATTTACGCGTTGTTCGAACATAGTTCTGTCAGCTCTTTATTTCATTACGCAAGATTTTCGAAGTATGCCTCCAACGCCTCCAGCTGTACGCTGGCATCCTCTATGGCGTTGAATGTGCGCCGAAACTGGTCATCTGGAGCGTGCTCCTGGAGATACCAGGAGACGTGTTTACGTGCAATTCGGTAACCTTTCACATCGCCATAAAAGCTATGCAGTTCCCGAATGTGCGAGCAAAGTAAGCGCTTCACCTCTGCCAGAGGCAAGGGCGGCAGCAGCTCTCCAGTGTCCAGATAGTGCTGGATTTCCCGAAAGATCCAGGGTCTTCCCTGAGCCGCACGGCCTATCATCAGGGCATCAGCCCCCGTATAGTCAAGTACGGCTCTGGCTTTAAGCGGGTCAGTAATGTCACCATTCGCGATAATCGGAATGGAAACTTTCTGCTTAACTGCCCGAATGCTGTCGTATTCAGCATCGCCCTGGAATAAACAGGCGCGTGTGCGTCCATGAATTGTCAGAGCCTGAATCCCACAGTCTTCAGCCAGTTGGGCAATCTCTACACAGTTACGGTGCGCGGGCTCCCAGCCGGTACGAATTTTCAACGTCACAGGAACGTCCACTGCCTGCACTACCGTCGTCACGATGTCCTTTACCAGACTCGGATACTGCAGAAGGGCTGAACCTGCCAGCTTACGATTCACCTTTTTTGCCGGACAACCCATATTGATATCAATAATCTGGGCGCCATTAGCCACATTAATACGTGCGGCTTCTGCCATCTCTTCAGGTACGCTGCCGGCGATTTGCACGGTGCGAATACCCGGTTCATCCACATGTACCATTCGTAAACGGGACTTATCGCTCGCCCAAACCTCTGGGTTAGAGGACATCATCTCGGAAACGGTTAATCCTGCTCCCATCTCGTAGCACAGCGTCCTGAATGGTCTGTCAGTGATGCCAGCCATAGGTGCTGCGATCAGGCGATTTCTGAGCTGGTGGTGTCCGATGCGCATGAGTTAAGAAATGACCATACTGTGCCTGCAAGGCGGCGTATATTACGCATTTTTTGCACGAGATGAAAGGCCAAACTTTGAACAATCCACTGTTGTAGATCAAGGAATTGCCGCTCGACGGCGGCGGCGAAAATTATTCACCATTTAAATCATTATCTTATACCAATATGATTATTTTATGGTCGCGTATAATTTCCCATAACTTCTCCTCATTTCTGAGTAAATGAATCACTTAAGCGGGATAATCTGCTGTTTTTAGCAGCAGATTATGATGCTTCTTTGCGATCTGTGCCGCACATTTAGAAGATGATATCAGCTTAAAACATCCCGTTATTCGACAATCAGACGCCCATTAAGTGACTGTACCGGACGGTTATTATCGTGGTGCATGGCGTGGGTAAATTTTTCCAACTGCTCAGAAGAGAGGGTCAAGGGATGTTTGAGTACGAGCCAGGTGACCCCTTCGGAGCACGGTGGCGTGGTCAGTGAACCGCTAAAACGCCAGTAGCTTTTATCCTCAGGCAGCAGTTTGTTCAGATTGAGGTCAGGTTTCATCGTGATGTTCTGGCCGACATATCCGGGCATGACGCCCCAGATTTTTTGCAGCTCCGCATTTGCGGCTCCTTTATCGAACATCACGGCAACGACCGCCAGTCCACCTTCGGTATTTTTGTGTACCAGATGCATTTCCATCGCGAATTTTTTACCGTGCACTGTGTTTTCGCTCGGGGCATGGAAATGGAACTGCTGCAAGGTCCAGGCTCGACCGTCGAGAGTGATGCTATCGCTTGTCTCAGCCTTTTCACCGGCCTGGAGAGTATGTCCGTTGTTTGACAGCGTCACCGGCCCTTCGCTGTAGTTCGTTTGCAGCGGAGCAAGATGGGCTTTAACGGTTGAATCAATGTTAATGGGGGACTGGTTCATTCCCTTTATGCAGGTCTTGTAGGCATCATCCAGTTCGCCCCAGTGCTCCGGGGCGCTATCTCCTTCATAGCCCCAGTGGGATGCGCAGACCGAGGGCGAGATCATGCTGAGTGCCAGCAGCGCTGCCTTGCCAGTTATGTGTTTCATCCTGTTCTTCCTGTGAATTTTAATATCCCTATGCTCAACAATTATCATTAATAATTGCATGGCTATTTTAACGAAGAACGAGAGAAGGCGGGAGGGGGCTTTGCAGAGGAAAGGCGTGGTCAGATGACCACGCGAAAAACTTATTTTTTGCGGCCGGTGATGCGGCACCACTCTTCTTTTTCCGCCACCGGGTCGAGGGCGAATTTATCCGCATAGGCTTCGCAAACACCTTCGGCCTGGCTTGCCAGTACGCCAGACAGGCCAAGGAAACCGCCCTCAACCGGCAGCACGCTGATTAACGGCGCCAGCTCACGCAGAGGCCCTGCCAGAATGTTAGCGACCACCACGTCGGCGCTCATGGCTTCTGGCTGATCTTTCGGCAGGTAAAGCTCAAGGCGGTCTGAAACGCCGTTGCGTTCGGCGTTATCGCGGCTGGCCTGGATCGCCTGCGGGTCGATATCAATCCCAATGGCTTTTGCTGCGCCCAGCTTCAGGGCCGCAATAGCCAGGATCCCGGACCCGCAGCCGAAGTCGATAACGGTTTTGCCGGTCAGATCCAGGCCGTCCAGCCACTCGAGGCAGAGAGAAGTTGTCGGGTGAGTCCCGGTACCAAACGCCAGGCCTGGGTCGAGCATCACGTTGACGGCGGTTTCGTCCGGCACATCACGCCAGCTCGGGCAAATCCACAGGCGTTTACCAAAGCGCATCGGGTGGAAGTTGTCCATCCATTCCCGCTCCCAGTCTTTGTCTTCGAGCTGCTCCACCTTGTGATGGAAGCCCTGGCCCAGCAAAGGGCAGTGCTCAAGGACAGCCACGACTTCTTCCATATCGGTTTCGGCGTCATACAGGCCGATAACGTCGGTGTCGCCCCAGAGGCGGGTTTCGCCCGGCAGTGGTTCAAAGACCGGCGTGTCGTGGGTGTCCTGGAAGGTGACGGAAACCGCTCCGCTTTCAATCAGCGCATCGCCCAGGCTTTCGGCGTTGCCGCCGGTGGTGTTAATTTTCAGTTGGATCCATGGCATGGCGAAACTCTTTATTTATCAGTAGTGGAAACAAGAAGGGGTTCCGGAGCGGTATGACCAAAGCGGTTACCTATCAGGAACGCCAGCAAACTTAATAGCAGCGACGGCACAATCGGGTGGAAGCCGAAGAGCTGGAGGCTAAAGCTGGCGAGCACCGCGTACAGCACGCCGCCAACAATCATGCCGCTCAGCGCGCCTGCCGCGTTGGCTTTCTCCCAGTAAAGGCCCAGCACCAGCGGCCACAGGAAAACGGCTTCAAGGCCGCCGAAGGCCAGCAGGTTGAGCCAGATGATCATCTCCGGCGGCCGCCAGGCGGCCAGCATCATCAGCAGGCCCAGCACCAGCGTAGTGGTGGTGGAGATGCGCTTCAGGCGGCTCTCCTGACGAATTTTAGCCGGACTTGCGCTGAGCCACAGGTCTTTAACGATAGTCGCCGACGCCTGCAGCAGGTGGGCGTTAACGTTGGACATAATGGCGGCCATGGGGGCGGCCAGGAACAGCCCTGCCGCCCACGGCGGAAGCACCTGCATCATCAGGGTCGGGATCACCAGATCCGGCACCGTCAGCCCGGGAATAACCGCTCTGCCCAGCGCGCCGGCGAGGTGCATGCCCAGCATCAGGATAGCAACCACAATGGTGCCGATGATAATCCCACGGTGTACGGCTTTACTGTCTTTATAGGAGATACAGCGTACAGCGGTGTGCGGCAGGCCAATAACGCCAAAACAGACCAGCACCCAGAAGGAAGTCATAAAGGCGGGCGTCAGAATGTCGCCGGCACCCTGCGGGCTGACCAGCTTTGGATCGATATGTTCCAGCGTCTGCACTGCGTTTCCCAGACCGCCTGCGGCGTGAACCACGCCAACCAGCAGCACGATGGTGCCAATCAGCATTACCATGCCCTGCATAGTGTCGTTGAGCACGCTGGCGCGAAAACCGCCAAAGGCGGTATACAGAGCGATAGTTATGCCGAAGATCAGCAGGCCGGTCTCGTACTTTATACCCGCCGCCGTTTCCAGCAGTCTTGCCCCGCCGATAAACTGCACGGCAATCGCGCCAACAAACGCGACCAGCAGGCTGACACTGGCGATCCAGACGACGGCCCGGTTCTGGTAGCGAGCCTGCAGCATATCGTTGAGGGTAATGGCGTTGTAGCGGCGCGCCAGGATAGCGAATTTTTTCCCCAGAATTCCCAGAGAAAGCCAGATCGTCGGGATCTGAATCATCGCCAGCAGCACCCAGCCGAGGCCGTACTTATAGGCGGCGCCCGGCCCGCCAATAAACGAGCTGGCGCTGATATAGGTGGCGGTCAGCGTCATTGCCAGCACAAAACCGCCCATCGAACGGCTACCGAGGAAATACTCGCTCAGGAAAGCGCCGGAGCTGCGCTGGCGCATGGCGTAAATGGAGAGGCCAAATACCGCTATCAGGTAGATAACCAGCACGGCGATGACTTCATTTTGCATGGTCATCTCCCAGAGGAATATCGCGGAAGAAGGTTCTCACCATCAGCCAGCAAAGCAGGATAAACAGCAGCGGCACCAGCAGACAGGCCATCTCGAACCAGTGCGGAAGCCCGGTGATCCCCTGAGCGCTGTCAGGTAAGTAAGCGGCCACTAACCATGCAGCAAGATAGAGCAGGGTCAGCCAGAGCGCCCAGCGCGCTTCTTTGTGGGCCTGAACAAAACGCTTGTCCATTTTTGTCCCTTGAGTTCGCGGAAAGCGGGGATTGTAACGCATCCCTCCAACAGGGGAATACAAAAAGAAAAAGGCCGGAAATCCGGCCTTTTGTCGACATGTTCAACGGAAACTTAGTGCTGAAGACCCAGTTTCTTCTCCAGATAGTGGATGTTAGTGCCACCGTGCTGGAAGTTTTCGTCGTTCATGATTTTGGTCTGCAGCTCGATGTTGGTTTTGATGCCATCGATAATCAGTTCTGCCAGGGCATTTTTCATGCGGGCAATAGCCACTTCACGAGTTTCGCCGTAGCAGATGAGCTTCCCAATCATTGAATCGTAGTACGGCGGTACGGTGTAGCCGGCGTAGATATGCGATTCCCAACGCACGCCAAAACCACCAGGCGCGTGGAAGCGCGTGATTTTGCCCGGGCTTGGCAGGAAGGTGTTCGGGTCTTCGGCGTTAATACGGCATTCCACCGCATGGCCGGTAACGTGAACGTCTTCCTGTTTGATTGACAGCGGCTGACCAGCAGCAATACGCAGCTGCTCTTTGATCAGGTCAACGCCGGTGATCATTTCGGTAACCGGGTGTTCTACCTGAATACGGGTGTTCATTTCGATGAAATAGAACTCGCCGTTTTCGAACAGGAACTCAAAGGTACCTGCGCCGCGATAGTTAATGTCGATACAGGCTTTGGCGCAGCGATCGCCGATGAATTTACGCAGCTCAGGCGTGATGCCCGGCGCTGGCGCTTCTTCAACGACTTTCTGGTGGCGGCGCTGCATGGAGCAGTCGCGTTCAGCCAGATAGATAGCGTGCCCCTGGCCATCGGCCAGCACCTGAATCTCGATATGGCGTGGATTCTCGAGGTATTTCTCCATGTACACCATGTCGTTGTTGAAAGCCGCTTTGGCTTCCGCACGGGTCATGTTAATGGATTGCTCGAGTTCCGCGTCGCTGCGCACTACGCGCATACCACGACCGCCGCCGCCGCCGGAGGCTTTGATAATAACCGGATAGCCGATGCGTTTAGCATGGGCGCGGTTTTTATCCATATCGCCGTCCAGTGGGCCGTCAGAGCCTGGTACCGTCGGTACACCGGCTTTTTTCATCGCGGTGATCGCGGAAACTTTATCGCCCATCAGGCGGATAGTTTCAGCTTTCGGGCCGATGAAAATAAAGCCTGAACGCTCAACCTGCTCGGCAAAGTTGGCGTTCTCTGACAGGAAGCCGTAGCCCGGGTGAATCGCTACCGCGCCGGTGATTTCCGCCGCAGAGATGATTGCCGGGATGTTCAGATAGCTTTTTACGGACGGAGCCGGACCGATACAGACCGTCTCATCCGCCAGTAATACGTGTTTCAGATCGCGGTCCGCGCTTGAGTGCACGGCGACGGTCTTGATGCCCAGCTCTTTGCAGGCACGAAGAATACGCAGTGCAATCTCGCCGCGGTTGGCGATGACAATTTTATCCAGCATGTTCGCCTCGTTACTCGATGACGACCAGCGGCTCGTCAAATTCTACCGGCTGACCATTCTCAATCAGGATTGCTTTCACCACACCGGCTTTATCTGACTCGATCTGGTTCATCATCTTCATTGCTTCAACGATGCACAGGGTGTCGCCAACGTTAACTTTCTGGCCCACTTCCACGAACGCTTTGGCATCAGGGCTTGGGGTACGGTAGAAGGTACCGACCATCGGGGAACGTACGATGTGACCACTGACTTCAGCAGCTGCAGGGGCTTCCATTGCTGGGGTTGCGGCTGGCGCAACGGCCTGAGCCAGACCCGGCTGTGGCTGTGGCTGGTACATTGGCGCAGCGTAAGCCTGTTGCATCATCGGGAAACCAGCGTTTGCCGGGGAGCGGCTGATACGTACAGACTCTTCGCCTTCAGAAATTTCCAGTTCAGCGATGCCTGATTCTTCAACCAGCTCGATCAGTTTTTTAATCTTACGAATATCCATGAGTGGGTTCCGTACTCTTTGTTTAGATGGATTGTGACAGGCGTTTTACCGCCGTCTGTAGTGCATATGAATAGCCATCAGCGCCTAATCCGCAGATTACGCCGACGGCCTTATCTGAAAGATAGGAATGATGGCGAAACGGTTCACGCGCATGAACGTTGCTGAGGTGAATCTCGATAAACGGGATATCCACCGCCAGTAACGCATCGCGCAGCGCGACGCTGGTATGCGTGAACGCGGCCGGATTAATCAGGATAAAGTCGACAGTGTCTTTGGCCTGATGAATTCGGTCAATCAACGCATACTCGGCGTTAGATTGCAGGTGGCTGAGCGTGACGCCAAGGCTCGTTGCCTCCGCCTCAAGCGTGTTAACAATTTCTGCTAACGTCTGGTGGCCGTACTTGTCCGGCTCCCGCGTGCCCAGCATGTTCAGATTAGGGCCATTCAAAAGCAAAATGTGAAATTCACCCGACATCGTGCTGCCATCTCCCGCAATTAGTAGGCAATTTACAAAATATACCTAAGTTTTCCGGTTGTCACCTTTTCGACCCGAAAATGGGTGTCCAAAAAAACCGAAGTCGCACATTATAACGATTTCGTAGCATTTGGCAGCTAAATACTGGTCTTATCAGGGAAGATGATCAACCGGTATCCGTACAGGGAGACCGATTGATGTTTATTCTGCGGGGAAGCACACACTCTGCGACTAGCGCCACCACTGGCGAAACTTCTTGTAGCGGAGCGCAAGAAGGATGATGGCGCCCAGCGCATAAAGCAAGGGCTGAGGGGATAAAATCTTTACCGACCAGAGGAAATGAATCGGCGCGAGGATCGCGACCAGATAGACGAAGTTATGCAGTTTCTGCCAGCGAGCGCCCAAAAATCGCTGCGCCCGTTGGGTCGAGGTGACGGCCAGTGCGAGCAGGATAACCCAGCAGATGATACCCAGCGTCAGGTAAGGGCGGCTCACCAGCTCCTGGCCCAGCAGGCCAAGATTGTTTATTCCCAGCTCCAGCAGCGAATAGCTGGTGAGGTGCAAAGATGCCCAGACAAAACACCAGACGCCAAGCAGGCGGCGGGTACGGATCAATAGCGGCTGTTTGGCGTAGCGCGCCAGCGGCGTAATCAGCAGCGTCGCCAGCAGCAGCTTGAGCGCCATTCTGCCGGTAAAATGCTGGATATCTTTCGCCGGGTCGGCGCTGAAAAGTCCCTGGCTTGCCGCGTAAAACAGCCAGACAAAGGGCAGAAACGCTGCCAGATGAAGGGCGACTTTGAGCCAGGTTATCTGTTTTACCGTCAGACGCACTCAGAAGTTCTCCTTCAAATTCAGGCCCTGGTAAAGCGAAGCGACCTGATCGGCATAGCCGTTAAACAGCAGCGTTGGCTGGCGCTTCACGTCCAGCACGCCGCCTGAACCGATAAAGCGTTCTGAAGCTTGCGACCAGCGAGGATGGTCGACGTGCGGGTTCACGTTGGCGTAAAAACCGTACTCATTCGGCGCGGCAAGGTTCCAGGTGGTGGGCGGCAGCTCACGTACCAGCTTGATGCTGACGATCGATTTAATCCCCTTAAACCCATATTTCCACGGCACCGTCAGGCGAACTGGCGCACCGTTCTGCGGCGGCAGCGCTTTGCCATAAACACCCACGGTGAGCAGCGTCAGCGGGTGCATTGCTTCATCCAGCCGCAGCCCTTCCACATAGGGATATTGCAGGCCGCCGCCGATAAATCTGTCTTTTTGACCGGGCATTTGTTCCGGGTCATAAAGTGTTTCAAAGGCAACGTACTTTGCGTTGCTGGTGGGTTCCACCATCGCCAGCAGTTTATGGAGCGGGAAGCCAACCCACGGAACGACCATCGACCAGGCTTCGACGCAGCGCATACGGTAAATGCGCTCTTCAAGCGGGAAACGTTTATAGAGGTCGTCGTGATCGAGCGTCATGGGTTTCGCCACTTCGCCGCTGATTTTGATCTGCCAGGGATCGGTTTTCAGCCCGCCGGCGTTAGCGGCAGGATCTGCTTTATCGAGGCCAAATTCGTAGAAGTTGTTGTAGCCGGTGACTTTGTCTTCCGGGGTCAGGGCCAGCTTTGCCTGATACTCCTCTGGCTTACTGAAGGTCAGGGGTTTACCGGAGGGGGCCGGGGGACGATCGTTGCCTTTGAACCAGGAAAGAATATCGGCGTTCGCCGTCCGGGGAAGCGAAAGTGCGGCGGCGCTCATGCCCAGAGCTTTCAGCACCTGACGGCGCTTCATCATAAACACGGACTCTGGCGTAACGTCGGCTTCGGTGAGCCGGGTGACCTTTTTCATGACGTTCTCCTCATAGCTATAGCTTAAGCATGACCGAGAGAAAGCGTTCCGGCGAATATGTCACGAAAAATTGAAATTTAAGGAGCGACAGAATGTCACTCCTCGGGCTACTGACAAAGTTCACTGTTCTAAAAAGGTCCGAACTTCGGCCTAATAAAAACAATGAATTATTTTCTCTGGTTTACCTCAAACACCCGAAAACCACGTTTTTCGGGTGTTTGTCATCAAGTTGAGGAGCGACAGAATGTCGCTCCTCAGGCAAACATCAGCGCACTTTTACCAGGGTTCTTCCCTGAATAGCGTTGTTAATGATGTCGCTCGCGTATTTTGGTGCTTCCGCAAGGCCAATTTCGGTGGCAGCTTGCCCATAGAATGACTCTGGCAGATCGCGTACCAGTCGTGCCCAGGCTGCCGCACGACGCGCAGGCGGCGTCATCACTGAATCGACCCCCTGCAGGCGAACGTTGCGTAGAATAAACGGCATCACGGTGGTTGGCAGCGCGAAGCCACCGGCTAAGCCGCAGGCTGCCACGCAGCCGCTGTAGTTCATCTGTGCCAGGACTTTCGCCAGCACTTTATCGCCCACGGTATCGATGGCGCCGGCCCAAAGCTGTTTTTCCAGCGGTCGGGTTTCGGCAAACTCATCGCGGCCAAGAATGCGGTCTGCGCCGAGGCGGCGAAGGTATTCATGGGTACTTTCACGCCCGGACACCGCGGCAACCTGATAGCCCAGCTTGTGCAACAGAGCGACCGCGGTGCTGCCAACGCCGCCGCTGGCGCCGGTCACAACGATCTCTCCGCTTTCTGGCTTCACGCCAGCGTCTTCCAGCGCCATGACGCAGAGCATGGCGGTAAAACCGGCGGTGCCGATGATCATCGCTTTGCGTGCGTCTAAACCTTCCGGCATGGCAACCAGCCAGTCGCCGTTAACCCGTGCGGCTTCCGCCAGGCCACCCCAGTGGTTTTCCCCTACGCCCCAGCCGGTGAGTAATACCGCCTGGCCTGGCTGAAAACGAACGTCTTCACTGGTGAGGACTTTGCCTGCAAAGTCGATGCCCGGCACCATCGGGAAATGGCGGATAATCTTGCCTTTCCCGGTAATGGCCAGCGCGTCTTTGTAGTTCAGGCCGGAGTAGTCAATCTCTACGGTCACGTTGCCTTCTGGCAGCGTGGCGTGCTCAATGGTTTTTACCTCGGCTACGGTTTGGCCTTCGGACTGTTCCAGGATTAATGCCTGCATTGGCGCTCCTCGGTCGGTATCAATGGGAAAAAAATCTTAGCAGACTATACTCCGATACTGATGTGAAGAGCCGACTTACCGCAATAAATGCCCGGAAATGACCGAGGAGTTTCGTTTGCCAGGGTGGGGTCTTTGCTATTTAATGCATCATCTTTTGGGACCAATTTCAGTGTGGTTAATGTTCACAAACCGGAGTTAACACAAGGATGCGATTAACGACGAAACTCACAGCTTTTATCACCCTTCTGACCGGGCTGGCGATTATCGCCACGCTCATTGGGTGCCTGTTAAGCTTCTACAACTCGGTCCATGACAAAACCCAGCAGCGCGTTCTGACCGTTGCCACGATCATTGATAATAAGCTGGTTTCCCGTTCGCCCCAGCAGCTCGCTGACCATTTCAGCGAACTGATGATGCCGGTAGATATTACGGAAATTCGCCTGCTGGCGAATAACATCTGGCTTTTCCAGCATACTTTACCCGAGGGCTATCGCCCCACGGGAACGCAGTACACCTACCGCACCCTCGATGTTGCCCTGATCAAGAACCCGGGGATGATCCTGAAGCTGACCTACCGCGATCCGATCTCCGTCTACTACCGCGCCATGTTTACCACTACGCCGCTGACTGCGGCCGTTGCTTTTATGCTTGTGGTGCTTTTCCTTGCCGGGCGCTGGCTCAAGCGCCAGCTTTCCGGGCAAGAGCTCCTGGAAATCAGAGCGGGCAAAATTATTAGCGGCGAACGGGGGGCGGAAGTCCGCGGTACGGTGCATGAGTGGCCGCCGCTGGTGAGCAGCGCGCTGGATACCTTACTGTCGGATTTGCAAAGCGCTGGCGAGCAGCGCAGCCGCGTCGATACCCTGATCAGGGCCTTTGCCGCCCAGGACATTAAAACCGGGCTAAATAATCGCCTGTTCTTTGATAACCAGCTGGCAACGCTGCTGGAAGGTCAGGAGCAGGTCGGCGCCCACGGCGTGGTGATGATTATCCGCCTGCCGGATTTTGAGCTGTTAAAAGACACCTGGGGCAACGGTCCGGTAGAAGAATACTTATTCACTTTGGTGAACCTGTTCTCAACTTTTGTGATGCGCTATCCCGGCGCCCTGCTTGCCCGCTATTTCCGCAGTGATTTTGCGGTTCTGCTGCCGCACCGAACCCTTAAAGAAGCGGACGGCATTGCCAGCCAACTGCTGAATTCTATTGATGCGCTGCCGCCGACCCGCATGGTGGACCGTAGCGATATGTTGCACATCGGCATTTGTGCCTGGCGAAGCGGGCAGACAAAAGAGCAGGTGATGGAGCACGCGGAGATCGCCACCCGTAACGCCGCATTCCAGGGGACAAACAGCTGGTCAGTTTACGATGACAAGCTGCCGGAGCAGGGGCGAGGCAACGTGAAGTGGCGTACCTTGCTTGAGCAGGTACTGAAGCAGGGCGGTCCGCGGTTTTACCAGAAACCGGCGATCGATCGGAACGGCAACGTTCTGCACCGCGAAATCATGTGCCGCATTTTTGACGGTGAACAGGAAGTGCTTTCGGCAGAGTATATGCCGATGGTCAGGCAGTTCGGCTTGTCTGAACAATATGACCGTCAGGTGTTGTCGCGGGTTTTACCGCTGCTCAGTTTCTGGCCGGAGGAAATGCTCGCTATTCCCGTCACCGTTGACTCGCTGATCCGTGCGCCATTCCAGCGCTGGCTGCGCGATTCCCTGATGCAGTGCGAAAAATCTAAACGCTCACGGATTCTTTTTGAACTTGCGGAGGCAGATGTATGTCAACACATCAGCCGTTTACAACATGTTGTTCGGTTAATCACCGCATTAGGGGCAAGGGTGGTGATTGTCCAGGCGGGATTAACGGTGGTCAGCACAACCTATATTAAAGAGCTGAATGTGGAGTTGATTAAGCTACATCCGGGTCTGGTCAGAAACATCGGCAAGCGTACCGAAAACCAGCTGTTTGTTAAGAGCCTGGTGGAAGCCTGCAACGGTACGCGAACCCGTGTTTTTGCTACGGGAGTGAGGACCCGCGGCGAATGGCAGACGCTGATTGATAACGGGGTGGCAGGGGCGCAGGGTGATTTTATTGCCGCATCTCAGCCGCTTGACAGTAATGTGAAAAAATATTCACAAAGATACTCGGTTTAACCTGCCGTTTGACATTATTTCACGTAGAATAACGCGCGCTGCATCTCAAGGGGGCCTGTCAGCCTGCCGACCAGATTGTCGCAGCCGTTATGAACCGGTTTGCTGCTGTTAGCTGTTTGTTTATTCTACCGCGTTTGCTGCATTTCTGAACGCCGTATCGGTAGACGTTTCAAAAGTATTACAGCCGTAGTGAACTGCACTATTTTTCACCGTTGCAGAACATTTTTGCGCCTTGTCGCTGTAGCGTGTGGTTGGTAAAGTAAGCGGATTTTGTATCCGCCCCAGCTTTCAGGATTATCCCTTAGTATGTTGAAAAAATTTCGTGGCATGTTTTCCAATGACCTGTCCATTGACCTGGGTACCGCGAATACCCTGATTTATGTGAAAGGACAAGGCATCGTACTGAATGAGCCCTCCGTCGTGGCCATTCGCCAGGACCGTGCCGGCTCCCCTAAGAGCGTTGCGGCCGTAGGCCACGATGCTAAACAGATGCTGGGCCGTACGCCGGGCAACATCGCGGCTATTCGTCCGATGAAAGACGGCGTTATCGCTGACTTTTTCGTGACCGAGAAAATGCTGCAGCACTTTATCAAACAGGTGCACAGCAACAGCTTTATGCGCCCAAGCCCGCGCGTGCTGGTTTGTGTGCCGGTCGGTGCTACCCAGGTTGAGCGTCGTGCTATCCGCGAGTCCGCACAGGGCGCGGGCGCACGTGAAGTGTTCCTGATTGAAGAGCCAATGGCTGCTGCAATCGGTGCTGGCCTGCCGGTGTCTGAAGCAACCGGTTCAATGGTGGTGGATATCGGTGGCGGTACCACTGAAGTGGCCGTTATCTCCCTGAACGGCGTGGTTTACTCCTCTTCCGTTCGCATCGGGGGTGACCGCTTCGATGAAGCCATCATCAACTACGTGCGCCGTAACTATGGCTCCCTGATTGGCGAAGCCACCGCTGAGCGCATCAAACACGAAATCGGTTCCGCCTACCCGGGCGACGAAGTGCGTGAGATCGAAGTTCGCGGCCGTAACCTGGCTGAAGGTGTGCCGCGCGGCTTCACCCTGAACTCTAACGAAATCCTCGAAGCTCTTCAGGAACCGCTGACCGGCATCGTGAGCGCCGTCATGGTTGCGCTGGAACAGTGTCCGCCAGAGCTGGCGTCCGATATCTCCGAGCGCGGCATGGTGCTGACCGGCGGTGGCGCATTGCTGCGTAACCTCGACCGTCTGCTGATGGAAGAGACGGGTATCCCGGTAGTAGTTGCAGAAGATCCACTGACCTGTGTTGCCCGCGGCGGCGGCAAGGCACTGGAAATGATCGACATGCACGGCGGCGACTTGTTTAGCGAAGAGTAACAGCCGCAGGACAGGGGGAGCTTTCGGCTGCCCCTGCTTGCTGGTTTGGGAATACGCATAGCCTATGAAGCCAATTTTTAGCCGTGGCCCGTCGCTACAGATTCGCCTTATCCTGGCGGTGCTGGTGGCGCTTGGTGTCATTATCGCCGACAGCCGCCTCGGTATGTTCAGCCAGATCCGAACATACATGGATACTGCCGTCAGTCCTTTCTATTTTGTCTCTAATGGTCCCCGTGAACTGCTCGACAGCGTGTCTCAGACGCTGGCGTCACGCGACCAGCTGGAACTTGAAAATCGGGTTTTGCGTCAGGAGTTAATCCTGAAAAACAGTGAATTGCTGATGCTGGGTCAATACCGGCAGGAGAACGCGCGTCTGCGCGAGCTGCTGGGGTCTCCGCTGCGTCAGGATGAGCAGAAAATGGTGACTCAGGTCATCTCTACCGTTAACGATCCTTACAGCGATCAGGTGGTTATCGACAAAGGCAGCGTCAACGGTGTTTACGAAGGTCAGCCGGTGATCAGCGATAAAGGCGTTGTCGGCCAGGTTGTCGCGGTGGCGAAACTGACCAGCCGGGTGCTGCTGATCTGCGATGCAACCCATGCGCTGCCTATTCAGGTACTGCGTAACGATATTCGCGTGATTGCCGCCGGTAACGGCTGCACTGACGATCTGCAGCTGGAACATCTGCCGGCCAACACTGACATTCGCGTCGGTGACGTGCTGGTGACCTCCGGTCTGGGCGGCCGTTTCCCTGAGGGCTATCCGGTTGGCGTGGTGTCATCGGTTAAGCTTGATACTCAGCGTGCCTATACCGTGATTCAGGCTCGTCCTACCGCGGGCTTGCAGCGTCTGCGTTACCTGCTGCTGCTTTGGGGCGCGGATAAAAACGGTTCGTCGCCAATGCCGCCTGATGAAGTTCACCGCGTAGCAAACGAACGGCTGATGCAGATGATGCCTCAGGTTCTGCCGCCGCCGGGATCAATGGGTCCACCTGCTCCGGTGCCTGCGCCAGCAACCGGTATTACCACCCCGCCTGCTACGGGAGCACAGTAGTGGGAAGTTATCGTAGCCAGGGCCGTTGGGTTATCTGGCTTTCATTTCTGATTGCTCTGCTGTTGCAGGTAATGCCCTGGCCGGATGACCTGAAGTTTTATCGGCCAGATTGGGTCTTATTGATTCTTCTGTACTGGATTTTAGCCCTGCCACACCGCGTAAACGTTGGAACGGGTTTTGTTGTGGGGGCCATACTCGATTTGATCAGCGGCTCGACGCTTGGCGTACGCGCTCTATCATTATGTATTGTGGCTTACCTGGTGGCGCTGAAGTACCAGCTTTTCCGTAATCTCGCCCTTTGGCAGCAGGCGCTGGTCGTTATGCTGCTCTCGTTAGTCACCGATATCATTGTTTTCTGGTCAGAATTTTTAGTCATTAACGTCTCTTTCAGACCGGAAGTGTTCTGGAGTAGTGTAGTTAACGGTATCCTGTGGCCCTGGATTTTCCTGTTAATGCGCAAAGTTCGCCAGCAATTCGCTGTGCAATAAAGGGTAAACATGACTACGTTGTATCTGGCATCCGGTTCGCCTCGCCGTCAGGAACTGCTGACCCTGATGGGCGTCGCTTTCGAACGCCTGGTTCCAGGCATTGAAGAACAGCGGCAGCCGCACGAAAGCGCGGAGCAGTATGTTCGCCGTCTGGCCCGTGAAAAAGCGCAGGCTGGCGTGACGCTGGCCGCCAAAGATTTGCCAGTGCTGGGTGCAGATACGATAGTTATCTTTAACGGTGAAGTGCTGGAAAAGCCGCGTGATACTGAGCATGCTGCACAGATGCTGCGCCTGCTTTCAGGGCATCAGCATCAGGTAATGACGGCGGTGGCTATCGCCGACGCGAATCAGGTGCTGGAAGCTTTAGTGGTGACTGAAGTGACGTTTCGCAGCTTATCCGAACGGGATATTGCCGACTATATTGCCAGCGGTGAACCGATGGACAAAGCCGGTGCCTATGGCATTCAGGGCGCCGGCGGCTGTTTCGTCAAACGGATCAATGGCAGTTATCATGCAGTGGTGGGATTACCCCTGGTGGAAACTGGTGAGTTGCTGAGTAATTTTCACGCGCTGCGTGACGGACGAGGAAAAGATGACGGCTGAACTATTAGTCAACGTTACCCCATCAGAGACGCGGGTAGCCTATATTGACGGTGGCATACTGCAGGAAATTCATATTGAGCGCGAAGCGCGCCGCGGAATAGTAGGGAATATCTACAAAGGTCGCGTTAGCCGGGTATTGCCTGGAATGCAGGCGGCGTTTGTAGATATTGGCCTGGATAAGGCGGCTTTCCTTCATGCTTCCGACATCATGCCGCATACCGAATGCGTCGCGGGTGAGGAGCAAAAGAATTTCAGCGTGCGCGACATCGCCGAACTGGTTCGTCAGGGGCAGGATTTAATGGTGCAGGTGGTGAAAGATCCGCTCGGCACTAAAGGCGCTCGCCTGACTACCGACATCACTCTCCCTTCCCGTTATCTTGTCTTTATGCCCGGTGCTTCACACGTTGGTGTTTCCCAGCGCATTGAGAGCGAAGCCGAGCGCGAGCGCCTGAAACGCATCGTTAATGAATATTGCGATGAGCAGGGCGGCTTTATCATTCGCACCGCGGCTGAGGGCGTGTGTGAGGAGGATTTAGCCTCCGATGCAGCGTACCTGAAGCGCGTCTGGACCAAGGTGAGCGAGCGTAAAAAGCGCAATCAAACCCGCTATAAGATGTATGGCGAGCTGGCGCTGGCGCAGCGCGTGCTGCGTGATTTTGCCGATGCGGCGCTGGACCGTATTCGCGTGGATTCGCGCCTGACCTACGAAATGCTGCTGGAGTTTACCGCTGAATACATGCCGGAGATGACCAGCAAAATCGAGCATTACAGCGGTCGGCAGCCCATTTTCGATCTCTATGACGTTGAGAACGAAATCCAGCGTGCGCTGGAGCGTAAAGTGGAGCTCAAGTCCGGCGGCTATCTGGTTATCGACCAGACTGAGGCGATGACCACGGTAGACATTAACACCGGTGCGTTTGTTGGCCACCGCAATCTCGACGATACGATTTTCAATACCAATATCGAAGCCACCCAGGCCATCGCGCGCCAGCTTCGGTTACGGAATCTGGGCGGTATCATCATTATCGACTTTATCGATATGAGTAATGAAGATCACCGCCGCCGCGTGCTGCATTCCCTCGAGCAGGCGTTGAGTAAAGATCGGGTGAAAACTAGCATTAACGGTTTCTCGCAGCTGGGTCTGGTAGAGATGACCCGCAAGCGTACACGTGAAAGCGTAGAGCATGTACTCTGCAACGAATGCCCGACCTGCCACGGCCGCGGTACCGTAAAGACGGTCGAAACGGTCTGCTACGAAATCATGCGTGAAATCGTGCGTGTGCATCACGCTTACGATTCCGACCGTTTTCTGGTCTATGCTTCTCCTGCGGTGGGGGAAGCGCTGAAAAGCGAAGAGTCTCACGCGCTGGCCGAAGTAGAAATCTTCGTGGGTAAACAGGTCAAGGTCCAGATCGAGCCGCTCTATAATCAGGAGCAGTTCGACGTCGTAATGATGTAAGTGTGCGGATGCGCGCTTTGCCCGTAAGGCTGACAAGGAGAGAAAGGTGAGGCGACTGCCCGGCATTCTGCTGCTCACAGGCGTAACGTTGGTTGTTATCGTCGCGCTGCTGGTGAGTGGCCTGCGGCTCGTTTTGCCGCACCTGAATGCGTGGCGGCCCGCGCTGCTCGATAAAATTGAGGCGGCTACCGGCGTGCCGGTTGAGGTCAGCAATCTGGAGGCGAGCTGGCAGAACTTCGGGCCAACGCTCGATGTCCGCGATATTAAGGCCGGCCTCAAGGACGGCGGCACGCTGAGCATCAAACGCGTCACGCTGGCGTTAGACGTCTGGCAAAGCCTGCTGCACGCACGCTGGCAGTTTCGCGATCTGACCTTTTACCAGCTGCAGATGCGCACCAATACGCCGCTCAGCCAGAACGGCAGCAATAGCACGCTGGAAGCGGATAAAATCAGCGATCTTTTCCTGCGCCAGTTCGATCACTTCGATCTTCGCGACAGCTCCCTTAGCTTTCTGACGCTCTCCGGCCAGCGCGCCGAACTTTCTATTCCCCAGCTCACCTGGCTAAACGGCACAAACCGCCACCGTGCGGAAGGCCTGGTGAGCTTATCCAGCTTCAACGGGCAGCATGGCGTGGCCAACGTGCGCATGGATCTGCGCGATGAGAACGGCATTCTCAACAACGGAAAGGTCTGGCTTCAGGCCGACGATGTGGACGTGAAACCCTGGCTGGGTCGCTGGATGGAAGACAATGTCGATCTGAAAAGCGCCCGTTTTAGCCTCGAGGCCTGGATGGACGTGAAGGACGGAGACATTAGCGGCGGCAGTATCTGGCTGAAAAAAGGCGGGGCCAGCTGGCCGGGCGTCGACGGCGTTACGCATACGCTTTCGGTCGACAATCTTACCGCGCAGGTCAGCCGCAATCAGTCTGACTGGCAGCTTTCTGTCCCTTCCACCAATATCACGCTTGACGATCAGGCCTGGCCTAAAGGCTCACTCACGGTTGCCTGGATAGCGCCGCAGCAGGTTGGCGGTCGTCAGGGCCAGCGCAGCGACGAGCTTCGCGTACGCGCCAGCAATATGGAGCTTGCAAGTTTTAACGGACTGCTGCCGATAGCCGCCAAAATCTCGCCTGAGTTTGGTGACATCTGGACTTCGCTTCAGCCTAAGGGCCACATTGATGTGCTGGCCGTGGATATTCCGCTTCAGCAAACTGAGCAGACCCGCATGCAGGCACGCTGGAATGACGTGAGCTGGAAGCAATGGAAGCTGTTACCGGGCGTAGAGCATTTCTCCGGTTCGGTCACGGGCAGCGTCTCGAACGGGCAGATGAACGCTCTGGTGGCCGACGCCAAAATGCCTTACGAGACCGTCTTCCGTGCGCCGCTTGAGATTGAGAAAGGGGCGGCTACGCTTGGCTGGCAGAAAAACGCGGATGGCTTCCAGTTAGACGGCAAGAATATTGACGTTAAGGCTCGCTCCGTCTGGGCTCGCGGCGATTTCCGTTACTTCCAGCCGACCAGCGGCGACCCGTGGCTGGGGATTCTGGCCGGCATCAGCACCGATAACGGCGCGGACGCCTGGCGCTATTTCCCGGAAAATTTGATGGGCAAAGAGCTGACGGACTATCTTAGCTCGGCGATTCAGGGCGGCCAGGCCGACAGCGCCACGCTGGTCTACGGCGGCAACCCGCATCTCTTCCCCTACGAGCATAACGAAGGCCAGTTTGAGGTCTACGTTCCGCTCCGCAACGCCAAATTTGCCTTCCAGCCGGACTGGCCAGCGCTTGAGAATCTCGATATTACCCTCGACTTCATTAATAACGGGCTGTGGATGAACAGCAATGCGGTCAAGCTGGGCGGCGTCACGGCGACTAACCTGACGGCGAACATCCCGGATTACGCCAAAGAAAAGCTGCTGATCGATGCCGACATTAACGGGCCGGGCAGTGCGGTAGGACCCTATTTCAAAGATACGCCGCTGAATGATTCGCTTGCCGCCGCGCTGGATGAGCTCCAGATTGGCGGGGATGTGAACGCTCGCTTACATCTTGATATCCCGCTGACCGGGGAAATGACGACCGCCAAAGGTGACGTCCGGCTCGACAACAATACGCTGCTGATCAAACCGCTGAACAGCACGCTGCATAACCTGAGCGGCAAATTCAGCTTTACCAACGGTGATCTGCAGAGCGAAGCGATGAGCGCCAGCTGGTTCAATCAGCCTGTCAGCCTGAACTTCAACACCAAAACCGGCGACAAAGATTACCAGATTGGCGTCAACCTGAGCGGCGACTGGCAGCCTGATAAAACTGGCGTTCTGCCAAAGCCGGTCAATGACGCCGTCAGCGGGAATGTCCCGTGGAAAGGCGACGTAGGCATTACGCTGCCTTACCATGGAAGCGCCAGCTACAAGGTGAATCTGGCGGGTGATCTAAAGAATGTGAGCAGTCACTTACCTGCTCCTGCCGACAAAAAAGCCGGGACGGCGCTGCCGCTGAATATTGCCGTGAAGGGCGACCTGAAGAGTTTCTCGCTTACCGGTAACGCGGGCGCGCTAAATCACTTTTCCAGCCGCTGGCTGCTGAATAAAAAGCTTACCCTTGACCGGGCTATCTGGGCGACAGACAGTAAAACCGTGCCGCCTCTGCCGGAGCAGCAGGGCGTCGAGCTCGATCTGCCTGAGATGGACGGCGCTCAGTGGCTGGCGCTCTTTAGCGGAGGCGCGGTTGACAGCGTTGGCGGCGCAGCGGCATTCCCGTCCGCCATCACTCTGCGTACGCCCGCGCTGACCCTTGGGGGTCAGCAGTGGCATAACCTGAGCCTGATTTCTCGCCCGGGGATGAACGGCACCCAGGTTGAGGCTCAGGGCCGTGAAATTAACGCCTCCCTCAGCATGAAGAACAATGCTCCCTGGCTTGCCACCATCAAATATCTCTACTTCAATCCAGCCTGGAGCGTCACCCCGGGTGGGGATGGCGGCTCAGCCGCGGTTCAGATCCCGGAGAACAGCGATGCAATTAGCTTCCGAGGCTGGCCTGACGTGCAGCTGCGCTGCGCGGAGTGCTGGCTCTGGGGGCAGAAATACGGCCGCATTGAAGGGGATGTGACGATCAATGGCGATACGCTGCAGCTGGCCCACGGGCTGGTGGATACCGGTTTTGCTCGCCTGACCGCGGACGGCGAGTGGGTGAATAAGCCGGGTACCAGACGCACGTCGCTAAAAGGCAAGCTGAAGGGCGATAAGCTGGACGCCGCGGCCAACTTCTTTGGCGTGAAAACGCCGCTGCAGGGCTCCTCCTTCGACGTGGATTACGATCTGCACTGGCGAGCGGTACCGTGGAAGCCGGACGAGGCTTCGCTCAATGGCATCCTGCATACCAGGCTGGGTAAAGGGCAGATTACCGATGTCAGCACCGGCCATGCGGGTCAGCTGCTGCGGCTGGTCAGCTTTGATGCGCTGCTCCGTAAGCTGCGCTTTGACTTCAGCGACACCTTCGGCAGCGGCTTCTATTACGACTCTATTCGCAGCACGGCATGGATAAAAGACGGCGTTCTGCATACTGACGATACGCTGGTGGATGGCCTGGAGGCCGACATTGCCATGAAAGGCTCGGTGGATTTAGTTCGCCGCGAGCTGAACATGGAGGCGGTGGTTGCGCCTGAAATCTCCGCTACCGTCGGCGTTGCCGCCGCCTTTGCCGTTAACCCGATAGTCGGTGCCGCAGTGTTTGCGGCCAGTAAGGTGCTTGGTCCGCTGTGGAGTAAAATTTCGGTCCTGCGCTACAGCATTACCGGCCCGGTGGACAAACCGCAAATTAATGAAGTGCTGCGCCAGCCGCGCACCGGTGAAGCCCACTGATTTGACGTTAGCGGTGAATTGCCGCAAGCTCCATAAATAAACCATTCCTCGCCCAGCGGGCGATAAGCAATAAGAGTAGCGAAACGATGAGTCTTAACCTGGTAAGTGAGCAGTTGCTGTCTGCGAATGGCTTAACCCATCAAGATCTGTTTTCCATCCTCGGCCAGCTGTCCGAGCGCCGTCTCGACTACGGCGATCTCTATTTCCAGTCCAGCTATCACGAATCCTGGGTGCTGGAAGATCGTATTATTAAAGACGGCTCATGGAATATCGATCAGGGCGTTGGCGTTCGTGCGGTTAGCGGTGAAAAAACCGGGTTTGCCTACGCGGATCAAATTAGTTTGCTGGCGCTGGAGCAAAGCGCCCATGCCGCGCGCAGTATCGTTCGCGAGCAGGGTGACGGGCGCGCCCGCACGCTGGGCAACGTTCCGCATAGCGCGCTTTATACCAGCGTTGACCCGCTGACCAGCATGACTCGTGAAGAGAAGCTCGACATTCTGAGACGCGTGGACAGCGTCGCGCGCGCTGCAGATGCTCGCGTTCAGGAAGTGAGCGCCAGCCTGACGGGCGTTTACGAGCTGATTCTGGTGGCGGCTACGGACGGAACCCTAGCGGCGGATGTTCGTCCGCTTGTGCGTCTGTCGGTGAGCGTGCAGGTGGAAGAAGACGGCAAGCGCGAGCGCGGTGCAAGCGGCGGCGGCGGTCGTTTTGGCTATGAATATTTCCTGGAAAGCGTGAGCGGTGAAGTTCGTGCTGATGCCTGGGCGAAAGAGGCTGTACGCATGGCGCTGGTGAACCTGTCAGCCGTAGCCGCACCGGCAGGGATGTTGCCGGTAGTTTTGGGCGCGGGCTGGCCTGGTGTCCTGCTGCATGAAGCGGTCGGTCACGGCCTGGAAGGCGACTTTAACCGTCGCGGCACCTCGGTCTTCAGCGGCCAGATGGGCCAGCTGGTGGCATCAGAGCTGTGTACCGTGGTGGATGACGGCACGATGGCTAATCGCCGTGGTTCCGTTTCCATTGATGACGAAGGCGTGCCGGGCCAGTACAACGTGCTGATTGAAAACGGCATTCTTAAAGGCTACATGCAGGACAAGCTCAATGCTCGCCTGATGGGCGTTGCGCCGACGGGGAACGGCCGCCGTGAGTCCTACGCTCACCTCCCAATGCCGCGCATGACCAACACCTACATGCTGGCGGGCAAATCCACGCCGCAGGAGATTATCGAGTCCGTGGACTACGGTATCTTTGCGCCAAATTTCGGCGGCGGGCAGGTTGATATCACCTCCGGCAAGTTTGTGTTCTCCACTTCAGAAGCCTATCTGATTGAAAAAGGGAAGGTCACTAAGGCGGTAAAAGGGGCAACGTTAATTGGCTCCGGCATTGAAACCATGCAGCAGATCTCGATGGTCGGTAACGATCTGGCGCTGGATAACGGCGTCGGCGTCTGCGGCAAAGAGGGGCAGAGCCTGCCGGTTGGCGTCGGCCAGCCAACCCTGAAGGTCGATAACCTGACCGTGGGCGGTACCGCTTAAGTTCATCTGGCAGCCGGGCTCTAACCCCGGCTATTGCCCGGTGACAAACAGCCGAAAAACGTGGTTTTCGACTGTTTGAGGTAAACCACAGAACATTATTCTTTGTTCTTATTAGGTTGGATATCTGTCTTTTAAGAGCAGCAAACTTTGTTAGCAGTTTCAGGCCGGGCTAGCCCCGGCTGTTTTCATTTCTCGCCCGCACACCCTGAAAAAGCTGCGTGACCCTGACGAAATAATCCGTCAGATAGTTAAGGCAGACCTCCACCTTGAGCGGCAGCTTGTCTTTTTCGGTATACAGCGCGTAAACCGGGCGAGGATCGGACTGATAGCGAGGGAACAGGATCTCAAGCTCCCCGCTGTTGATCTCGTCGATCACCCACATCAGCGGTGCAAAACCTACGCCGGCGCCGGCTTTAAGCCAGCGGCTTAACGTCATTGGATCGTTGGTGACAAAGCGCCCATGCGGGATCACTTTGGTTGAAATTCCTTCCGGCGCGATAAGCTCAAACTCATTATGCGGACGCACGCTGTATTCTAGCCAGGAGTGGTTAGCCAGGTCTGCGGGTTTCTCCGGCGTACCGTGGAGCTGGAGGTAGCTTTTCGCGGCGCAGACCACCATCGGCATCGAGCCCAGCTTGCGTGAAAACAGGCTGGAATCCTGCAGGGCACCAACGCGAATCACCAGATCCAGGCCGTCGGCAATCAGGTCGGGAAACGGTATGCCGGTAACCAGATTGACGGTCAGCCCGGGGTACTCTTTCAGCATGTCGGTCGTCATGTCGGCGAGGACATTCTGTGCCATAGTGGAAGAGCTACCGATGCGCAGCGTGCCTATCGGCGTGTTGTTAAAGGCGTATAGCTGCTCGTGGACCTCCTGCGCCTCGTGCAGCATTTTACGGCAACCCTGATAATAAATTTTACCTGCTTCGGTGAGACCGATGCTGCGGGTGCTGCGGTTTAGCAGCTTTACCTGCAGCTCATCTTCCAGTTTTGAGACGATCTGGCTGATGGAAGAGACGCTCATTTGTAGCTGCCTTGCGGCGGCGGTGTAGGAGCCAAGTTCAACCACTTTGGCAAACACCGACATGCGTTTAAGTCGTTCCATTGTTCACTCTGAGTGAAAAGTGATTTAGATCACATATTATAGATAACGGGGTAACAGTTACGTTAATATATTATTATTAACATAGCTCATACCGCACGCTCGCCCGCCTTTTCTGGCCTCTCCGTCGCGGTTTGTCGCCGAGTTATGTATCGCCTGCATTATCTTATCAAGGTCAAAATGAGTCTATTTCCGGTAATCGTAATATTCGGTCTTTCGTTTCCGCCGATATTTTTCGAATTAATCCTGTCGCTCGCGGCGTTCTGGCTGGCGCGTCGGCTGCTGACCCCGACCGGCATCTATGATTTTGTCTGGCATCCCGCATTATTCAATACAGCGCTCTATTGCTGTCTTTTCTATCTGATTTCGCGTTTGTTCGTTTGAGGTTGATGTGAAAATACTAACAAGAAACATAACCCGTACCGCTATCACGCTTTTGCTGGTGCTTCTGGCTTTCATCGCTATTTTCCGCGCATGGGTGTTTTACACCGAATCCCCGTGGACGCGTGACGCGCGCTTCACCGCTGACGTGGTCGCTATAGCGCCGGACGTCTCTGGCCTTATCACTAGCGTTGACGTACAGGACAACCAGCTGGTGAAAAAAGACCAGGTGCTGTTTACCATCGACCAGCCTCGCTATCAAAAAGCGCTCGAACAGGCCGAGGCGGACGTGGCCTACTACCAGGCGCTGGCCTCTGAAAAGCGCCGTGAAGCCGGAAGACGCAACACGCTTGGGATTCAGGCGATGTCTCGCGAAGAGATAGACCAGTCGAACAACCTGCTGCAAACCGTGCTGCATCAGCTGGATAAAGCGCAGGCGACGCGCGACCTGGCCAAACTCGACCTGCAGCGCACGGTGATCCGCGCGCCAGCAGACGGCTGGGTGACCAACCTCAATGTCCATACCGGCGAATTCATTAACCGGGGCGCAACGTCCGTAGCGCTGGTGAAACAGAATTCATTCTACATTCTTGCCTACATGGAAGAGACCAAGCTTGAAGGCATTCGGCCGGGCTACCGCGTGCAGATTACGCCGCTTGGTAGCAATCGCATCCTACGCGGCAGCGTTGACAGCATCTCTGCCGGGGTGACTAACGCCAGCAGCACCAGCGACTCAAAGGGGATGGCAACGGTTGACTCCAACCTTGAGTGGGTTCGTCTTGCTCAGCGTGTGCCGGTCAGGATCCGCCTCGATGAGCAGATGGGAAATCTCTATCCTGCCGGTACTACCGCGACCGTTGTGGTCACCGGCGAAAAAGACCGTAAAGCGGAAAATGACTCGGCGTTTATCAAGCTGATGCATCGCCTGCGCGAGTTCGGTTGAGCTGCCCGCTATGTATAACATTTCCAGGCTACACGTCCGCTTTGCGATAAAGCTCGCCTTTGCCATTGTGCTGGCGGTGTTTATCGGTTTCCACTTTGAGCTGGAAACGCCGCGCTGGGCGGTGCTGACCGCTGCCATTGTGGCCGCCGGACCGGCCTTTGCCGCCGGCGGTGAGCCCTATTCCGGGGCGATTCGCTACCGCGGAATGCTGCGTATTATCGGCACTTTTATCGGCTGTATTGCCGCGCTGGCGATCATTATTACCCTGATTCGTGCTCCGGTTGTCATGCTGCTGGTGTGCTGTATCTGGGCCGGATTCTGCACCTGGGTTTCATCTCTTGTTCGCGTTGAGAACTCTTACGCGTGGGGGCTCGCGGGCTACACCGCGCTGATTATCGTGGTCACTATCCAGGCCGCACCGCTAACAACGCCGCAGTTTGCCGTTGAACGCTGCAGCGAAATCATCATCGGGATTGTGTGCGCCATCGTCGCTGACCTGCTGTTTTCACCTCGCTCCATCAAGCAGGAGATTGACCGCGAGCTGGATAACCTGCTGGTGGAACATTTCCGGCTGATGCAGCTCTGTATTGCTCATGGTGAAAAAGAAGAGGTGGATAAAGCCTGGAGCGGGCTGGTGCGTAGAGTCACCGCGCTCAACGGCATGCGTGCCAACCTGAATATGGAATCCCCCCGCTGGGCGAAGGCCAATCGCCGCCTGAAAGCGATTAACACCCTTTCGCTGACGCTAATCACCCAGGCCTGTGAAACCTTCCTGATTCAGAACACGAGGCCAGAGTACGTCACCCCGGAATTTCGCCAGCTCTTTGCCGCCGAAGTGGAAACCGCAGACGACGTCTATAAACGTATGAAGGTGCTGCGCAGGGCGATCTCCGCGATGGGGGAAAAGGCAACGCCGATTACCATCCGCTCCTGGGTTTCAGCCTCTACCCGTTACCTGCTTTTGAAACGTGGGTTTGTCTGTAATGGCCGCATCAGTGCCATTGAGGAAGAGGTGCTGAACGGCGAGGCTGTGGTTAAGGTGGCCTCGGCCGAAGGCCACCACGCAATGATAAACTTCTGGCGTACCACGATTTCCTGTGTGCTGGGGAGCCTGTTCTGGCTGTGGACCGGCTGGACCTCTGGCAGCGGCGCCATGGTGATGATTGCGGTGGTCACCGCGCTGGCGATGCGTCTGCCCAACCCGCGCATGGTATCGCTCGACTTCCTTTACGGCATGCTGGTGGCGCTGCCGCTGGGGGCGCTTTACTTCCTGGTTATCCTGCCGTCGACCCAGCAAAGTATGCTGCTGCTGTGCATAAGCCTTGCCCTGCTGGGCTTCTTTATGGGGATCGAGGTGCAAAAGCGGCGGCTGGGGTCAATGGGCGCGCTGGCCGGGACGATCAACATCATCGTGCTGGATAACCCGATGACTTTCCATTTCAGCAGCTTCCTGGACAGCGCGCTGGGGCAGATCGTCGGCTGCTTCCTTGCCATGATGGTGATCCTGCTGATCCGCGATAACTCTAAAGAGCGAACTGGCCGTACGCTGCTGAACCAGTTTGTCTCCGCTGCCGTGTCGGCGCTGACGACCAATAACGCCCGACGCAAAGAGAACCATCTGCCGGCGCTGTATCAGCAGCTGTTTTTACTGCTGAATATGTTCCCCGGCGATATTGACCGCTATCGCCTGGCGCTAACGCTGATTATCGCGCATCAGCGCCTTCGGGACGCGCCAATCCCGGTGAATGACGATCTCTCTGCCTTCCATCGACAGCTGCGTAAAACCGCGGACAAAGTTATCTCCGCCAGCAGCGATGATAAGCGGGAGCGCTATTACCAAAGGCTTTTAGGCGAGCTTGAAATCTATCAAGAGAAGCTGCGTCTGTGGGAAGCACCGCTGCAGGTGACCGAGCCGGTGAAGCGGCTGGCGGACATTTTGCACCGTTACCGGCATACGCTGATCAATGCCTGAGCTCCTCCCTTAGCCTGAAGCCGACGCCTGCGTCGGCTTTTTTCTATCTATACTTAACTGCGGTTACCAGGATGAACACTTATTAACAGGAGAAATTATGACGAATCAAACCCTCCAGCAAAGTGAGCTCTTTAAAACTGGATATCTGGTAGAGGGAAAGTGGCATACGCACGATGAAACCTTTGATGTGCTTAACCCTGCGACCGGTGAAGTGGTGGCTAAGGTGGCGAAGGCAGGCAAGCGCGAAACGGAAGCCGCAATTCATGCCGCAAGCAAAGCCTTTCCCGCCTGGCGACAAAAAACCGCGAAACAGCGCTCCGCTATTCTCTATCGCTGGTTTGAACTTATTCTGGAGAACAAAAGCTGGCTCGCACGCCTGATGACGCTGGAGCAGGGGAAGCCGCTGAAAGAGGCCGAAGGCGAAGTGGAGTATGCGGCAAGCTTTATTCAGTGGTTTGCCGAGCAGGCTAAACGCGCAAACGGAGAGGTCATTCCTCCAGCGAAATCAGGCTCTCGCATATTCGCTACGCGGGAACCCGTCGGCGTGGTTGCGGCTATCACGCCGTGGAATTTCCCCATGGCTATGTTAACCCGCAAGCTGGGGCCCGCTTTGGCCGCTGGCTGTACCGGAGTGATAAAGCCAGCGAATAACACGCCGCTTTCCGCATTCGCCCTGCTGGAGCTGGCGAAGCAGGCGGGCGTTCCGGACGGCGTACTTAACGCGGTGGCAGGAAAAACGCAGGAAATCAGCGATGCCATTATGGTGAGCGAGGCGGTACGTAAAATCTCCTTCACCGGCTCAACGGCAGTGGGCAAAACGCTGATGCGAAACGCTGCGGAGACCATGAAGAAAGTGTCGATGGAGCTGGGTGGCAATGCACCTTATATTGTGTTTGATGATGCCGATATCGATGAGGCGGTGAAAGGGGCCATTGCCAACAAGTTCCGCAATGCGGGCCAGGTCTGCGTCAGCGTGAATCGTTTCTTTATCCAGCAGGGCGTGTACGACACCTTTGTGAATAAGCTTGCCGAAGAGGTGCGGAAGCTCAAGGTGGGGAATGGTCTGGAAGAGGGCGTTGTTGTGGGGCCGCTGATTGAATCGTCGGCGGTCGATAAAGTGCGCGAACACGTCGAGGACGCGCTGGCAAAAGGCGGTAAAGCGCTCGTTGGCGGCAAACCTCATGAACTGGGCGGTAACTTCTGGCAGCCCACCGTCATCATTGACGCTAATGACGACATGAAGCTGGCGAAGGAGGAGACGTTTGGCCCGGTTGCGGCCTGCTTCCGCTTTAAAACGGAAGAGGAAGTTATCGCGCGGGCGAACAATACTCCCTTTGGCCTCGCGGCGTACTTCTACACCCAGAATTTACAGCGCGTATTCCGCGTGTCGCAGGCGCTCGAAAGCGGCATGGTGGGGATCAATGAATGCGCTGTCTCAACGGAGCTGGGGCCATTCGGCGGCGTAAAAGAATCAGGGTTGGGGCGTGAAGGTTCCGTTCTGGGGCTGGAAGAGTTTCTGGAAGTGAAAACGCTACATATCGGTGGGCTTTAGCCCGCCGTTCGTTTCAAAGGGTCAGGACGGCAGCGATGAAAAAATTTACTTTTGATTTTAGCCACATCGACGACAACCCTGCTTTCTACCGCCAGTTTGCGGAGCAGCTCGCTTTACGAAAGGAGCAGGTGCACGATCTGGATAGCCTGTGGGAAGTGGTCACGGCGTCAATGCTGCCGCTGCCTGTAGAGATCGAGTTTGTGCGCCTGCCGGAGAGCAAACGGCGCAGATTTGGCGCACTCATCCTGCTGTTTGACGAGGCAGAAGAGGAGCTGGAGGGGCAGCTTTGCTTTAATATTCGCAGCTAGCTCATTCTCACGTCGGCATAAAAAAGCCCCCAGCGAGCGGGGGCAAAGTCGTAGGACAAGTACGACGAGGGTTTATTTGTACAACTCTGCTGTCGCATGCCAGTTATCGCCGGAGCGAGCTTCGGTAATACGATATGCAGAGGCACCTTGTTCGGTCGCTTTCTGAGACAGTTCCTGGCGCATATCCATTGGTGCACTGCCCACCTGGCTGACTGAGATGGAGCCCATGGATTGCATGCCCTGAGCTTGCTCACTGTTAATCTGATGGGCTGCGGCGTTCGCGCCTAAAGAGATCACGGACAGCAGGCTCAGTGCGGCGATGGTTAATTTGGTTTTCATAGTCTTTACTCCTGAAGGTTTAACATGGCGGCCGGAAGGGCTTAATCGCATTTTTTCTACTTGGGGCCGCCGAGGCTTAACGTTTCTGATCACATCACTTCAACATGCTTACAACTAATACGGTTATTTATACAGCTCAGCCGTTGCGTGCCAGTGTCCGCCGGTGCGGGCTTCGATAACGCGGTAGGCAGAGGCGCCGTTTTGTTCAGCTTTCTGGTTCAGCATTTCATGCATATCCATCGGAGAACTGCCGATGTCATCGACGGAAACGGTCCCCAGTGACTGACGGTTTTGCGCCTGTTGAGCGTTGATAGAGTCAGCGGCGAAAACGCCGAATGACAGGGCAGAGAGCAGGCTTGCGGTAACTAAAGTGGCTTTCATGTTCATGATTTCTTTCCTCGTCGTATTCTTTTGGTTGGGTCATCGTTCTGTGACCCTCATCACGAAACTAAGTATACACTAGTTACGGGAAATATTAATACCCTGCTAATTGTTGCCTATGCAACTTTAAGTTAATGAACGGATTTTTTATTACTACAGGTTATAAAAAAGACATTTTTATCTGACTTTTTTTGTTAAATATAAGTAAAATCATAGAGGTGGGTGAATTTGACTTTTTGTGCGGTAGTACACAGAACAATGCCCTGGATAATGCTAATCAGGCAATTCCTTACGCTGGATTGAGGTTTTTTTACAGAAGATGACCAAATTTGGGACGGTGTGCCCGCCGTCTGAGATAGCGGGCAAGAGAAGAAAGGCGTTATAGCTCTTGTTCGAACAACACCAGAATCGCTTCGTACAGCTCTTTAACGGTGAAGTCGCTGGCTGGCGTGGTGAAAATAGTATCATCCCCGGCGATGGTGCCAAGAATACCTTCCGCCTTGCCCAGCGAGTCCAGCAGGCGAGCAATCAGCTGAGCCGCACCCGGGCTGGTGTGGATCACCACGACCGCATCGTTATAGTCGATGTCCAGCACCAGATTTTTCAGCGGGCTGGAGGTGGTGGGTACGCCGAGCTCGGCAGGCAGACAGTAAACCATCTCCATTTTGGCATTACGCGTTCTCACCGCGCCAAACTTGGTCAGCATGCGGGACACTTTGGACTGGTTGATATTTTCGAAGCCGTCGTTTTGTAACGCCTGAACGATCTCACCCTGTGAACTGAATTTCTCTTCTTTTAGTAATGCTTTGAAAGCCTTTACTAATTCTTCTTGTTTTGAGGAGTTACGCATAAATAACCTGTCCTGGTAAAAAGAGATAACATTATTATGCATTTAAATGAATTTTTATGCAAATCATCCATCCTCCTTCGACTCTCCGATCAGGGAGCCCTGAAACGCGGGGAGGAGGATCAGGCGGCAAACAGCCTGAAATAATGTTATGAAAGCGGGCAATTTTATCAAATTTCGTTATCGGCGAACATGCCTGCGTCACGACTCGCAAATAAGCCTCAAAGTAAACCAAATGTTATCAAAATGATGTTGTTTTGGTGTGCGCAGAGGGGTAATGTAACCGCCGTTGATGTAACCACATCAGGTCGTGACCGGGCGCTATGGCGTCGTTCCTCCCGGCGAGTAAATGCAGCAGCAACGCGGTCCAGGATTGCTTGATATCGCAATCTGGCGGCGGGAAGATTGTAATTATCTCCTCTCTGGATTATGGTCGCCACCGCATGGAGTTACGGCACGATTTTGCTAACCATAATAAGGAGTTTAGGATGAAAGTTGCAGTCCTCGGCGCAGCTGGCGGTATCGGCCAGGCGCTTGCCCTTCTACTTAAGACCCAACTGCCTTCAGGCTCAGAACTCTCTCTGTATGACATTGCGCCAGTCACCCCAGGGGTTGCGGTGGATCTGAGTCATATCCCTACCGATGTGAAAATCAAAGGTTTCTCCGGCGAAGATGCCACCCCGGCGCTGGTTGGCGCAGACGTGGTGCTGATCTCCGCGGGCGTCGCGCGTAAACCGGGCATGGATCGTTCAGACCTGTTCAACGTGAACGCCGGTATCGTGAAGAACCTGATCGAGCAAGTGGCGAAAACCGCTCCTAAAGCCTGCATCGGTATTATTACCAACCCGGTAAACACCACCGTGGCTATCGCAGCAGAAGTGCTGAAAAAAGCGGGCGTCTACGATAAGAACAAACTGTTCGGCGTGACAACGCTGGATATCATCCGCTCCAACACCTTTGTTGCTGAGCTGAAAGGCAAACAGCCGACCGATATCGAAGTCCCGGTCATTGGCGGCCACTCTGGCGTGACCATTCTGCCGCTGCTGTCCCAGATCCCAGGCGTGAGCTTCACCGAGCAGGAGGTCGCTGACCTGACTAAACGCATCCAGAATGCGGGTACCGAAGTGGTTGAAGCGAAAGCCGGCGGCGGGTCTGCAACGTTGTCTATGGGTCAGGCTGCCGCTCGTTTTGGTCTGTCTCTGGTTCGCGCTCTGAAGGGCGAAAGCAACGTTGTTGAATGCGCTTACGTTGAAGGTGACGGCGAGCACGCACGTTTCTTCTCTCAGCCGCTGCTGCTGGGTAAAAACGGTATTGCCGAGCGTAAAGCCATTGGCACCCTCAGCGCGTTCGAGAAAAACGCGATGGAAGGAATGCTGGATACCCTGAAGAAAGATATCCAGCTGGGCGAAGAGTTCGTTAAGTAATCGCGCCTGGATAAAAAAAACCGGAACTGATGTTCCGGTTTTTTTATGCCTGCCGTTTAGCCGCCGGCGGGGTATTCCTGAACGGTGATCTGAAGCGTGAGCTTTTTGTCTTCACGCATGACTTCTACCGGGATCACGGAGCCCGGACGAATTTCCGCGACCTGATCCATGGTTTCCAGCGCCGAGATGGCCGGCTTGTGGTTGACCGAGATAATGACGTCATTGACCTGGATGCCCGCCTGCGCGGCCGGGCCGTCCGGTGATACCGCGTTGACGATAATCCCCTGCAGCTGATCGATACCGGTTGATGGGCCGTGCAGCGGGGTGATCTCCCTGCCGCCAATGCCAATATAGCCGCGAATGACCCGGCCATCGCGGATCAGCTTATCCATTATCTTGGTCGCCAGCTGGGTCGGTATCGCAAAGCCAATCCCTTCCGGCGTCTCGCCGTCATTGCTTTTGTCAAACGACAGAGTATTAATGCCCATCAGTTCGCCCAGCGAGTTCACCAGCGCCCCGCCGGAGTTGCCGCGGTTAATGGAGGCGTCGGTCTGCAGGAATGACTGGCGGCCCGAAGGACTGAGACCAATACGGCCGGTGGCGCTGATAATGCCCTGAGTCACCGTCTGCCCGAGGTTGTAAGGGTTACCGATGGCCATAACGACGTCGCCGATATGCGGCTGGCGCTTGCCGTTAATCGGAATAATCGGCAGGTTGGTGGCGTTGATTTTCAGCACAGCGAGATCGGTCAGGCTATCTGAGCCAATCAGCAGCGCTTCAAACACGCGTCCATCCTGGAGAGCGACGATGATCTGCTCTGCATCGTTAATAACGTGTTTGTTGGTGATGATATAGCCGCGGCCATCCATGATGACGCCGGAGCCCAGCGTCTTGATTTGTAGCTGGTTCTGGCCGTTATTGCCGACACTGCGGTTATAGACGTTGACCACCGCAGGGGCAGCACGACGCACCGCCGGATTAAAGCTCATTGGCGTTTCATCCGTGCTGTCATATTGTGCGGGCGCAAGCGGGCCAACGGCTTTGCGTAACGACGGCATCGCGAGCAGCAGCAGCCCCGCGACAATCAGCCCAATGACCACCGAACGTAAGATCTTTAGAAACATGAGTTTGAGTTAATAAGTAAGAGATCGAACGCAGAATAGCATGAGTTGAACGGACATCGTACAGACGATGTCCGTTTCTCTGCTTCCGTTAACGCAAGAGCAAATAGAGGCTCTGTTCGCCGCGAACAACATGCAGCGCAATGACCGCAGGTTTGGCCTCAAGCACTTTACGCATTTCGGCGAGAGTATGGATACGCTCGCGGTTTATGCCGATAATTATATCGTCTTTATGCAGGCCCACCTGAGCGGCCGGCGTGCCTTTCTCCACGTTATCCAGACGAATACCTTTGCCGCCGTCTTTCAGTTGCCCATCGCTCAGCGTGGCGCCCTGCAGCGCAGGCAGGATCATTTCAGCGCTGGCGGAGGAGGCGGTGCTCTTATCCAGCGTAACGCTAACTTCCAGCGGTTTACCGTCGCGCAGCAGGCCGAGTTTTACCACGGTGCCCGGCTCGGTAGTGGCAATCTTCGCCCTGAGCTCGGCAAAACTGCTCAGCGCATTACCGTTCAGGCTGGTGATGATATCCCCGGCTTTGACGCCGGCTTTTGCCGAGCCTGACTGCGGGAGCACTTCACTGACAAACGCCCCGCGCTGGGCTGAAAGATTAAAGGCTTTGGCGATGTCTGCGTTCATCTCCATGCCTTTAATGCCCAGCAGGCCGCGTTTGACTTCCCCAAATTCCATCAGCTGTTTCGAGAGGGTTTGCGCCATATTGCTGGGGATGGCGAAACCAATTCCCACGCTACCGCCGGCAGGGGCAAGAATAGCCGTGTTAATGCCAATCAGCTCGCCGTTCAGGTTCAGCAGCGCGCCGCCGGAGTTCCCACGGTTGATTGAGGCGTCGGTCTGAATAAAGTTTTCCAGACCCTCAAGGTTCAGCCCGCTGCGGCCCAGGGCAGAGACAATACCGGAGGTTGCGGTTTGGCCCAGGCCAAACGGATTACCTACCGCAACGGCAAAGTCGCCTACCTTAAGCTTGTCGGAGTCTGCTACCTTGATTTCGGTTAACCCGGTGGCATTTTGCAGCTGGAGCAGCGCGATATCGCTCTGATCGTCGCCGCCAATCAGTTTGGCGTCAAACTCACGCCCGTCGTTCAGCTGAACGCTGATTTTTTGCGCCTGGTTAATCACGTGATTATTGGTCAGCACATAGCCTTTGGCGGCGTTAATGATGACGCCGGAGCCTAAGCCTTCAAACTGCTGCGGCGTGTCGGAGGGCGCGTCATCCCCGTAGAATTTCTTGAACTCTTCCGGCACCTTCTGGCCAGAGGCCGATGCGGTACCTTCAACCCTTACGCTGACCACCGCGGGCAGCACTTTTTCCAGCATTGGCGCAAGGCTTGGCAGCGCCGGTTGGCCTGGAACCTGGGAAGGCAGCGACGCGTTCGCCAGAGGGGATGCGCCGAGCGTCAGACCGACGCTTAACGCTAATGCACTCAATAGCCGTGTTTGTTTCTTCATTGGATGCTGGCTCTCGTCACCTGGAAAAAGGAATACCCACTCACTCAATCGATGTTATTGAAATATCAATCGACTCACAATCGTGCCACTCAGAAAGAATAAGACAATTAAATGATAGCTGGGTCAGGGAAGGATGGGGGCACATGAACCGTGCCCCGGAAAAAAGCTGAAGCGGAGGAGATTAATCGCGTTTTGCCCCGGCGCGAAGCAGGCCGGATGCGCCTTCTGAATAGTCACGCGGCATTTGGACCGGCGCCTGATCGTTACCGGCTTCGGATTCGGCCAGACGGTTACGGAACGGATTGGCTTCCGCTGTCATCTCAGGCAGCAGGCTGCTGGAGCTTTTTGCCATGTGCTGATAAAGCTGGCGATAATCGTGCGCCATGTTGTCCAGCAGTTCGGCGCTGCGGGCAAAGTGGCTGACTAACTCTTCGCGGTACTCTTCAAGCTCCGCTTTGTTTTTTTCCAGCTCATACTGCAGAGCCTGCTGTTGGCGCAGCTTACGGTTGCCGAAACGCATGGCCACGGCGCCGATAATAAGGCCTACCACTAACCCAATAAGCGCATATTCCCAAGTCATGAACTTCTCCCGTTATCTTGTGATTCCGTAGGGTAATGTAGCCACTATAACCGTTAACCTAAGAGAAGTGGAATCCTGACGCAGCATCGCTTAGGGTAGAACGGCCTTTTTTTCGACAACCGGCTCGAAAAAGGCGGTGAACGGCTATCCGATTATAAAGGGAACATAATAATACCATGCAAAATCTCTCTCCTGCATCGCGCTACCAGCAGGCTCTGGCAGAAGGCAGCTTCCAACCCGATGACGTACAGCGTGAGGCGATTATGCGCCTGGACGCGATCTGGCAGACCCTCTCCTCTGCGCCAAAGCCCGCCGCTTCCGGCAGGTTGTTGTCGAAATTTGGCAAGCTGTTGGGTAAAAAAGAGGCTCAGACGGAGCAGGAGCCCGCTCGTGGTCTATATATGTGGGGCGGTGTGGGGCGCGGTAAAACCTGGCTGATGGATATGTTTTTTCAGAGTCTGCCGGGTGAGCGTAAACTTCGGCTGCACTTCCACCGCTTTATGCTGCGTGTACATGAAGAATTAGCGCAGCAGCAGGGGCATACCGATCCGCTGGAAATCATCGCCGACGGGTTTAAAGCTGAGACAGACGTGCTCTGCTTCGACGAGTTTTTTGTCTCCGATATCACCGATGCGATGCTGCTTGGCACACTGATGAAAGCGCTTTTCGCGCGCGGCATCACGCTGGTGGCGACGTCGAACATTCCGCCGGACGATCTCTACCGTAATGGGCTGCAGCGCGCACGGTTCTTACCGGCTATCGAAGCGATTAAGCGCTATTGCGACGTGATGAACGTCGACGCCGGCATTGATTATCGTCTGAGAACGTTGACCCAGGCACACCTCTGGCTTTCGCCGCTCAACGAGGAGTCTGCTCAGCAGATGGAGAAGCTTTATTCGGCGCTGGCGGGCGCTAAACGTGAAGGTGAGCCGGTGCTGGAAGTGAATCATCGCCCGCTGGCAACCCTCGGCATGGCTAACCAGACGCTGGCGGTTGCTTTTACCACGCTGTGCGTGGACGCCCGCAGCCAGCATGACTACATTGCGCTCTCCCGGCAGTTTCACACCGTGATGCTGTTTAATGTGCCGGTGATGACCACGCTAATGGAGAATGAGGCGCGCCGCTTTATCGCGCTGGTGGACGAATTCTACGAACGCCACGTCAAGCTGGTGGTCTCCGCTGAGACCGAGCTATTCGCGATTTATCAAGGGGAAAGGCTTAAGTTTGAGTTCCAGCGCTGCCTCTCCAGGCTGCAGGAAATGCAAAGCGAAGAGTATTTGCGCCGCGCTCATCTGCCCTGACGATGAATATGTGATATCAACGACAAATTGTGGTCGATCTTTGAGGTCGACTTCTCTATAATCTTGCGACCCCACGTTACAACCAAAGTTTTTTTCCCAAAACTTTTGTCGTGCCGGCATAGGCTATTCGAAGGGGTAGGTTTGCTGGACAATGTCGCGTGAACCTCGACTGATTTTAAACGTTTGGGTGTTCACCAACGTGTAACTATATATTGGGTAAGCTTTTAATGAAAACTTTTACAGCTAAACCAGAAACTGTACAGCGCGACTGGTATGTCGTTGATGCTGAAGGTAAGACCTTAGGTCGTCTGGCTACTGAACTGGCTCGCCGTCTGCGCGGTAAGCATAAAGCGGAATACACTCCGCACGTTGATACTGGTGATTACATCATCGTTCTGAACGCTGACAAAGTTGCTGTTACCGGCAACAAGCGTACTGACAAAGTGTACTACCACCACACCGGCCACATCGGTGGTATCAAACAAGCGACCTTTGAAGAGATGATTGCCCGCCGTCCTGAGCGTGTGATTGAAATCGCGGTTAAAGGCATGCTGCCAAAGGGCCCGCTGGGTCGTGCAATGTTCCGTAAACTGAAAGTTTACGCGGGCACCGAGCACAACCACGCGGCACAGCAACCGCAAGTTCTGGACATTTAATCGGGATTATAGGCAATGGCTGAAAATCAATACTACGGCACTGGTCGCCGCAAAAGTTCCGCAGCTCGCGTGTTTATCAAACCGGGCAACGGCAAAATCGTTATCAACCAACGTTCTCTGGAACAGTACTTCGGTCGTGAAACTGCCCGCATGGTAGTTCGTCAGCCGCTGGAACTGGTCGACATGGTTGAGAAACTGGATCTGTACATCACCGTTAAAGGTGGTGGTATCTCTGGTCAGGCTGGTGCGATCCGTCACGGTATCACCCGCGCTCTGATGGAGTACGATGAGTCCCTGCGTTCCGAGCTGCGTAAAGCTGGCTTCGTTACCCGTGATGCTCGTCAGGTTGAACGTAAGAAAGTCGGCCTGCGTAAAGCACGTCGTCGTCCTCAGTTCTCCAAACGTTAATTGTTCTCTGCTTACGCAGAAAGGCAATTGGCAAAAACCCGGTCCTGGCACCGGGTTTTTTTATGCGCGTAATTTATATTATTGCTTCTAACATTTTGAAATACTTTGTCTTTCAGGCAAATTCAATCTGTGACCACCACAATACCGGTAAAATCTGGTAAACTATCAACCAATTTTCTGCCCAAATGTCGGCATCAGGTTGTTCTTCGCCACGCTTTACGGCGTTAGCGGTGCTCCGGCAAAGCGTTGGGTAATAAACGGTCAGGTTAGTCGCCGCTTGCGGCTATTAGCAGTAATTTTCTGGATAAACTTGGAGGTTTTCATGGCTGTCGCTGCCAACAAACGTTCGGTGATGACGCTGTTTTCCGGTCCTACTGACATCTACAGCCACCAGGTGCGTATCGTACTGGCTGAAAAAGGTGTTAGCGTTGAAATTGAGCATGTGGAAACGGATAACCTGCCTCAGGATCTGATTGACCTCAACCCAAATCACAGCGTACCGACCCTGGTTGACCGCGAGCTGACGCTGTGGGAATCCCGCATCATCATGGAATACCTTGATGAGCGTTTCCCGCACCCACCTTTGATGCCGGTTTACCCGGTAGCGCGTGGTGAAAGCCGTCTGTACATGCATCGCATTGAGAAAGACTGGTACACCCTGATGAACGTGGTGATGAACGGCTCCGCGCAGGAAGCGGACGCGGCGCGTAAGCAGCTGCGTGAAGAGCTGCTGAGCATTGCACCGGTGTTCACCCAGAAGCCTTTCTTCCTGAGCGACGAGTTCAGCCTGGTAGACTGCTACCTGGCGCCGCTGCTGTGGCGTTTGCCGCAGATGGGTATTGAGCTGACAGGGGCAGGTTCTAAAGAGATGAAAGGGTATATGACCCGCGTCTTTGAGCGTGACTCCTTCCTCGCCTCTTTGACCGAACCTGAGCGCGAAATGCGTCTGCAGACTCGAGGCTAAGTGATGGATATGTCGCAGCTGTCGCCGCGCCGTCCTTACCTGTTGCGCGCCTTCTATGAGTGGCTGCTGGATAACCAGCTGACGCCGCATCTGGTGGTAGATATTACGCTGCCGGGTGTAGAGGTGCCGATGGAGTATGCGCGAGACGGGCAAATTGTGCTGAACATCGCACCGCGCGCCGTGGGCAACCTGGAGCTGGCGAACGACGAAGTGCGCTTTAACGCGCGTTTTGGCGGCGTGCCTCGCCAGGTGAACGTCCCGATGGCCGCCGTTTTGGCTATCTACGCACGTGAGAACGGAGCAGGCACGATGTTTGAGCCGGAAGCGGGCTATGATGAAGACGCTGAAAGCCATAATGACGATCGCTCCGATGCCGGCGTGTCTGAAACAGTGATGCAGGTTATTGACGGCGATCGCCCGGATCACGGCGATGATGACAATCACCCGGATGACGATCCGCCGCCGCCGCGCGGTGGTCGCCCCGCACTGCGCGTGGTGAAATAACAAAAAAGCCAGTCGAAAAGACTGGCTTTTTTTATGGCGCTCTGGCGGCCGAAGCCGCCAGGTTTACGCTTAGACTTCGAGGAAGTTCAGGATCCCGTCCGCGGCTTTACGCCCTTCAGCGATAGCCGTCACCACCAGATCGGAACCGCGAACGATGTCGCCACCGGCGAAGATTTTCGGGTTGCTGGTCTGGAATGCGTTCTCACTGCCTTCAGGCGCGATGATGCGGCCCTGGCTGTCCAGCTCGACGCTGTGCTGCGCCAGCCACGTCATGCTGTGAGGACGGAAGCCAAACGCCATCACTACCGCATCGGCGGCCAGCACGTGCTCGGAACCGGCGACGATCTCCGGGCGACGACGGCCGTTAGCATCCGGCGCGCTCAGTTCTGTACGCGCAACCTTCACGCCGCACACGCGACCGTTAGCGTTAATTTCTACGCCCAGCGGCTGCAGGTTGAACTGGAACTCCACGCCTTCTTCACGCGCGTTTTTCACTTCACGCTTAGAGCCCGGCATGTTCTCTTCGTCACGGCGATAGGCGCAAATGACGTGGCTCGCGCCCTGGCGGATGGATGTGCGCACACAGTCCATGGCGGTATCACCGCCGCCCAGCACAACGACACGTTTGCCTTCCATGCTGATGTAAGGCTCTTCAGCCGTATCAGCAAAGCCCATGATTTGCTTGGTGTTGGCGATGAGGAACGGCAGAGCGTCATAAACGCCCGGCGCATCTTCATTCTCTAATCCACCGCGCATTGACTGATAGGTGCCGACGCCAAGGAACACGGAATCGTATTCGCTCAGCAGCTCGTCCATCTGCACGTCACGGCCAACTTCGGTATTGAGTTTAAATTCAATCCCCATACCGCTGAAGATTTCGCGGCGCTTGGTCATCACCTCTTTTTCCAGCTTAAAGGCCGGAATACCGAAGGTCAGCAGTCCGCCGATTTCTGGATGTCTGTCGTAAACCACCGCCTTCACGCCGTTACGCGCCAGCACGTCCGCACAGGCAAGCCCGGCAGGGCCTGCGCCGATAATAGCCACGCGCTTGCCGGTTTGCTTCACGCCGGTCAGATCCGGCTTCCAGCCCATCTCAATCGCTTTATCGTTGATATAGCGCTCGATATTGCCGATGGTCACCGCGCCAAACTCGTCGTTCAGCGTACAGGAACCTTCGCACAGGCGGTCCTGCGGGCAAACGCGGCCGCACACTTCCGGCAGACTGTTGGTCTGGTGAGACAGCTCGGCCGCCTCAATGATGCGCCCCTCGTTGGCCAGCTTCAGCCAGTTTGGAATGTAGTTGTGAACCGGGCACTTCCACTCGCAGTACGGGTTGCCGCAGGAGAGACAGCGGTCGGCCTGCGCCTTTGCCTGCCCCTCAGAGAACGGCTCGTAGATTTCCACAAATTCAATTTTGCGGATCTTCAGCGGCTTCTTCGGCGGATCAACGCGCTGCAAGTCGATAAATTGATAAACGTTTTGACTCATCGTGACCTCTTACTGCGCCTGCACCCGCAGCTCGGCTGCGGAACGACTGCGGTGACCCAACAATGCTTTGACATCACTGGACTTCGGTTTAACCAGGGTGAATTTCGAGGCGAACGCCGGCCAGTTAGCCAGGATCTCTTCGCCGCGCTGGGAGCCGGTCAGCTGAACGTGTTCGGTGATCATGCCGCGCAGATGCTCTTCATGGATCGCCAGCTCTTCTACATTCAGTAATTCAACCAGTTCCGGGTTCACGCGTTTACGGAATTCACCGTCTTCGTCCAGCACGTAGGCAAAGCCGCCCGTCATACCGGCACCGAAGTTAACCCCGGTTTTGCCAAGAATACAGACGATACCGCCGGTCATGTATTCACAGCCGTTATCGCCAATGCCTTCAACCACGGTGATAGCACCGGAGTTACGCACCGCGAAACGCTCGCCCGCACGGCCTGCGGCGTACAGCTTGCCGCCGGTGGCGCCATACAGGCAGGTGTTGCCGATAATCGTCGCTTCATGGCTGCGGAAGGCTGAGCCTACCGGAGGGCGCAGAGAAATCAGGCCGCCCGCCATGCCTTTGCCGACATAGTCGTTAGCGTCGCCGGTCAGGTGCAGCTCCACGCCGCCTGCGTTCCAGACGCCGAAGCTCTGGCCTGCGGTACCGTTGAAGTGCGCCTTAATGGGGTCAGACGCCAGCCCCTGGTCGCCGTGCTGCTGGGCGATGTAGCCGGAAAGCGAAGCCCCAACGGAACGGTCGGTGTTGCGGATATCAAACCAGAAGGTTTTGCTCTGTTTGTCATCCACGTATGCCTGCGCCTGGTTCAGCAGCTGTGCGTTAAGGTCGCCCTTATCGAACGGCGGGTTATGCTCGGTGCAGTACACCGCTTTACCCGGCATAGGTTCAGCCGTTTTCAGCAGGGCGGAGAGATCCAGCTTCTGCTGCTTAGCGGTAAACCCGTCCAGCTCTTTCAGCAGGTCGGTACGGCCAATCAGATCGACCAGACGCTTCACGCCGAGCAGCGCCATCAGTTCGCGAGTCTCGCGAGCGATGAACTCAAAGTAGTTGGTCACTTTGAACGGCAGGCCGTGGTAATGGTTCTTGCGCAGTTTGTCATCCTGAGTGGCAACGCCGGTTGCGCAGTTGTTCAGGTGGCAAATTCGCAGGTATTTACAGCCCAGCGCGACCATGGGGCCGGTGCCGAAGCCGAAGCTCTCTGCGCCAAGGATCGCCGCTTTGATGATGTCGAGGCCGGTTTTCAGGCCGCCATCTACCTGCAGGCGAATCTTGTGGCGCAGGCCGTTAGCGACCAGCGCCTGCTGGGTTTCCACCAGACCAAGCTCCCACGGGCAGCCCGCGTATTTCACCGACGACAGCGGGCTTGCGCCGGTGCCGCCGTCGTAGCCGGCAATGGTAATCAGGTCGGCATAGGCTTTTGCTACGCCCGTTGCGATAGTCCCGACGCCCGGTTCGGAAACCAGCTTCACGGAAATCATCGCCTTCGGGTTAACCTGTTTCAGGTCGAAAATCAGCTGCGCCAGATCCTCGATAGAGTAGATATCGTGGTGAGGCGGAGGTGAAATCAGCGTAACGCCCGGTACGGAGTAGCGCAGCCTGGCGATATAAGGCGTGACTTTATCACCCGGCAGCTGGCCGCCTTCGCCCGGTTTCGCGCCCTGCGCGACTTTAATCTGGATAACGTCGGCGTTGACCAGATAGGCCGGCGTAACGCCGAAGCGGCCGGAAGCGACCTGCTTGATACGGGACACTTTATTGGTGCCGTAGCGCGCCGGATCTTCGCCGCCTTCGCCGGAGTTAGAGTTCCCGCCGATGCTGTTCATCGCCTCGGCCAGGGATTCGTGTGCCTCCGGGCTCAGGGCGCCGATAGACATGGCCGCAGTGTCGAAGCGTTTAAACAGCTCGCTTGCCGGCTCAACGTCTTCAATTTTGACGGATTCATCCTGCGGGTTCAGCGCAAGCATATCGCGCAGCGTGGCGACAGGGCGCTCGTTGACCAGCTTCGCATACTGCTGGTAGTCAGCGTATTCGCCGCTCTGCACCGCTTTTTGCAGCGTCTGCACCACGTCCGGGTTATAGGCGTGGTACTCCCCACCGTGGACAAACTTCAGCTGGCCGCCCTGATCCAGTGGCTTGCGTACCAGCCAGGCGCGTTTGGACAGATTCAGCAGGTCCTGCTGGAAGTCGCCGAAGCCAGCACCGCCGATGCGGCTGACCGCCCCCTGGAAGCAAAGCTCGGAAACTTCTTTGTGCAGACCGACGGCTTCGAACAGCTTAGAGCAACGGTAGGAGGCGATAGTCGAGATGCCCATTTTGGACATGATCTTGTACAGCCCTTTGTTGATGCCGTTGCGGTAGTTCTGCATCACGGTGCGGTAATTTTTGTCGATGGCGCCGTTGTCGACCAGCTTCGCCAGCGTTTCATAGGCGAGGTAAGGATAGATGGCGGTCGCCCCGAAGCCCAGCAGCACGGCGAAGTGGTGCGGGTCACGGGCGCTGGCGGTTTCAACGATGATGTTGGCGTCACAGCGCAGGCTCTTCTCAACGAGACGAGTCTGGATTGCGCCCACGGCCATCGGGGCCGGAACCGGCAGGCGATTTTTCGCAATGTTACGGTCAGACAGCACCAGCAACACGGTGCCGTTGCGTACCATGCGTTCAGCTTCGTCACACAGCGCCATCACGGTTTCGTGCATTGACTTCTCGGTCACGTCATAAGTGATGTCGAGCGTATCGGCGCGGTAGTGTTCTTCTTCAAGCGTGGTGAGCTGCTGGAAATCAGACCACAGCAGGATCGGCGATTTGAAACTCAGGCGGTGTGCCTGGCCCTCTGCTTCACAGAAGACGTTCATCTCACGGCCAATGCTGGTGGCTAGCGACATCACGTGCGCTTCACGCAGCGGGTCGATCGGCGGGTTGGTGACCTGCGCGAACTGCTGGCGGAAGTAGTCGTAAATAATACGTGGCTGGCTGGAAAGCACGGCAAATGGAGTGTCATCGCCCATTGAGCCTACGGCTTCCTGGCCATTTTCGCCCAGCACGCGGATCACTGAATCCAGCTCTTCGCTGCTGTAGTTAAACTGTTTCTGGAAGCTGGCGAGCGTGTCATCGTCCAGTTCGCGCGCGCCCACTTTCTCGTCCGGCAGCTCTTCAAACGGCACCAGACGACGAACGTTGTTCTCCATCCACTCTTTATAGGGATGGCGGCTTTTCAGCTCGGCATCGGTTTCGGCAGAGTGGAGGATACGGCCAATACGGGTATCGATAACCATCAGCTCGCCCGGGCCAACACGGCCTTTCTCAACCACTTCGTCCGGCTGGTAGTCCCAGATCCCGACTTCAGAGGCGCAGGTAATGAGCTTATCTTTGGTGATGACGTAACGAGCCGGGCGCAGGCCGTTGCGATCAAGGTTACAGGCCGCGAAGCGTCCGTCGGACATGACGATACCGGCCGGGCCATCCCACGGCTCCATGTGCATGGAGTTAAAGTCGAAGAAGGCGCGCAGCTCTGGATCCATGTTTGGGTTGTTCTGCCATGCAGGCGGAACCAGCAGACGCATGGCGCGGACGATGTCCATCCCGCCGGCCAGCAGCAGCTCAAGCATGTTATCCATGGAGCTGGAGTCTGAGCCTGTTTCATTTACGAACGGCGCGGCGTCGTGCAGATCGGGGATCAGCGGCGTCTGGAATTTATAGGTACGAGCGCGAGCCCACTGGCGGTTACCGGTAATGGTGTTGATTTCACCGTTGTGCGCCAGGTAGCGGAACGGCTGCGCCAGCGGCCAGCGCGGCACGGTGTTGGTGGAGAAGCGCTGGTGGAACAGGCAAATGGCCGATTCCAGGCGCAGGTCCGCCAGGTCCAGGTAGAAGCGCGGCAGGTCCGCCGGCATACAGAGACCTTTATAGATATTGACCAGGTTGGACAGACTGCAGATATAGAAGTCTTTATCTTCCTGGAGACGTTTCTCGATACGGCGACGGGCGATAAACAGGCGGCGTTCCATATCACGAGGGCGCCAGCCCGCCGGGGCGTTAACGAAAATTTGTTCGATACGTGGCAGAGAGGAGAGGGCGATTTCACCGAGCACGTCTTTGTTCAGCGGCACTTCGCGCCAGCCGACAATAGACAGGGTTTCGTTTTGCAGCTCTTCTTCAACAATGCGGCGGCTGGCGCGAGCAAGCGCGTCATCCTGGCTTAAGAAAATCATGCCAACGGCATAGTTCTTGGCCAGACGCCAATTGCGCTCTTCTGCAACAATGCGGAAGAAGCGATCGGGTTTTTGCAGCAGCAGGCCACAACCGTCGCCGGTTTTACCGTCGGCCAGGATGGCGCCACGGTGCTGCATACGGGCTAGCGCGTGAATAGCGGTACGCACTACCTTGTGGCTAGGTTCGCCTTCTATGTGGGCGATCAGGCCGAAACCACAGTTATCCTTCTCAAGGGATTTATCGTACAACATATCAGTGAACCTCCCCAGGCTCTACGTTACTCCCAACCGTCTGCGCGTGGACGCAGCAAGGGCATGGCGACGGGGTTTGCGCATCATACGCTTGCCTCGCGTGTCGCCCTCTTAATATCCAACGCATCCGGTGTCACAAGTGTTGAGGACTTGCTTTAGAGGGAATCTCAATTACTGCATAAATATGATGGGCACAGAACCCATCCAGAAAGCTTCCAGCGGATTTCCAACTTATCGGGAAAGAGCACACAGGTCAAATGGCATTCTTATTTATACAGAATTGTGCTAAGAGTCACTTAAGATTATGAATTTAATGATTTTTAGTGCTTTTTTGAAGGCGCTGGCGGCGCGGCAAGCGCCGAGTGTTATGTGATCGTCCTCACTATCTGAATGGCCGTGAAACTCCAGACCATGCTGGCATGAGTGGTATTGCCAGCAGGATATGCTACTTAATCCCCTTGCAGTGCAGCATGACACTGTTTTTTCACCGCTGGTCATATTCCTTAAATAACGCACGGCATCATAAGGAAAAGTAATCAAGCTTGATGTGAATGGAATTGCACTAATTTCGAATTTATATGCAAAAGGTAAGGCTGCGCCGAAGCGATTGATCCAGGTCATCGCCGGTGCGGGAAGAAAATGGCAGGCTAGGCCCCTTTTTCGGGACGGCCCATCAGATTATGCAGTTACAGAAATTAGTCAATATGTTTGGCGGCGATCTCTCGCGCCGCTATGGGCAAAAGGTCCATAAACTCACGCTGCATGGCGGATTCAGCTGTCCTAATCGCGACGGTACCATTGGGCGAGGCGGCTGTACTTTTTGCAACGTCGCCTCTTTTGCCGACGAAGCCCAGCAGCACAGTTCGATTGCTGAGCAGCTCGCGCATCAGGCCAGTCGCGTGAATCGCGCCCAGCGCTACCTTGCTTACTTCCAGGCCTACACCAGCACCTGGGCTGAGGTGCAGGTTCTGCGTGCTATGTACCAGCAGGCGGTGAGCCAGACCAGCATCGTGGGGCTCTGCGTAGGCACCCGGCCTGACTGCGTGCCCGAGAGCGTGCTGGATCTGCTAAGCGATTACCACGAACAGGGTTATGAGGTCTGGCTGGAGCTGGGTTTGCAGACGGCGAATGACAAAACGCTGCACCGGATCAACCGCGGGCATGATTTTGCCTGCTACCAGCAGACAACGCGGCGCGCTCGCGCTCGCGGGCTGAAGGTTTGCAGTCATCTGATTGTCGGTTTGCCCGGCGAAGGCCAGCAGCACTGCATGAACACGCTGGAAAAAGTGGTTGAAACCGGCGTGGACGGCCTGAAGCTGCACCCGCTGCATATCGTTGAAGGCAGCATCATGGCCAAAAGCTGGCGCGCTGGCCGCCTTGAGGGGATCGCGCTGGATGAGTATGTGGCCACCGCCGGCGAAATGATTCGCCATACGCCGCTTGATGTCGTGTTTCATCGTATTTCGGCTAACGCCAGGCGCCCAACCTTACTAGCGCCGGTGTGGTGCGAAAACCGCTGGGCCGCGATGGTGGATATCGACCGCTATTTACTGGCGTATGGGCCACAGGGTTCCGCGCTGGGAACGCCGTGGG